>PKTI01000051.1 GCA_002869235.1 Candidatus Parcubacteria bacterium
AAAAAATGGACAATTGACGCCAAAAATATACTAGTGGCCAACAAAAAAATGCACACTTTGTGCCTCAAAGAACTAAAGAAAATAAGGCTTGCTTAAAATAAAAAAATCTGTTAAATTTGTTTTCCGTGGCCACGTAGCCAAGTGGTAAGGCAGGGGTCTGCAAAACCTCTATTCGGCGGTTCGATTCCGCCCGTGGCCTCCACAAATATTTTTCAACAAATAAAAGATCCCGCTAGGCGGGATTTTGTGTTTGTCTCATGATGGCCTGCAACAACCAGTAGCGTCTTCCCTGATCAAATAGCGAGAACCGCAGGTACAACAACGAAATGGGCCGTCAATGCGACCCGTATTCTGAGCTTGGCGTAGTAGTCGTTCATATTTGACATGCGGATCTTCTTTTCTAGGAACCAATACTTGGCCTTTGTGGGGATTCCTTTTTTCTATTTGCTGAATTTGTCTTCTGGCTTTATCCAAAGTTGTTTTGCTGAGACCCTTGACCTCTGTAATTCTACGAGACATGCTCACCCTCCTCCATGATAGAACGTACGCTTCCAGATATTTTTATTATATACCTCCAAACAAACGAAGGCAAATAAAAAAACAGCCAAAAAAGCTGAATTACAAATCCTGGTACCGGCGATCGGACTTTAACCGATACGCCCTTACGGGCACAGGATTTTAAGTCCTGCGTGTCTACCAATTCCACCACGCCGGCTTAGTTGTGATAAATGGAGCGAGTGACCGGATTCGAACCGGCGACCTTTTCCTTGGCAAGGAAACGTTCTAGCCAACTGAACTACACTCGCTTAATAAAACATAAGTATTATACAAGAAATAGACAAAAAGTCAACCCGAGAATGCTTGGTTTTAAGTTATAAAAATGATATTATTAAGACAAGTAAAAATAATAAAATATGCCCAAAAAACAAAGAAAATTGGTAATAATAGATGGTCACGCACTACTTCATAGGGCTTGGCATGCTGTGCCACCGCTCAAGACAAAAGACGGTACAATGGTCAATGCTGTTTTTGGTTTTACCTCCCTACTTATGAAAATAATCAAAGAACTAAAACCTGATTATATAATTGCTTCTTTTGATCTAGCTGCCAAAACATTTCGTCATGAACAATATAAAGATTACAAAGCTCAAAGAATAAAACAAGCTGATGAATTTTATGATCAAATACCCTTGACTTATGAAGTGTTGGAGGCCTTCAATGTACCCATACTCACCAAAGAGGGCTTTGAAGCAGATGATGTGATAGGCACAATATCCAAGCAAGCATATACAAAATACAAAGACATAGAAACAACTATAGTCACCGGAGATTTGGATGCCTTGCAACTAGTCAATGACAGGGTCAAAGTATTTACCTTAAAACGCGGAGTCAATGATACTATTACTTATGACATATCTGCCATCAAAGAACGCTATGGCTTGAAGCCCGAACAACTTATTGATCTCAAAGCTATTCAGGGAGATACGTCCGATAACATCAAAGGTGTCAAAGGAATAGGTGCTAAGGGAGCGGCTGATTTGATCAAAGAATTTTCTTCTCTGGAAAACTTATATGAGAAAATAGATAAGGCTGATATAAAAGAAAGAACTAAAAAACTTTTACTTGAACAAAAAAAGGAAGCTTTTGAAAGTAAAGATTTAGTAACTATAGTTACTGACGTTCCCATAAAATGGAGTCTTGAAAAAGCAGAATTTTCTGAGTTTGACCCAGAAGAGGTTTATGAAATTTTCCAAGAACTAGAGTTCAGATCACTACTGGACAAAATACCACACAAAAATACAAACACTAATGCTGAAAAAGATAGCATAAAAAAAGATGGCGCCAATTATACATTTGTAAAAGATGAAAAAAGCTTTGAAGATTTTTATAAAAAATTAAAAGAACAAAAAATATTTTGTTTTGACACAGAGACAACTGGCTTGGATGTAATAAATGACGATATTTTGGGCATTTCATTTTCTTGGAAAAAAAATGAGGCCTTCTTTTTGGATATGAGTGACAAAAAGTTAAATAAACTTGCTGTTGAAAAACTTAAAACTATTTTTGAAGATCCTAAAATAAAAAAAATAGGTCATAATATAAAATTTGATTACAAGGTACTAAAAAATATATCTATAAATCTACAAGGTTTAGAATTTGATACCCTAATAGCTGCTTACTTAATAAATCCAAGTCGAGGTTTAAGGTTGGAAGAATTATCATTTAGTTACCTTGGCTACAAAAAATTAAAATTGATAGACCTGCTAGAAGAAGCACCAAAAAAGAAAAAAGAAATTGACGTCCGACAAATTCCAATGGATAAATTGGCCTGGTACGGAGCAGAAGACGCAGATATTACTTTTAGACTTTATCAAAAACTTTTGCCAATAGTTGAAAGCAACAAAAACTTTGAACTAATGCAAAAAATGGAGCTACCACTTATACCAGTCTTGGCCGATATGGAGCTCACTGGTATTAGCTTAGATACAAAATTTTTGGCAGAAATGGCCAAAACTTTTGCCAAAGACATCACAAAACTGAGTAATAAAATATATAAATTAGCTGGACGGGAATTCAATATTTCTTCACCAAAACAGCTAAAAGAAATATTGTTTGAAGATCTACAAATATCAGTGGCTGGTATAAAAAAAACAAAAACTGGGCTATCTACCGCTGCTTCTGAGTTAGAAAAAATGAAAGATGCTCACCCAATTATTCCTTTGATATCTGAGTATAGAGAATTGACCAAGCTACAATCTACCTATATTCAAGCCTTGCCCGAATTGGTCAATCCAAAAACCAACCGAGTACATACTAGCTTCAATCAAACGGTGACTACAACCGGCCGCCTATCATCCTCTGATCCAAACTTACAAAATATACCAATACGAACTGCTTTGGGTAGAAAAATAAGGCAGGCTTTTGTAGCACCACAAAACAATGTACTTCTTTGCGCTGATTATTCACAAATTGAGTTGCGCTTGGCTGCTTCTATATCTCAAGACCCCAAAATGATAAAAAGTTTTAAAGAAGGTGAAGATATTCATGCTAGAACTGCGGCCGAAATACATAAGATAAACCTAGATAAAGTCACCAAAGAAATACGCCGTACTGCCAAAGAAGTTAATTTTGGAATCTTGTATGGTCTAGGCTCACTGGGACTTTCCCAGAGAACTGACATGAACAGAAATGAAGCCAAAGAATTTATAGAAAAATATTTTACTGTTTATAAAAAAATAAAAGATTATATAAACAAAACAAAATCATTTGCCCACAGACATGGCTATGTTCAAACTATCTTTGGTAGAAGGCGCTATCTGTCAGATATCAATTCATCTATGCCAATGCTCCGAGCGTCTGCTGAAAGAATGGCTATAAATATGCCTCTTCAGGGCACGGCCGCTGATTTGATGAAACTGGCAATGATAAAAATACATCAGGGCTTGCCAAAAGTAAGTTCTAAGTCTAAAATGGTTTTACAAGTTCACGATGAACTTGTCCTAGAGGTACCAAAATCAGACCTAAAAAAGGTAGCAAAGTTTGTCCGAGAAACAATGGAAAACATATACAAACTACCAGTACCTTTGATAGCCGACATAGAGATTGGTAAAAACTGGGGCAAATTGGAAAACTTATGATTTTTTTCTACCACGGCGAAGATTCATTTCGGGCCGGCCAAAAAATTGAAGCCATTGTCAATAAATTTAGAGAAAAAATTGACCCTGGCGGACACAATATACAACACCTTGATGGTCAAGAAATCAAGGCTGATGATTTTTTTCAAGCTATTTCTGTTATGGGTTTTTTGGCAGACAAAAAATTGGTAGTAGTAAAAAATATTTTTGACAATAAAAAATTAAAAGATTGGCAAGACAGTCTAATAGATTTTTTGAAAAAACAAAAAGATACCCCCGAAGAAAACTACATTGTCTTTTGGCAGGCTGGCAAAGCTGATAGTAGAACCAAGCTATACAAAGCTTTAAATAAATTCAAATTTGCCGAGGAGTTCAACAAGCTCAGTCCCAGTGAACTAAACAAATGGATATTGGGTCAAATAAAAAAAGCTGATAAAACTATCAAGCCATCTGCCCTAAATCTTTTGGTCAATTATGTGGGCAATGATCTCTGGCAACTCAATCAAGAAATATCCAAACTAGTAAACTATGTAGAGTCTGAAATCACAGATGAAGATGTCAAGACTTTGGTTCAAGCCAAGATAGATGATAATATATTTACTCTAATAGACGCCCTGGGCAACAAAGACAAGAGCCTAGCCCTCAAACTAATAGAAGAAAAGCTCAATGCTGGCGTAAACTCACAATACATCCTGACTATGATTATACGGCAATTTAGACTCATTATTCAGACAAAATCATTGAGCAGACAGGCCACCCATAGTGGAGCTATAGCCCAAGCACTCAAACTGCCAAATATGATAGCTGACAAAATACTCAAGCAGTCCCAAAAATATGAAATGGATCAGCTAAAAAAAATTTATAGACACTTGATGGAGCTAGATGAAAAACTAAAAACTACCAGCCAACAAGACAAGATACTATTTACTCAAATGATAAATAATCTATAAAATCTCTCATTACTGAGAGATTTTTTTATAAGCTCATTCAATTGCCCAGGCCTGACTGGGTAGCCACATCTTATCAATAGCCTCTTTATAATCAAGCCATATCAGTTTATGATCCTCTTCTATAGGCTCAGCTGATTTTCTAATCTTTTTGGCCAAATAAAAATACCCATCTAAAATTGTATAACTATTAGTGCGCGGAGCAAAAAAATAGTTTTTGGCATTGCCTAAATATTCCCCCACTTCTATTTCCCAACCCAATTCTTCCAAGGCCTCCCTTCTCAAGCACTTATCATGTGACTCACCATCATCAATACCACCTCCAGGCAAAAAATAACCTTTGCTTGTCCTAATCAAGGCAATTTTTTTATTATCAAAAACAATAAAATAAGCTCCTAATCTACTTACATATTCTACACCACTTACTTTTTCACCAAAAATTATTTCTTGTGACATTTATTTAAACTCACCTTTTAAAAACTTTTTTCTTTTGGCTTGGGGCATACGCTCAATAGTATAACGTAGCGTTGTCCGAGGAAGTTTGCTGTAATTTTTTATCAAAAATTTTTCTACCCTAACAGCGTCTTTTTTCCAGGATTCTCTCAACATCCAACCAACTGCCTTATGCATCAGATCCTCCTTATCGTTTAAAAGATTCTTTGATAGCTTAAGACAATCATCAATATCGCCCTTGCTAATAAACATAGCTGTAGCTACAATAGAGAATCTTCTTTCCCAAAGAATTTTACTCTTGGCATATTTATACAAAATATCTTTGGAAATTATACCGTCTAAAATTGCCTGACCTATAATCCTATGAACTGACAAGTCTACCAAATCCCAGTTGTTTACCTGTGCTCTATTTTTTATATAAAAATCCAAAATCTTTTTTTGAGTCTTGGCGTCTTTGTTTTTAAGGGCTATTTTATTTTTTTCTACCAAAATCAAAATAGCTGCCAAACGTATTTCATGAATTGGAGAATCAATAAGCTTTTTGATTTCTTTGAAATCCAAATCCAAAAATTGACGAGCTACCTTACGAATATCAGGGACACGTACTCCTATAAACTTGTCCCCTTCTCCATACTCACCCGGCCCAGTCTTGAAAAACCACTCATTCGATTTTTTACGCTCTGATGATGAATGTTTTTTTAATTCTTTAATCAGTTTTTGTGAGGTCATAATAATTTTTGTAAATCAATTTTAAATTGATCAAAGCTAGAAAACAAAATAGTTTTCATACCCAAAGAGGCAGCTGGCTCTAAATTCTTAGGTCTATCATCTATATAAATACACTCTGAAGCTGACAATTTCAAAGCGTCTAAAGCTTTGAGGTATATATCCTTTTCTGGCTTAGCTACTCCTGCTCCATAAGAAGTTATGATTGTGCCAAACAAATCATTAAGTTTTTCTTCTTTGATAATTGGCTCAAACCAAGATTCTATTTGATTAGATATTATGGCCAATTTATATTTTCCGTACAACTCTTTTTTGATAAATTCATAAAGCTCTGGCCTGTAACCAGTATATTCAATGAAATATTTCTTATACTTTTTTTCATCTTGACCAACAAATTTTGCAGCCTCTGAAAAAAATAAATTAGAATCAATTTTTCCCACTCTAGCTTCCAACCATATTGCTAAAGTTATTTTATTTGCAGCTTCTGGGTCAACACCAAAATTTTCGGCATTATTTTTCCAAAATTTTTTAATGTCATCATCCACACTAAATACTCCCCCAAAATCAAAAATGATTGCTTTTATCTTTTTCATATAAATATACTAGCACAAATAAGACAAAACAAAAAAGCTCCCACAAGGGAGCAATTTGATATTTTATTTCTTTTCTTCTTTTTTTTCTTCAGCCTTTTTAGCAGATTTGGCTTGAGTATCAGCACCAGCTGCTTTGAGCATTTTGGAAAACCTTGTTTTCTTACGATTAGCTGTGTTTGGCTTGAGTATTCCTACTTTTACAGCCTTATCAGCTGTTTTTTGCAAAGAATGAGTAAGCTCAGACGCTTTTTCCTTGATATCACCCTTAGCTATTGATTTTTCACCTTGTTTGATGATTTCCTTGATACTTCTCTTAACCAAAGAATTGCGCATATTACGCTTTTCGCTCTGCTTCAAATGCTTAATTGCTGCTTTCTTATTTGGCATAACTCTGATTTTTTACTAAAATAATAATAGTTAAGACTTTCAAGATATTACCATAAAATAATAATTAAGTCAAGATATATGTCAGATCATATTTCAGGCGAACATCAACGCCTAATCATAGAAAAATTGTATCGCTCAAGTGATTCAATTACTAGCACAAACAAGTTTAACGACAAATACGGCTCCAAAATAGGCGACATGGGCGAAAGGTCCATGCCTATCAATGATTTTGCCCGTAAAATGAAAGATACTGGCTTTTCCAGTTATGATGTAGAAAGACACACCAAGTCTATTACTGGCAAAAATATTGATCTAGAAAGCCTTTAATCTTTTCTATATCTATAGAATTGGCAGGCAAAGTATATTTGTCTGCTTTTTCTAGTGGTAAGGATTCTTTTGTTGATAAGTCTCCGATAGAGCTTCTTCTTAAGTCTGATAAAACAGCGCCCGTACCCATACTTTCTCCCAAGTCATGTGCCAAACTACGTATATAAGTTCCGGCTGAACATTTGACTTCCAATTTTAAATTTGGATAAGAAAATGATTTTATCTTGAGATCATATATTTCTATTTTCTTGATGGGAGCTATTACTTTTTTACCGGCGCGAGCAAGCTTATTCAATTTTTGCCCGTCAACCTTTTTGGCAGAAAAAATTGGAGCTTGCTGATCTATTTTACCTTTAAATTTTTGTAGCACTGTTTCTAACTCTTTTTTGCTAAATTTTTTGGCCTGTTTATTTTCTATCAACTCTCCCTCCAAATCATATGTTTCTGAGGTGTGGCCAAACAAAATATCTGCTTGGTAAACCTTGGGAAGATAGTGGAAATAATCCAAAAGTCTAGTAGCTTTACCAGTAGCCATGATAAGTAACCCCGAAGCCAATGGATCAAGTGTGCCCGCAAAACCAATTTTCCTTATACCCAAAACTTTTCGTAAAACCGATACCGCCCTAAAAGAATTATCACCCTTTGGCTTGTCTATCAAATAAATTTTGGCTACTGGGTCTGCCAAAACATTACTAAATTTTTTACTAGCAATAAATTCTTGCCAGCTTTTTTGATCTTGATCAAACATGTCTATATTTGTAGCAAAAATTGACAAAAAAATCAAAAATTGGATATCATTAAACTATGCTAGTACCTCTGTATCCTTAAAAGAAGGGGGGTGAACACTATGGAAACACACTGTGATTGTCCAAAGCCGCTAAACATAGTAATTGGTTTGTTTCTTATTTTTGTCTCTATTTTGGCAATATTTAGAGTCTGGGAAATATTTATGCCCCCTTGGGCTATATTGATATCATTAATACTTGGACTATTATCGATAATTCTAAACTCTATTAGTCGAGCCAGACAAAATGGTGAATTGACCACCGAACAAGCTAATAAATTACATTCACGTGATGGTTTTTAAAACAAAATAAAAACATCCTTAGACTTTGCCAAGGATGTTTTTTTGTATTATTCTACATTTACAATTATAGCCGGCGTATTCAACAGGTTGTTATTTTCATCTTTTACCACCATATACAATTTGTAAATTCCCGGACTAACATCAGTACCCCAAGGAATATTCAAATTCTCCCCTGGTGGCTCTACATAAGTAAACCAATGTGAATTATCATTATCAGAAGATAGATAATAAAAGTCTATCTTTTTTATATTTTCCGGATTATCGACTGATAAACGCATAGTCATAGGCAAATCATCTATTGAGATAGTATCCCCATTACTTGGTTCAAGCCAAACAATATTGAAATCTCTGTTTGAAATATCCACATCAAGGTTTATGCTAATGGTTTTTTCTTTGAAATTATCACGATCATCAAAAGCAATAGCTTTCAAATAATGCTTGCCGTTTGATAAAAATGGATTGATTGTATAATTAAAATCAAAAGGTGAATTATAGCTAGTACCAACTTTTTGATCATCAACAAAATACTCAATCCTATCTATGCCCCTTGGTGCGTCGGCATCAACTCTCAGTGTAAAGTTGCTCTGGGTTATATTGTCACCATTGTCTGGATCAACCCAACGAATACTTGGCTGTAATTCTGGATCATGATAGTCATCATATTCAGTTGGTGGCTCTTCAGTGATATAACCCTCCTCCTCTACCCAGGCCAAGACTGGTGTCTCCCAGAGATTGTATTGAGGTTCGTTGTTTGGATCTGACAAGGGCTCCCCTAAAGGATCATTTATGTTTACATAATGAAGTATAGTATGAACATCCCTATAGCTTCGTTCTTCTATATCTGTATAAGGTGTATATTCAGTGGCCAACTTACCAGATTTTTTGTCTATCTTAATTTTGGTTTCTTCGCCAACACCACCACAAACCATTGGCTTGTCGCAATCTCCTAGTTCGTGAGTTTTGAAATTTTGGATATCATACTTTTTGGTATACTCACGCATAAACTTATTCCAAATAGGTGCTGCTACCACTGCTCCGGCTGCCCCTCGTTTCATTTCTGAATTATCATTGTTTCCTACCCAGACACCAGTAGCTATATTTGGCGTAAAGCCCATCAGCCAAGCATCACGATAATCATTGGTAGTACCTGTTTTGGCTGCCACCTGACGATCTGGTAGGGTCAAATAATTGTTTTCACCAAAAGCATACGCTCTAGCGCTGTTGTCTGACAATATACTGGTCAAGGTCCTAATTGGTTCTTTGTCCATAACACGACGACCCTTGTTGTCATCTTTTTTCCAAACCACTTCTCCATCAGAATCTCTAATTTCCAAAATGGGCGATGTGTCTTTGTAGATACCTTCACGAGCCAAAGTAGCATAAGAATTGACGTGCTCCAATAATTTTACCTCTGCTCCACCCAAAACAAGTGACAAGCCATATCTATCAGGATCAGTTAAGGTGGTATAGCCAAAATTATTGGCCATGTCTATAACATCATAAACACCTGCCAAGTAAAGTGTCTTGACCGCTGGAATGTTCAAAGAGCCCGCCAAGGCTTGTTTCATGGTAACTGGCCCTCTTTCCTCCAAATCGTAGTTGTGGGGCTCATACGGGTCTCCAGAGGCTGAAAAATTGGTCACTAGGTCAAATAAAACGGTGTCTGGACGATAACCCTTTTCAAAAGCCTTGAGGTACACCAAAGGTTTCATGGAACTACCAGGTTGTCTATTGGAAGTAGCTACATTGACCTGACCATCTATCTCATCATCAAAATAATCCTTTGATCCTATCATGGCTAAGATATCTCCACTTTCTACATCAATCGAAACAAGTGAAGCGTTGCTGGCTTCATAGGTTTCCATGTTGCCTGGAGCAATTTCATCTATAGCTGCCTGGGCTGTTTCTTGAGCCTCCCAGTCTAGCGACGTGATAATATTCCAGCCACTCTGCTCTATCATAGTAGCGCCATACTCTTGCTCTAAAATTTCTCTAACATACATTACAAAATGAGGTGCTTTGATGTTTTCTGTTCTCTTTTTAAACACTAGCTCCTGGGCCTTGGCTGCTTCTGCTTCTTCTTCGGTAATATATTTTTGCTCAAGCATCAAATCAATGATGTATTGCTGACGACCTATCAAAAGATCTTTGTTGCTACCATAAGGAGAGTATCTGGTTGGTCCTTGAGGCAAGGCAGCCAATATAGCTGCCTCGGCAATAGTAATTTCCTCAACTGATTTATCAAAATAATATTCTGAAGCAGCCTGAACTCCATAGACTGCACCACCATAAGGAATTTCATTTAAATAAAATTCCAATATTTGATCTTTATCAAATTTCTTTTCTATTTGCCAAGATAAAATCCATTCTTTAATTTTACGAGCCAGACTACGCTCATTGGTAAGTATTGCATTTTTGACAAATTGTTGAGTCAAGGTAGAACCACCCTGAGCTGGCTTGCCTTGAAGACGAGGTACGATCTGACTACGAAGTATACCCCAAAAAGAAATTCCCTTGTGGCTATAAAAACTTTTATCCTCAATAGCAATAGTAGCTTGTTTGACGTGTTCTGGTATGTCTTCGATATTAACCAAAGTTCTGTTTTCATCGCCATGCACCTCATAAAGCAACACCTCACCTGTTCTNNNGTTCTATCGTATATTTTGGTGTTTAGAGCTATAGATCTATCAATTAAAAGTCCTACTTCAGGTAAGTCTTTTGAATAATAAGCAAACAACCCTACTACAAAAATAAAGAATAAAAGGGCTGCTCCCAAGGCATAGGGCCAAATTTTCTTCATAAACCTAAACCACCATGGCTTGTTTTTGTAAGGACTGGGTGATTTTTTTCTACTAAATTTGGGCAAAAAGCTCTTTTTTTTCTCTTTCCTCTTTATTTTGACGTCGCTAATCAAAGGACGTGAACGAAAACTAGAATCTCGATCACTAATACGACGGCGTTTAAAATTTGACTTGAGTTGTGGAATTGGCATACTATTTAAATTATAGCAAAAATAAGCTATAATTTGAATATAAAAGTATTAAATTTTTGCATAAAAGTATGAGTAAGATTAGTACAGATCAGGAAAAAATTCAAGAACTTCTAAGCAGAGGCGTGGAAAACATCTATCCTTCCAAAGGATTTTTGGAAAAAAAGTTAAAAAACGGTGAACAATTGACCTTGTATCTTGGTATTGACCCAACCGGACCAACTCTACATATAGGACACATAATACCTATGGAAAAGCTCCGACAATTTCAGGAGCTAGGACACAAAATAGTACTTTTGATAGGAGACTTTACCGGTACTGTAGGTGATCCTACTGATAAAGCGGCTACTAGAAAACCACTTACTCATAAACAAGTGCTGCAAAATGCCAAAGATTATAAAAAACAAGCTACTACAATTTTGAATTTTTCTGGAGAAAATAAAGTAGAATTACAATACAACAGCACTTGGCACAATAAAATGAATTTTTCCGATGTGCTCAACCTGTCTACCAACTTTACTGTCCAACAATTGCTTGAACGCGATATGTTTCAAGAAAGAATAAAAGCCGGCAAACCAATTCATCTACATGAATTCATGTACCCAGTGCTGCAGGCCTATGATTCTGTAGCTATGGATGTAGATGGAGAAGTGGGTGGCAATGACCAAACTTTCAATATGCTATCTGGCAGAACTTTGATGAAGTCGCTGAGCAAAAAAGAAAAGTTTGTTGTTACTATGAAACTTTTGGTTGATCCTTCTGGCAAAAAAATGGGTAAAACCGAAGGCAATATGCTAGCCCTAACTGACTCTGCCAAAGACATGTTTGGCAAAGTAATGTCTTGGACAGATGGTATGATCACTGATGCCTACGAACTTTGTACTAGACTACCAATGTCTGAAATAAAAAAGATTGGTAAAGAGCTCAAAGCTGGCAAAAATCCCCGTGACTACAAATTCCGCCTAGCTCAAGAAATAACTTCTATCTATCATGGAGAGGCCAAGGCCAAAAAAGCAGCTGATGAATTTGTAAAAATATTTGCCAAAGGTGGTAAGCCTGATGAAATCAAAAAACACAAAATAAAAACTGGCTCTATGAGCCCAGTAGAATTGTTGTTTGTTCTCGATTTAGTATCATCCAAAGGTGAAGCGCGTCGCTTGATAGAGGGTGGTGGTATGAGAATAAATGATGAAAAACTAAGCTCTTGGAAAGAAAATGTGAAAATAAAATCTGGCGATATAGTACAAGCTGGTAAAAGAAAATTTGCTCAAATAAAATAATGACCAAATATAATAATCTAGTAGAAGAAGCCAAAAAACTGGCAAAGGCCAAAAAACACAATGATTGTATGACTAGCGCCTATGTAGGCAGCGCCCTTATCACAGACAAAGGTAATGTTTATACCGGAATAAGCATTGATGCTGATTGTGCTATTGGTTTTTGTGCCGAACACAGCGCAATCTCCGAAATGATAAAAAATAAAGAAACTAAAATAGAAGCTATAGTGGCAGTCAGCCATCAAGGAAAAATATTAGCTCCTTGTGGTAGATGTAGAGAACTTATTTATCAAACAAACTACAATAATAAAAATACCAAGGTAATCATGGGTCCCCAAAAAACAAGCACCTTGGCAAAACTTTTGCCCTATAATTGGCAAAATAAATAAAAGGAAACAAAAATATGGACGTAAAAAACACCCCCTCAAAACATCTTATTACCAGTATTTTTTCATTGGCACTAGTATTAGCGCTACATTATTGGCTTGATATAGAATGGACAGTAGCCTTTGCTAGAACAGCCTTTGTGCTCTTATTCTTGATTCTAATAATAGGGCCTCTAGTAAGAATAAAGGCTCCAGACAAAAAAATGGCGCCTATGATGCAACCTTGGAGTTGGCGAGGAGAATTAGGAATTTGGTTTACCATCATGGCCTTAGCCCATTTTGTAATTCTACTAATTGAAACCCCGCTTACACGCCTTATTAGAATGGGTGGCTCTGGTTATAGTTTGACCAATTTCATTGGTTTGATTGCCTTGATTATATCAATAATACTAGCCTTCACGTCTTGGGGTAAAATAATAAAATTTCTAGGCGTCAGATCATGGAAAACAATACACAACCTAACCCATGTGGTCTTTTATTTGGTAGCAGCTCATTTAATTTATTTTCAATTTTTCTCTAGCTATGGAGAAATTGGTCCTGATTGGTTTGGTTGGTTGGCAGTCGTCATGTCTACTGTAGTAATAATTTTGCAAATAACAGCCTTTGTCAAAACAGTTAGTCGTCAACAAAAAAGACAAGAAATAAATACAGATAAATGAAGATAGCTCATATTCATGTTTGGGATAAAAAAAACAAGGGAGACCATGCTATTGTTTTGGCAGTTCAGGAACTACTAAAAGACAATTTGCCCAAAGTAGAAATAAAAGACTTTCCAGTTGAAACACTAAAAAAAATAACAGCGGCAAATTTGAAAAAAATAAATGCTTGCGACTTGGTTGTAATTGGTGGCGGGGGTATTTATTACAGTTGGTTTATGCCTTTTGATACAGCTGTCATAAAAAAAATAAAAACTCCTATAGTTACTTTTGGTGTTGGCTATATCCGGGAAATAGGATCAAGAAAATTATCACCAGCTGAAAAAAATAGCATCAAAACACTCAATCAAACTGCTAGGTTGGTATCTGTCAGAGATTATTATACAAAATCATTTTTGACAAAAGCTGGTGTGTCAGAAAAAAAGATAAATATAATAGGAGATCCAGCTGTTTTTTTGAAAGAAAAAAAGATAAAAAACTTAAAACTGAAGAAAAAAATAAACATAGGTCTTAATCTAAATTACTCAGGCTGGTTGGGTTTTGGTAAATATGAAGAAAACATCATTGATTCATACAATGATGTAATAGATTACTTCAGTAAAAAATATAATGCCGACTTCTACTATCTTTTACACCATCCAGATGAAAAAAGGATACTCAAAAAATTAAAACTCAAAAATCCAAAAATAATTGATTTGCCACCAGGGCAACAAAAATATTTTTATAGCCAACTTGATCTGATAATTGGCATGATGCTTCATTCTGTAGTACTATCTTTCGGCGCCAATACGCCAGAAATAAACGTAGCCTACGATATTCGCAATAAAAATTTTGCCAAGTTTATACATTGTCCAGAGCTCGCCATATATTCAAGCAAACTAAAAAAAGGCCAGCTACTAAAAACTGCCAAAATGGTTATGAAAAATAAAGAAAAATATAAAGAAAAATTCAGTAAAAGGAAAGAGAGTATTTGGCAAAAACACCAAGATTTTATATCAGAAATAAAAAAAATTACTTAAAAGGCTCTATCACTAGAGCCTTTTCTTTTTTTATCTTAAACCTTGTCTATAAAACTCTGCTGCTTCATCAGGATCAATTGGATTGATAATAAGGCCAGAGCCAATTTCCACACCCGCCCAAACAGAACCACGGGGGACAACTTTCATATAA
Organism: Candidatus Parcubacteria bacterium; assembly: GCA_002869235.1. Taxonomy (GTDB): domain Bacteria; phylum Patescibacteriota; class Patescibacteriia; order UBA1558; family GWA2-36-10; genus BM519. The sequence goes on from PKTI01000051.1 coordinate 14,634, forward strand.
AGATGTTGATCGTTATCATTTATAACTTGATGAAAATAAAAATTATAAGGCAAATCTAATTGGCCGATCTTTACCAACAAATGCTTGAGTATTCGAGCAAAAGATTTCCTCTCAGATAGGGTAAGCTCGGTAATGTTGTCTCTGTGAGCTAAAGGCATAATCCAAGCTTCATAATTAAAAATTGAAGCATAAGGAGTAAAGGCAATTACATTCTCGTCTTTGTAGATCAAACGAGGTCCTTTGGATTCTCTTTCTATTACATCGCAATACACACAATGTCCATGCTGCAATTTGTAGGCTTGTTGTCTTTTAGACTTATCAAATAAGTGTGGTGGCAAAAACTGAGTAGCAAAAATTTGTGAGTGTGAGTGCTGTAGACTTGCACCAGCTACACCACCATCGTTTTTAAAAATCAAAATATATTCTATTTTACCATCTTTGGATATTTCCTTGGTGCGCTCTGAGTAAGCTTCAAGTAAATCCGCTATGCTATCAACTGATAAGTCTTCAAGTTCCAAAGTGTGGTCTGGTGTTTCTATGACTACATCTTGCTGTCCATAGGCGTCCTTATTATCCTTGGATACTGCTGGATATTTATTGGCTATCACTTTTATCTGCCAATCATCCTTGGCACCTTTTTGATAAAGACTAGGCACATCTTTTAAATTGTCCGGGCAAAAAATACAGCTAGGAACCATCTTCTTTCTAAAAGCTTCTTTGGGGTGGACTGTATCGTGAGGGCGCTTACCACGCTTGGGAGCAATAATAACATATTTTTCCTGAATATAATCTTTGCGTATTTCTGGTTTTTTCATTGCCATATATTTTATTTTAACTTTTTATAAAGTTTTAAATACTCTTTGGCAGAAGCATTCCAAGAAAAATCTTGCTTCATGCCACTTAGGGCGATATTTTTAAATTTTGTTTTGTTTTTGTATAGCTTCAGTGATGACTCCAATGCGCTCTCCATACTTTTTTGTTTATAATTTTTAAAAACTATACCTGTTTTGTTGTTTACTACTGTATCTTTGAGTCCGCCAGTTGATCTTACCACGGGAATAGTACCATAACGCATGGCTATAAGCTGTCCCAAACCACAGGGCTCAAAACGAGAAGGCATTAAGAAAAAATCTGAACCTGCGTATATTTTTTGAGCAAGAGCTATATCAAAAGTAATATTAGCTTTTACTTTTTTAGGATATTTTTTGGCCAGCACCTTGAACTTGTCTTCAAATTCTTTTTGGCCAGTACCCAAAACAACTAATTGAAAATCATGCTTTTTTAGCATTGCTTCCAATGATGGCAATAGTATGTCCAAGCCTTTTTGTGAAACCAAGCGACTAACCAAGCCAAACAATGGTAAATCATTTTTCTCTAGCTTTGATAAATTTTGTAAAGACTCTTTATTTTTGGCTTTACCAGTAGAAAAAGTTTTTATACTATATTTTTTTTCTATAAATTTGTCTTTGCTTGGATTAAACAAATCTGTATTAATACCATTTAAAATTCCAGATAGATGTTTTTTTCTACGCAGTAAATAATCTTCTAAACCAGCTCCGTATTCCTTGCTTAGAATTTCTTTGGCATAATTGGGGCTCACAGTATTTATATAATCTGCTGACAATATTCCCACTTTCATAGAATCAATTTTGCCGCCATCTTGGTCATAATAATCCTCCATAATAGCTGGGGTAAGATCATGATGCAGGCCAGCATAGTCTGTAATGTCTAAATTCGTAATACCTTGGTTGGCCAAATTATGAATTGTATACAAGCTAGACACATTATCAAAATTATTATCCTCCAGGCTATACTCATCAATAAAAGTTGGAATTAAGGCTGTGTGCCAATCATGACAGTGCACTACATCTGGCTTCCATTTCATAACTTTGATTGACTCTACAACTGCCCGAGAAAACAAAACAAAGCGTTCAATATTATCCACTCTGGAATTATTATTGGTTTTTTTAGTTTTTTTAGAATCAGACAGGTAAACGTCTTTGTTGTTAAAATGCTTATTTTTTATCAAACATACTTTAACTTTTGTTTTTGGCAAACTCAATTCATATAAAGAAAAAGTATGTGCCTTGGTATTTATATTGGTTTCTATATTTTTCTTAAGCAGTTTTACTTTAAATTTTTTGCTATCAATACTACCATAAAAAGGTAAAAAAACTTTTACCTTCACGCCTAACTTGGATAGGGCGATGGGCAATGAACCAACCACATCACCTAAACCACCTACTTTTGCCAGGGGCTTCATTTCTGCGCTGGCCATAATAACTTCTATTTTTGTTTTTGGCATTATCAAAAAATTAATCTTTAGTCTATATATTATAGCAAAAAACACCTTAATTACAAAGGCGTTTTAATACATCTATATTGTTGCCAACTAGCTCAAATTTATTATTCGCTTATTTTCTTTGGCCAATTCAAGATATTGACGAACATCCTCCAACAAATCATCGATTGGATTTTCTACACCCTTCATATAAAACAAAAACAGTGTTGTTCTTAGGGCTGTCCATGCCTGATAAAGGTTGATTCTATTTATGTATTCAATATCAATATCATTGAGTCCTTTATTAAAGTAAGTTTCAATAAAAAACTTTTTATAATTATTTATCTTTTTTCTATTCAAGAAATTATGCCCCATAAAATCAAACTGCTGTATAAAGGTGCCTATATCCATCATAGGATCACCCAAGGCCAAGTCCGTAAAGTCTATCATTTCCAAATCATTTGTTTTGAGACTCTTTATAATAACGTTTTCTGGGTGACAATCTCCATATATAAGTTTGGGCTTGTTTTTCTTATTATAATATTTGGCCTGTTTTTTCATTTCTTCTACCAACTCCTCTACCAACTGCCCCCTTTCTTGGCTACTAGCATAAAAATCTGGTATAAACCTTTTGGGCATGGGTACCATGGTGCTTATCTTAAAATAAGGCCATTTAAAATTATCTAAACTAGTATCAAATTTATGTAATTTTTTTATCCAACCAACAGCCAGTTTCATGGCTGGTTTAATATTAGCTTTGGGATTTTTGGTGAAAAAATAAAAAAGACTACGCCCAGGTGAAGAAATATAGAAAAAAGCTTTTTGTTCTTTGAGAAAAAACAATGGTTGGGTCACCCTGAACTTTCCTTTGGCAAAACCATTTTCATACAAAAATTTTGTTTTTTCATATGNAGCGTGAACCATCTGAGTGAGCTGAAACAAAAATTTCTGTATCTTTCTTTCTACCTGTTTTACTCTGATATTTTATTTTATATTGCACCACAAAAACCGCACTAGTTATACCTATGTGCCTTTTGTATGGCTCCAGATCAAGCTCAATAATTTTTTCAAAATCTGCATAATGGTCTTTTAATCTTTTGTTCAAAACATCGCAAACAAAATCATGCTCCAATAATTTTACCATTTTTACTTTTGATCCTTCTGATAGTGGTTTTTTGGTCATGCTATTTTTTATTATATTTACTCCAATGGTCGAGCCAAGTATTTTTCTTTATTTCTATATAAAGTTTTTCAGCTTTTATTTTTTCTTTAGTGCTAGCCTTTTCCAAAGATCTTACAGATCTGACCAACTCTTCTGAACCATTGTCTATCATATCTGGATTCCAAGTAAGTGGTGAAAAGTCTGATGGTTTTTTGGCAGAGGCCCACCAAAAAGTACAAGAAGACAAACCTTTATCTAGGTGCCTTCTGGCCCAAATAAAATTCTTATCCCTTCTATGCTTGTAAACTAATTCGCTAGCCAAGCCCACTAGTGCCCACAATAATTTATGAATTTTGTTTTTGGGGTCATTCCATAAAGCATAGGCTATATTTTTCTTAAGCTCTTTTTCTGTGCTCTCCCAAGAAGCGTCTCTAAGTTCTATACTTTCAAACTTCTTTGCTTTTTTGAAATAATCTGAAACACTCAAAACTTTTACTTGTTCACTTTGCAATACTTTTTCTAAATGTCCTTGCCAATCTTGATGAAAATGACCATATATTTCTCCATCAGTTGCAGACACTATAGTTTGTTCTGGAAAATCTTTTTTTATTTTATTAAAAATAACTTCAGCGGGATAAGATTTGGAAATCATTCTGTCTCTAAAAACCAGCTTTAGTCCTAATTTTTTTATTTTATAAAAAGTATTTTCATCCAAATCACCTTTATAATTTATACTATCCAAAATCAACCAACTGAATCCAGTTTGTTTTACTATCTTGGCAACTCTATAACTATAAGCCATCTCCGGAAGATAAAAACCCTTTATTTTTCTTAAATCAAAATATTTGGCCAAAACTTCTTTATTTAATTCTATCTGACGTCTAATTTCATAATCAGACAAAAGAGGTAGCAGCGCATGATATTTAGCAGTACCAGTCAATTCAACCTGCCCACGCTTAACTGCCTTTTGCAACTCTTTGATCAAGTCCGGACGAACAGTTTCTAGCTGCTCTATCAAATTGCCAGTTATGTTCAAGGTACACCTAAAATTTCTGTGCCTCTCTAGCAACACAAAGAGATACTCATAACTCTCGCTAGCTACCTGTTCTATTACTCCACGCTGTTGCCAGGGTGGTTGATAGATATGAATAAAATTTATCCAGGTTATTTTATTTTTCATCTTTTTTCTTAAATTTTGTTGCCTGTTTATAAAGCTCAATATATTCTTTGGCTGGAACATCCCAAGAAAAAGATGGCTTCATGCCCCGACAAACCAAATCTCTCCAAATTTTACTATACTTATAAGTTTCCAGCGCTCTAGTAATGGCCACTATCAGTTCTAAAGAGCTATAATTTTTAAATTTAAAACCATTACCATCATTTCCTGGCTCAAAATTTACTACTGTGTCATTGAGGCCTCCTACACTTCTGACAATGGGTACACAACCATAACGAAATGCCTTCATTTGATTTATACCACAAGGCTCATGGTGAGATGGAAGCAATATCATATCTGAACCAGCGTAAATTTGAGTTTCATATTTCAATAATCTGTCATGTGAAGGTATGACAGCTAACTTGTCTGGAAACTTTTTGGCAATTTTTTTAAGCTCACTAAGAAATTTCTTATCGCCTGTACCAGCTATAATTATTTGTAAATCAAAATGAAGTAAACGTTTGAGTATTTCTAAAATGAGCTCAAAACCTTTTTGAAAGGTTACTCTAGATGTTGTACACAAAATAGGAACATCCTGGTCGACTTTCAACTTAAACAATTTTTGAATATATTTTTTGTTGAGTTTTTTGCGATGTATTGTCTTGTGGTCATAATTTCTATAGATTGTCTTATCATTTTTCGGATTCAAGTCTTTATAATCAATTCCATTGACCACGCCAAAAAGCTTTTCTTGTCTATTGAGTAAAATACGGTGCAAATCTTGGCCAAAACTAGGTTTTAATATTTCCTCAGCATATGTTTCTGAAACAGTATTAATGGCATCTGCGTGCAAAATAGCTCTTTTGGCAAAATTAATATATTCAATTTTAGGATCATTAAACAAAGGTAAAGATTTTTTTCCTTTGTCTTTATATTTCAAAGGTATTTCCCACCAATTTGAACCAAGCTGGAAAACTAGATTATGAATAGTAAAGACTGTAGCTGTATTGGCCAAAGTTTTGCTTGTTTTGAATCTAGTTTTTTTGAGATAAGGAATCAGGCCAGCCTGCCAATCATGACAATGAATAACATCAGCCTTAAACTTTAAAAGAGAAATCAACTTTAAAGCCGCTACATCAAATAAATAAAATCTAGCATTTTCGTGACTAGAACCATATAGACTTTTTCTACGAGAAAAATATTTATCATTTCTGACAAAATATACTTTCAGTCCAGGCAAAAGCTCTGCTCTATAAAAACTTACCTGTATTTCATTTTCTTTGTCTATTCTCAACTTAACATCACTGTAGATTCTTTCCAGTTTATGTTTTTTTCTATCAATAACTTTTTTGTAAAAAGGAGTAACAATTATTACTTCGTGTCCTAAGCGGTATAAAGACTTGGGTAGAGACCTAGCCACATCAGCCAAGCCACCCGTTTTTGAATACGGATCTACCTCAGAAGATATTGATACTATCTTGTATTTTTTCATACTAATCTTTTGTTAAAAAATGAAGCGGTGATCGCTATAGCCAAAGCATCGGCTGCATCATCTGGCTTTGGTACAGCCTTGAGGCCAAGTAAAGTCTTGACCATCAAACCAACTTGTCTCTTGCTGGCGCTACCACTAGCACAAACTGCTTGCTTTATTTGTAAAGGTGTAAATTCAAGTGGTTTTATATTATTTTCAATAATAGCCAACAATATTACCCCACGGGCCTGTCCTACGTCAAGGGCTGTCTTTACGTTTTTGGCAAAATATAACTTTTCTACCCCCACTATATCAGGTTTGTATTTTCTTATCAGTTTATCTACATTAAAATTTATTTCTTTAAGTCTAGTAGTAAATTCTTTGTCCTTGCTTGTTTGAATGCTGCCTGTGTCTATAAAATTTATTTTATTGCCGATTTTTTCTATAACACCAAATCCGGTATCGGCTATACCGGGGTCAAGGCCCAAAATAATTGTTTTCTGAGAACTCATTAAATATTGGCGTTAGTGTAGATGTTGTTTATGTCATCATCATCGTCTAATGCATCCAAAAGATTTATCAATTTTTCTTCTTCTTTTAAATCCACCCTATCCTTGGCCAAATAAATCATTTCCGAACTCTTTACCTCAAAACCAGCTTTAGAAATTTCCTCCTTGGCTTTTTGTAAGTCGTCTATATTGGTTATTATCTTTACCTCTTCATCAGAGACAATATCTTCGGCGCCGGCTTCTATGAGTTTTAGTTCTTCTGCCTCACTAATTTTTTCTTTAGTCAAAACTATTTCACCCTTTGGTTCAAACATCCACATTACACTACCACTACTGCCCAAGCTACCATTATACTTGCTCAAAATATGTTTGAGGTTGGAAATACTACGATTCTTATTGTCAGTCAAAATCTCTACTATCATGGCCACGCCCTCTGGACCATAGGCCTCATATATCAAGCTCTCAATCTGTCCTTCGTCAGTTTGACCACTGCCGCGCTTAATAGCTCTTTCTATGTTGTCTTTTGGCATAGACATAGCCTTGGCCTTGTCTACTGCCATTCTAAGTTTAAAATTTGTATCAAGATCAGCTCCATCACGAGCAGCCAATGATATATTTTTTGATAATTTGGTAAACAAATTACTCCTCTTGGCGTCTTTGGCTTCTTTTGCTCTTTTGATGGTTGACCACTTGGAATGTCCACTCATAAATAACAAAAATTAATGAATATAAAATAGTAAATACTATTCATATCTTAACAATAAAAGCCCAAAAAATCAATCTTAAAATATGTTTTTCAAAAAATACTTGACGATTTTTAAAATTGATAATAAACTGGGAATATCATTCGTTCTGTACGACAGACTCACTTGAAAAATCACGAAAATAAGTAAGTCCGATCTCCGTGCCCATGCCTGGCGGGGATTTTTTCTTTATGCCTTTATTAAGGTCTATATTTCTGATAAAATATTAACATGGCTAGAGATAATAAAAATAAACTGAGTTTCTTTAGTAAATGGGGTTTGGACTATTTATTACTATTTTTGATAACTGGCGCTTATTTTACTAGAATCCAATGGAATTTGTTTGTTGGTGATCCTGATGGATTCTACCATACCAAAATTGCCCTGCTTTTGAGAGAAGGCGAGCTACTCAAAACACTCCCTTGGATGCAGTTTTCTACTTTAAGAGATAGTTTTACTGATCATCATCTTTTGTATCATCTGCTATTGGTTCCATTTACCTACATAGGCGACAATCCCCTCCTGGGAGTAAAAATAGCCACTGTCTTTTTTACCTTGTTGGCTATTTTAGTCTTTTATTGGTTACTCAAAAAACTACACATCATCTGGCCATGGCTTTGGGCAGTTTTGTTTATCACCTTAGGAGGTGTGACTTTTAGGCTTTCTTTGGTCAAGGCAAATGCCCTTTCTCTAATCTTGGTTTGGCTGCTCGTTTTTGCCCTACTACACAGAAAGGCTGTCTTGATATTTTTCTTATCTTTTATATTTGTTTGGTTATATGGCGGTTGGCCACTAGCCGTCCTGATAGCAATATTATATATTTTGACAGATTTTGTTTACAAAAAAATACACACAGAAAAGCTCAAAGTATTTTGGGCAAAAGTCGTCAAAGTATTCAAGCATCCTCAAGTCAGCAATAAAAAAATTATCTGGTCAATGATTCTTGGCTTAGCGGCCGGACTAATAATCAATCCTTACTGGCCACAAAATTTGTATTTCTATTACCAACAAGTGTTTCAAATCGGGATTATAAACCAAGGTAACAATTTTGCTGTTGGCGCGGAATGGTACGGCACCTCACCAATGCATGTAATCTCTGCTGTGCCACATCTCTTTGTCTTGGCTATAATTATTATAATTTTTGCTGTAGCCAACATAAAAAAAATAAGTAAACAGACCCTGTTTACCTTTGCTCTTACTTTTGTCTTCATGCTTTTGACTATAAAGTCACGGCGTTATATTGAATATCTAGCACCTTTTACTCTTTTGTTTGTAGCTTGCGGTACAAGCGATATAATAAAAATCATAAATACAGACAAAATCAAAAAATTCTGGAACAGCTCATCAAAATATTTAAAAATATATTTTGGCCTGATAGTTTTGGTCTTTGCTATAAGTATATTACCAAAAACAATTGAAAAAACTGTAGAAGTCAGTCTATCTGATCACTGGCATATAGATAGATTCAAAAATGCTAGTCAGTGGCTCGAACAAAATACACCTGAGGGTAGTATAGTCTTTCATGCAGATTGGGACGAGTGGCCAGTGCTTTATTATCACAATGACCACAACTATTATATAGTTGGGCTAGATCCTACTTTTATGCATAATTATGATGAACAAAAACATCAGCTTTATATCAACCTGACTACAACTAAAATAAAACTTAATTTGGCTAGAAAAATAAAAGAAAATTTTAGAGCTAAATTTGTATTTGCAGAAAAAGAAAGGCATGCCAAGTTTATAGATAGAATGGATAGAGATTCAAATGTAGTAATTATCTATCAAGATGATGATGTAAAAATTTACAAGATCCACTAATGTCCTGGCTTAAACAAAACAAACTACTAATAATCTTGATAATTGTTTTTTTACTGCTAAACAATCTTCCTTACCTAGCTGGTCTATACAAATCAATAAATAACCCTGATATAAATTACAACGCTTCTCCTTTGGTAAATGAAGGGGATTATTTTGTTTATCTTTCTTTTATAGAACAGGGGCGGGACAATGTTTTTATAAAAAATCTTTACGATTATCAAGCAGATCAAGCCACCCTGTTTAATCCATTGTGGTTTAGTGTTGGTCAGGTGGCCAAATTTAGCAGTAATATAATTGATTATCATTCCTTTAGGCTTTTGTTTACCTTAGCCTTTATCGCCATGCTCTGGTGGTGGCTTAAAAAAATATTTGAAAATTACAAAAAAAGAATACTTGCCCTGGCTACCATACTATTTGCCAATGGTTTGGGGGTGCTATTTTTATCTTTTAGGCCAAATACCGGCGTTTCCCCAGTAAATCTATGGGTATCAGAATCTAATACTTTTTTAAACCTTTATCAAGGGCCGCTATTTTCATTGTCACAAGCACTTATACTATTGGTATTTGCCCTGTTTATTAGTGCTTATAAAAAAAGCCTTAATAAACTAATTCCAATATATTTTTTAATTTCATTATTTTTGTTTATATCACACCCTTATGAATTGGTAATAATAAATTTTCCTTTGACTGTTTGGGTGCTGATAGAATTTTGGCAAAAAAGAAACAAAAAAATATTTTATTATTTATTCTGGCTCTATTTATCATCTCTTATTGGCGGCTTGTATTATCTCTGGCTTTTCCAAGATCCATCTATGGCTAGATACCGAGAACAAAACATTGTTTCCTCTGGTAATATACTTGAATATTTTTTTGGTTTTGGTTTGGTAACTATCTTTTCTTTTATTGGTGCCTGGTTGGCAATCAAAAAAAGATGGATAAAAAATACTTACCTAAAATTCTTGCTTGTCTGGGCTCTGAGTGGTTGGCTGATGGTGTATCTACCACTTAGCTTCAATCGTCGACTTAGTAATGGCTGGCATATTCCTTTGGTAATATTATCCTTTTTGGCTATAGCTTATATATACAAAAAAGTGCCAAATTTGTTCAAAGGGGGACTAATTGCTATTATAGCCATAAGTTTATTTTTTGATACTCTATACCATGTACTTTTGTACACTGATCAAAGCTACAACGATAGCCGAGGAGCAAATGTCTACAGTAGTGTTCAGAGAAAATCCATTTATGAAATAATGGACCTCACTATGGCAAATGATAGTATAGTTTTGACCAGAGAATTGGAGGGTAATAGGCTACCCGCTTATATAAATGCCCGAGTATACATAGGCCACAGCATCCAAACTTGGGAAGCTGACAAAAAAAACGAAGAAACCAAAAAAATATGGACTAGTCAGGAAAATATAAGTAGCTGGCTCAAAGAACACAATATTGATTATATATTTGCCAGCAGGAAATATATAGAAGAAATAGATAATATAAAATGGCTAGCTCAAGAGCCTTACATAAAGGCTATAGTAAATGACGATGATTTTATCTTTTATCAATTTATAGAATAAAAAATGAATTGGCTGAAAAAAAACAAATTATTAATATTATTGGTTGTTGCTTTTTTATTTCTAAATAATCTTCCTTATATAATAGGGGCTTATAAAAGTATTCAAAATCCTGAATTGATATATAATGGTTCAACCATTCAAAATCAGGGAGATTTTTTTGTTTACCTTTCTATGATAGAAATGGGCAAGCAAGATCATTTGATAATGAAAAATCTGTACAACCACGAAAGCCAAGTACCAATCTTCCTTTCTCCTCAGTGGTATCCAATCGGTCAATTTTCCAAATGGACAGGGATTGATACCATAATAAGCTACCATATATTTAGGATATTTTTTATTTTTATTTTTGTGGCTGTGGTATGGTGGTGGCTGAAAAAAATATTTAATAGCTATCACAAGCGTATATTGGCTCTAACTGCTGTTTTGTTTGCCAATGGTGTAGGGACATTTTTTATAAATATTTTCCCCAATTCTGATTTGGTACCAACCAACTTTTGGATGCCCGAATCGATCACCTTTTTGAGTATGGCTCAATATCCGGTAGCTATATTTTCTCCTGCTTTTATTCTTCTGATATTTGGCTTGTTTATCAGAGCCTGTGAAGAAAAAAGTCGACCATCACTATGGTATGCTAGTCTACTCTCCCTGTTTCTAGCCCTAGTACATCCTTATGATGCTTTTACTATTGCTACCATCTTGAGTACTTGGACAATAATACAACTATTTCAACACAAAAAATATATTAAAGAATTATTTTGGATATATATATCACTAGGCTTAATTGCTTTACATTATTTCCTAGTATTTTATCTGGACCAAGCAGCAGCAGAACTATACAAACAAAATGTAGTCAACTCTAGAAATATTTTGGAATATGTTTTTGGTTTGGGTCTAGCATCTATTGGTTCTATAGCTGGAGCTATTCTTGTTTTCAAAAAAAGCTATTACAAAAATTCTTATATTCTACTCATAGCTATTTGGGCCGTTTTAGGTTGGGTGCTTGTATATCTTCCGGTTGACTTCAATAGACGTCTAGCCAATGGTTGGCATATACCCCTAGTTATTAGTACTGTTATTTTTATATTCTGGTTATACAAAAAAAGCCGACCAATGTGGCAGGGTGTGCTGATTGCTGCTTGTGTGTTTTTGTTATTTTTTGAAACACTGGTCTACATAGGTACAGCTAGCGTCAGAATAGACCAAAATCATGAAGACAAATTTTTCTACACCAAAGAAACAAAACAAACATATGAATACATAAAAGAAAAGGTAGCACCTGATCGGGTTGTTTTGACTAGAGGTATAGATGGTAATATATTACCTTCTTTTACTGGCCGAACTGTATATGTAGGCCATGCTATCCAAACTTGGCGAGCCAATGAAAAAAATGAAGAGGTGGCTCAAAAATGGACCAGCCAAAAAGACATAAGTAACTGGCTAAGAGAAAATAAAATTTCCTATATCTACGCTAGCAAATTATACATACCAGAATTTGAATATATCAAATGGCTAGCCCAAGAGCCTTATATAGAGCCGCTTATAGACAATGACGAATTTATATTTTACGAAGTTAGAAGGTAATTTTTTCTGACTCTTCGGTCAATATTTTATCAACCACTAGCTCCTTGATTAAGCCTAGTTTGTTGCTACCATACCAAGAAAAAATCTGAAAAGAATCAACGCTTTCATCTGGGTAATAATAAAATCTTAGTAAATCTGAATCTGACCACTCATACATAGGAAATATGCCATAATCCAAAGGCACATCAAAATACTCATCACCTTGATAAAAACGGATCAAAAATTCATCATGCTCTTGATCTGTTTTTTGTAAATCCAATCTAAGCCCATTATCACTCCTCTCCCAGGCAAGTAGCATAGAATCACTTTCTACTTCTGACTTACTCTGTGTTTGATAAAGTGGCAAAATTTCTGAACTTGCTTGCGATTTATTTTGCCAAAGATAAATATTATTTTTAGCTTTTATCAAAACATAATTATCCTCCAGGGTTCTACGCCAATTTTTTGGAATATCCTCTATATATGGCTGCAAATAACCAGTGGTATGCCCTTCAGCTACAATGCCCAAAAACTGCGAATAATCTACCAAAATATAGTCTACTTCGGGCATATCAAAATCTCTCGCAGCAAATTGATTTTTAGCAAAATAAGAATAAAACAAAGGATAAGAAACTGGACGATTTGATAAATGCGGCAAAAAAGAAGCTTCGGCAGTAATTCTATTTTTATCTTCTATTATAGAAATAAAATCTTTTTTAATGTTTATTAAGTTTTCGTTTGGTTGATAAAACAAAACATCCTTGGCTGGAGACAAAAATATAGCAAAATATACAACTGTTACTCCCAAAATTATTTGAGCAACGCCTTTGTTGTTATAGATAGTTTTGCTAGCCCAAAATTTTTCCTGATTTTTTATTTTGTGTAAAGCAAAAATAACACTAATAAAAATAGCTGGGGAAAACAACATTACATAATGGCTACTATAAGAGCTAAAATCCAAACCTTTGCTGGTCATAAGAATCTGTAAAACTGGCAAAAGAAGTAACAATAAATATTTTGGCCTTAACAACGACAAAAATAAACTAGGCAAAAGTAATACTACGATTGCCAACAAATTTTTCCAAGTAAAAATATGCAGAAAAACCTGTAGAGGGTCTTTGAACCAATTAAAAATTATAGCCAAAGGCGTATTTCCACCTAACCAACTATAATAAATCAAAAACTTGTTGGCCCCAGTAGGAGCAAAATGGGCTATGATGTTGTACGCCAAAGCAAAATATAAGATTGGTAAAAGCAAGGTAGACAATTTCCACTTCAAGCTACGCTTGTCCCAAAAAGAAAAAGCGGCAAAAGCAATCATTATAAAACTGATATCTTCTCTAACCAATAAACTCAAAATAAAAAATAAAATAAACAAATTGAACTTTTTTTGTTTATAAAAATAAAAAGTCCAAAATATAAATAAAGCAGCTATGGGTAGCAAATGAAATTCCAGCAAATTGGTAGTGTGCACAAAAGGACTAAACAACCACATCAAGACTATGCCAAGTGCTATAGCTTTGTCCTTGCTTACACTTTTGGCAATAAGATAGAGTGGCCAAGCTGCCAGGCCCAAAACTATACTTTGCAACAACAATAAAAACTCCGCGCTCTGCCAAAGAGAATAAAAAGGAAGTAACAAAAATATAATAGGAGCAAAATGATCGGCTAAATAAATATCTATATTGACCGTGTCTACAAACCAGTTGCCATGCAAGGTATTGAAAAATACCTGATTAAAAATTGATAAGTCTAATAAATTATAATCAAAATTATAATATTTTTTTAAACTAAGTAAAAAGAAAAATACTATATAAACAAAAATAAGTAATACTAGTATTTTCTTGTCATTTTTCAAGATTTTCTGCCAAATTTTTTCTAACATATAGATATTATAACATTAGCTAAAAGCTATAGTAATATTGACAAAAAAGCCTATTCTTGATATAGTTGACTGTTCGTAATCCGTGTCCTTTCCTGAGACGGGCTGTAAGGCCTGCAACCACTAGAAAGAGGTGGAAGACCATGAAACATCAAAGATGGAGCCTATGGCTCATCCTGCTTGCTTGTGTGGCCTTCTCGGCCTGCACGCCCAAGTACACACGCCACGACGGCACTCACCTGACCAGGCCTCGCGAAGGCACCACAACCATCAAGGTCAACAACGTCAGTGATGTCTCCTTCTTTGCCGGCAAGGACGGCGAAAGGGAGGTCGAGGTCCTGCCTGGCAAACACATCAAGATCCACTTCAAGAGCGAAGAGAAGGTCAAGATCAACTACACCTGGTTTGACGACCTGGGCCAACGCGGCCAAAGAAAGGATCGCTTCCAGGCGACACAATCTGGCCTCCATAAAACCGAAGTCAATGTTGACGAGGCCTTTCTCTGGGGCATGATCACTGTGCCAGTCATCGTGACCAACGAAAGCAATCGTCCCATCATCTACAAGGACGACTGCCTGACCGGCGAACCTGTCATCATCCCGGCCCTTGGCTACTATTGGACTGCTGCTCTACCGGGTAGCACCTACCATTGCTGGTGGTGGCCGGCCGACGTGGAAAATCCTCTTCAGACCGTACCTCAGTACTACCACGATACGGTGCCACACAAGGCAAGCAAGCTCTTTATGGGCAAACGCTATGCCCGCGGCATCCATATCCATCGTGCTAGCTTGACTGACTGGTAAGGTCAAACAAAACAAAAACCCGCCCTCGGAGAGGACGGGTCTTTTTTATGATTTTTATTAACTGCTACTAGCTCCCGAATGATCTACGTCTGTAGCTTCAGCCAACTGAGCAATTATATATCTAGTGATTCCAAAGGCTACCAATACTATAGCAAAGCCTATGGCTGCATTTCTGATCAAATCTTTGGCCTCCTGTATTTGATCTCTATTTCCTTGTGAAGTCATCCACTTGAAGCCTCCAAAAATTATCAAAGCACCAAATAAACTTCCCAAGAACAAAAAAGAAGCATTGACTATATTGGTAGTTACATCAGCTGGCCTACGAGTAATAAGCCCTGCTGATCCAGCAGCCTCTTCTAATCCATACCATTCATCTGCCGAAACAAGCAAAGGAAACAGAGCAATAAGTAATATTATTTTGTATTTTAAAAATTTCATAATTCTATGAAGAACTTGCGCCAGCTCCACCACCTGCCTCACTAGCATTATTGACTGCCATAAGAACCAAACGGACCACCCCATAAGAAATAGCCACCACCAATAAACCAATAATAGCATTTTTCAGCAATTCTCTGGCCTCCTGTACTTTTTGTTGGTTGCCACCAGAAGTCATCCATCTGAATCCTCCGAGGATTATCAAAATAGTAAATATAGTACCCAACAAACCTAATAAAGCATTTATAATCGTACCAACTATACTACTAGGCTCCTTGGTAAGCAAGCCTGTGTTTACGTTTGTACTTCCTATACCAGCTGCCTTGTCCAGGTCTTGCAAAGCTAAACTACTCAAAGGAAACAGAGCAATAAGTAATATTATTTTGTATTTTAAAAATTTCATAATTCTATGAAGATGTTGCTCCAGGACCAACGCCCTCTTTTCTCAGCATTGATAAAATAAATCTAGAAACAGCGTAGGCCACCAAAACGATAGCCAAGCCAACTGCTGCGTTTCTAATCAACTCCCTAGCTTCTTGCACCTTATCTTTGTTGCCACCAGAAGTCATCCACTTGAAACCTCCTAGAATAATCAAAACTGCAAAAACTGTCCCCAACAAACCAAACAAAGCGTTGATAATAAACACTGCAATGTCTGTGGGACGTTCTCTGATAACGCCTGTGCCTTGGGCAGCGTCTTCTAAACCAAAATTATTTTCTGCTGGCTCAAAAGCAGTGGGCTCAGGAGGGGTTGTTTGTGCACGGCCAATCAAAGGCAAAAGGCCTATTGTTAAAAAGACCTTATACTTTAAAATTTTTATTAATTTTTGCATGAGATGTTAATCCAAGCTCTAGTAGGTCACTAATTAATAATGACCTACTATAGTCTAGACTACATAGGTCTATGCTATTAAACAGTTTCGTTGTAAAGTGATAACAATACGAACTGAGCAACGGCGTAAGATACTAGAACGATAGCCAAACCAACGACACCAGCGCCGATAAGTTTTTTAGCTTCGTCTACCTTGTCAGAGTTACCTTGTGAAGTCATCCATTTGAAACCACCAAGTAGAATAATACCGGTAGCCAAGATTCCTAAGAAACCTAGGACAACATTGATAACACCAGCGATAGTATCACCAATATTTTTGGTACCTACATTTAAATTCTGTAGAGCGTTTGCTCCCCATGGATCAGCTGTTGAACCTTGAGCAAGTGCTGCTGATGGCAATAAAAGTAAAGCAGTTAAAAGTTTTCTCATTTTTTCACCCCCTTTCTCTTTTATGATATTTTAATAATCTTATTATAAAACAAAACTAATTTTTTATCAACCCAATTTTTATTATTGAGCCAAAGCTGTCTCGAAAAGAAAGTTTATAATAGCATAGCTCATGAATATAGCAATCAAACCAAATATTGCCCAAACAATAGTGTCTCTTCCTCTTTTGACTCTATCAGCATTACCAGATGATGTCATCCAAGTAATTCCACCCCAAACTAGCATAAGCAAAGCAATAGCTCCAGATATTCCCAGAAGGCCCCTTACCATATAAGACACCAAAGTCGGAACATCGTCAGCTTTCAAAGGATTTGGCAGATCAGCCGCCCTTGAAATCAATGGCGTAAATACAAAAATAGATGCTAACAGTACTTTGTTTTTATTTTTTAAATACTTCATATTATAAATTTTAATAACTTAAGTCTGGTGGATCTTCATAATAATCCATTATTGAAGATTGCCTGGTACAGACATTGTCCGCTCCTCCTGGACAAAGACCAGTAATATAATCTGTACCCTCAACAGCTCCTGGCCACCTTTCAAAACAAAACCAAGAATCATCTGGATCATCTATGCTGTGTATTTGACACTCTGTTATACAAAGACCATTATATTTTTCATTTTCTCCTGTCCAAGTGTAGCCACTACAACGATAATTGCCCTGTTCGTTGTTGCATCTTATCTCTCCTTTTTCTACAACACTATTACAAGTAGAAACTACTCTGTATGGATCATCTACATTCAAAAGGTCATTGACTATAAAACTAACTCCTATATAACTACCAAAAGCAAGTATCAAGGCAAAGAGGGTGTTGATCATTATTTGTTGTCCTTTTCTTACTCTTTCGGCATTACCTCCAGATATAAGCCACTGATAGCCACCCCAAACAAAAAATAGTAAGGCAATGGCTGCCAAGCCGCCAAGTATCCAATTTATCAAAATAACAAAGCCTGTTTCAATGTCTCTTATTTGACAATCCCCCGTTTCTATACAGCCCAATCTATCCAAAAATCCTTCTGCTCTAGCAATTTGTGGAGCAGTTACCAATAACAAAGAAATAAATGTTAGTATTTTTTTATTCATTTGGTTGTCTATATGTTTGGTTTATACGATCTACAAACAGATTAATAGCTGAATCTAAAGTCATGTCGCCATAAACTAAGCCATCAATTATTTCAGCTGTATATCTTTCTGCTGCATCTATATCATAACCACTATACCAGTTATCAGCCGTCAAAACTTGAGAAGCAAATATTTCTATATTCTCATCCAGTAATTGTTCATCTATCAAGGCTCTTAAGGCTGTTGGTTTTTTATTTTGGCTCAAATATTCTCTGGCAATATTTATATCAGTAGCAGTGGTCTGAACAAAATTCCAAGCAGCATCTTTGTTTAAAGATTTTTTAGCCACCCCATATACCCAATAGTCAGCATAATACTTGGTAGAGTTGGCTCCTCTTATTTGAGGGAAGTTGGTCAAATCCCAATTAAACTGCAAGCCTCTATCACGAAGTTCATCATAATGATAACTATAACCAAAGAAATAAGCTAACTTACCTTGAGCAAATAATTCAAAAGCATTGTCTAAGTCTTGATTCCAACTATAACTAACTCTACCTGGTCTAGCAAAATCAGTATAAAAGCCAAAGACCTCTTTAGTTTTGTTCTTGGAATCTCCACTAGCCAGAGGATCAAAACTTGGCCCCTTAACCTCTACTTCGTACTGCTGCAATATACTACCCAAGATATCAAAGAAACGAGGTATGTTGTCAGTACCACCCATGGCTACTGCTGCCTGATATATTCTGCTGTCCTCTGTGGCCCTGGTGATTTTTGGTGTTTGCTCTATCAAATCATGAAAGTCTGTAATTGGTTGGGAAATTCCATTTTGGGTTAGCAAGTCAGAATTATAAAATGTAACCAAGGTGTCTAAATAATAGGGTAAGCCATAAACTTGATTATCAAGTATAACATCGTCATAAACCACAGGTACAAACAAGCGATTTATATCACGCGGCCTTAGGCCAGCTACGTCTTTTAAGACTGTTACTACCTCTTGTTTTATACTACCCTGAACCTCTTGTATGGGTATCTTCATAGCAGCCGGAACTGGCTCCAACCTCTTTTGATATTTTTTGAGCCAGGTAGCTGGCAGAGCAAATACGTCTGGGCCTCTGTCATCAGCCCAGGCTTCTAGCAGTTTTCTTTCATATTCATCATAACGAAATTGTTTGTAAGTAACCCTAATGGTTGGATGGGTAGCTGTATAAGATTTTATCAAAGGAAAAAACTGGGAAGAGCTGTCCCACACACCCCAAACCTCTAGCGTTACTGGCTTGAGCTCTTCTCTATTGGTACAAGAAATACCTTTACAAGAAAAACCAGAGCTAACTACAAATATTGCTAGCACTAATAAAGTTAATCTTTTAAAGTTTCTTTTTATCATCAGCTTATATTTTCTTTAAGTATCTTTTGAGTGGTCCTCTAAATTCTTTTCTCTTAACCGCATAATTTATGGTTGCCTTTATAAACTCCAGTTTATTACCACAATCATAATAATCTCCACTATAAGTGCAGGCATAGCCAGCTCTCTTGCGTATGTGCTCAGCCATAGCGTCGGTAAGTTGTATCTCACCGCCAGCACCTTTTTTACCTTTACCCAAAATATTAAATATCTCTGGAGTAAGTACATACCTACCAGTAACAGCCAAACGAGATGGTGCTTTTTCTACTTTTGGTTTTTCAATTATTTTTTTGATCTCTGATGTTTTGTCGTCTATATAAATAGGATCCACTATGCCATATTTGCTAGTCTCTTTTTTGGGAACCTGTGTAACACCAACAACTATATCCTGATATTTATCATATACTTGTATAAGTTGCTTGATGGCTGGAACCCTAGCATCAATAATATCATCGCCTGACATCACCGCAAAAGGCTCGTCTCCGACAACATCTTTGGCTGTATAAATTGCGTGCCCTAGGCCCTTGGGAGTCTTTTGTCTGACATAAACAAACTTGGCCATATCAGAAATCCGCAAAATATCTTTCATTTCTGCTGTTTTCTTTTTTTGTCTCAATCTATATTCTAATTCAAAATTACGATCAAAATGATCTTCAATAGCACGCTTGGTAGATGAAGTCACAAAAATAATCTGTTCAATGCCAGCGGCCACTGCCTCTTCGACAATGTATTGAATAATTGGTTTATCAATAACTGTCAGCATTTCCTTTGGCTGAGCCTTGGTAGCTGGTAAAAAACGAGTGCCTAAACCAGCTACTGGAATAACAGCTTTTCGTACTTTTTTCATGACTATATTATACTAAAATTTAGCCTTTGTGTAAATTATCTATCTTCTTTTATCTGCTGAGCTACTAAAGTAAGCGCCAATAAGATAAAAAATAAGATACTTAAATCATTTTTAAAGTAAGGCACATCCACTAGACCATGTACAAACCAAGTAAGCCAGGCTAGTGACAATGGCCAAGCTAGTTTATGCTTATTATCAAACAAATTCTTCAGAGCCCCTGATACATAAAACATTAATCCCAAAAATATCAACAAGCCAAACAACCCCAACTCCACCCAAAAATTTAAAAATATATTGTGAGGATATAAATAAATTTCTATCCATTCTATTTGGTGATATTTTTCCATAGCACCTTGATAGCCGTTTATGCCCGAACCAAAAACAAAATTATCCTGCAACATCACACCTGTTTCTTGCCACTGCCAACTCCTAATCTCCAAAGATGTGGCTGACAAGCCTGAGCTAGGCTGACTAAGCTGCTGCCAAACTGAAAGTGGATATTTGGCCAAAGAGGAAAAAGATAATAAAGCAATAAAAAATACCAAAAATATAGGAATACTTGCTTTTCTAATTTTTTTGGCTAATATTAGATAAATAAATAAAGAAAAAATAATCGCCACCAAAGCTCCTTCGCTGACTGCCAAATAAGCTAAGGCCACTGCAAACAAGGCGACTAGCAAATACCACCACTTATCTTTTTTGTCTTTGGATTTTGACCATAAAGACAAAAAGAAAACTGATAAAGGCGCCGTCAAAAGTGCTAGGGCATTGGGATATGAAAATACAGCTGTAAGTCTCTTGGGATTTGGATAGTTGTAAGCGGAAATAAAATTCCAAGAACTAAAATTTTGATAAAGAGCAACTACAAACAACCAAGACAAAAGTATCCCTAGAGAACGAATAATTATTTTCAAATCGTTTTTATCTTTTACTATATAAACAAATAAGATAAAAAACATTATGGGCTCCAAAAAATAGGCCCGCCACAAACCAAGTGCCGCATAGCTAGGGTTGACGGCCAGAGCAATCAGGCTGGCAAACAGCCAAAGTAATAAAAGCCAACGCAATCTTGGTGGAATTTTATTTTGAGGATTATTTTTTAAAGAAAAATTTATCTTTTTATACTTTTTTTCTTTTAGCAACCATACTACAAACAAAGAAACTATCATTAGCTCCAAAAAAGTAGTGGGTAAAGAAAAAATATTCAAACGCCACAAATAACTGGGTAAAAGAGCAATAATACCCGCTAAGCCAAGTACTGGTTTTTTGTAGCTTGCTATAATAAAAACCAATAATAAAAGTAACAAAAACAAATTAAACATTTTGACTCTTGATTAATTGTTGTAATGATTTTTTATCTACTGCTTTACTAAGATAAAGAATCAAAATATATAAAATAACTGAAGTTGCTATGGTAAACAAAAAATTAAAATCTTTAAATTGCCACACAATCAAGAAAGTGGCTAATCCTGAAAATATAGCTTTGGCCAAAACTTTGAAATTTAGTTTTATATTTACGTGCTTTCTGACTACTATATAAGCAAATATCCAAATAAGTAGCTCCACAAAAAGAGTCATATAAGCTGCACCCCAGTAGGAAAATATTGGTACAAAAACAAAATAACCGACCAAGCCAGCAATAGCGGCAATCAAAAAATACTTGATCATTTGTTTTTGTATTTTGAGTGCAACTACCAAGTAGGTAAATAAGGTACCAAAGAAAATACTAGCTGTTGCTAAAATTAATACATTCAAAATTGGTCCTGAATCAGCAAAATCTGCACCGGCCAAAAACGTCATAAGTGGTCGACTGACCAACCAAATAACAGTAATCATACCTATTGTCAGTATACTGAAAAAATCAAAAGTATTTTGTAGTACCCTATTTAGTTTGTCAAAATTTTTGCTCAACCAAGCAGCAGTAAACAAGGGCAAAATCAAACTCATAAACATGTGGGGAAAGGTTGTGACAACCTCCAAAATTCTATACGGAGCTCCGTATAAACCAACTGCCTCCGGACTATCATAGATAGATAGTATAAGAGTGTCTGCCTTAAAATACACTAGGTTCAAGATAACTGTAATTGCCAAAGGCCAAGTAGTATGAAAAACTTTTTGCCAGTAAGGAAAATCCCAGGCTAATTTTAAATCTATATATTTTTTCAAAAATATACAAAGCAATACAAAAGAAAGAAAAGCTGTGATAGAATTGGCCAATAAAATATTGTTCAAATTGGACCCAGAAAAAAAGTAGTAGGTCAAAAAAGAAACATATAATAATTTATTTATAAAATCCACAAATGCTACTTTTGGTGTGTCGAGTTTTTTGGAGAACACAGCTGTTAAAGTAGAAATCAAGCTATTGAAGAAAAATGCACCAATAAAATATATTATTCCTTGTTTGACTACTATGTCATAGGGGAAAAACCAAACTGCTATCGGCGCCAATATAATAATAAGAAAAGAGGCAAGTAATCTAATGGTGAAGATATTGTTTACTACCTTGTTTTCCTCATGCCTATTTTTAACTGCTGATACTTCTCTAAGTAGAGTTAAGTAAAGGCCTAAATCAGCCAATATCATAAACATCTGCACAAAAGCAAATACAGTGGTATAAAAACCAAAGCCGGCCGGGCCAAGTATTCTGGTAATCAAGCCCAGCGAAACAACACCAACTAATATATTGATGCCACGTATAATTATTTGCCACAAAGTGTTGGTAAATATTTTATTGGCAACAGACATACTCAAATTATACTAATTAAAGCCCCGCCCCGCAATGCGGGACGGGGCTTGATAAAAAATTTATGCTTCTGATGACTTGTACTCTTGCCAAATCTTCTTTTTCAATTCTGCTATCAACTTGGGATTTTCCCGCAAATAAGTTTTAGCATTTTCTCTACCGACTCCCAATTTAGTCTCTCCATATGAATAAGAATTACCAGATTTTTTCAGTACACCAAAGGCTAAACCAGTATCAAGCACATCTCCTGAAACTGAAATACCTTCGTTATACATAATATCAAAAACTGTACTCTTAAATGGGGCGGCAACTTTATTCTTAACAACTTTACATTTTACTTGATTACCAATAATTTTTTCACCCTGCTTTATCTGGGCACTTCTTCTGACTTCTACCCTGACTGAAGAATAAAATTTCAAAGCATTACCACCAGTAGTTGTTTCTGGGTTGCCAAAAAACACTCCAATCTTCATTCTTATTTGGTTGATAAAAATAACTATAGTATTGCTTTTGTGAACAATGCCAGCTAACTTTCTAAGGGCTTGAGACATTAACCTGGCCTGAAGACCCATGTGGCTATCACCCATTTCTCCTTCTATCTCAGCTTTTGGCACCAAAGCAGCCACAGAATCAACTACAACCACATCTACACCCCCTGAACGAACCAGGGTCTCTACAATTTCCAAGGCTTGTTCGCCTGTATCTGGCTGGGATATAAGTAGCTTGTCTATGTCTACGCCTATTTTTTTGGCGTAATCTGGATCCAAGGCATGCTCAGCGTCTACAAAAGCAGCTGTACCACCAACCTTCTGGGCTTCAGCTACAATGTGTTGAGCCAAGGTTGTTTTACCTGAGGCCTCTGGTCCATATATTTCTATTATCCTTCCTTTGGGTACACCGCCAACTCCCAGGGCGATGTCCAAAGACAAACAGCCAGTAGAGATAGCAGCTACATTCATGGCCTTGGCGTCTCCCAAATTCATAATAGACCCATCGCCAAAACGACTTCTGATCTGCTCTATCGCGCTTTTGGCAGCGTCACTAAATTGTTCCTCCTTTTTCTTTTCTTTTGCCATACTTTTATCTTTCTGATATCAGCAAACTGCCTGTATTGCTTGCTTTATTAATTAGTTAATTTCTAAAGATTCTCTAAAAATTATTAATTCTATGTTATTAGTTTTGCTATGTTTCTTTTTAGCACTAATTTCCAAATTGTTCAAGCCGTTGACCAAATTTACTGTTTGGAAAAAATTACCATCTTCATCTAGCAAGACCAACTCACCGTTTATAGTAAGCTGCACCTCTGGTTTAGTTTGGCCCACTATCTCTACGCTAGATTCGGTTGTTCTAAAATTATTACTTGGTTGATGAATTACTACTTCTGGAGCAGATATTATGTTTTTTACTGACCAGCCCAGATAACCTAGTAAAGCTAAAATTACTATTGTTACTGAAAAAAACTTTAATACTTTTGGCCAAACAATATTTCCAAAAGAAAATTTTTGGTTTTTTTTAATCTTTGGAGCTCCTAATTTACTTACCTTCTCACTAATGTTTTTTTCAATCTTAAAATCTTCCAACAATTCTCTGGGTGGCAAATCCAAAATTTCTGCATAAAGCTTTATCCAAGCCTTAGCATAAATATCTCCTGGAAGCTCTTTGTAATGACCATTTTCCAAAACCTCTATATATTTTGTAGGTATTCTAGTCTTTGTTTCTACATCTTTGATAGATAGTTCTTTTTCTAGTCGGGCCTTCCTCAATTTATCAGACAGGGTTTGTCCCTTGCTGATTTTTTTCTGCCTAAATCTTGACATATCTTTATCTAACTTTTTTCATCTTCATCATCCTCTTCAAACTCTAATTCATCATCCTCTTCATAATCTTCAGCTTCTTCTCCCTCCTCCTCATCTAGGGGTGAAGAGAAATTGTCTTCAAGTTCATCTTGAGAAATCAAAACCTCTCTAGCCTTTGATCCCTCTGATGGGCCCACTACTCCCATCTCTTCTAGAATATCCAAAAGCCTAGCCGCTCTAGCATAACCAACCCTCAATCTACGCTGCAGTAGAGTAGCTGAAGCTTTGCCGGCCTTAAGAACTATTTCCTTAGCTTCCATGGCCAATTCATCATCAAAGTCTTCGCCTCCACCAAAACCAGGGGTGGTGCCGCTAGCTTTGGCCGTGACCTCTTCGTTATATTCTGGATCTTCTTCATCTTTAATAAAGTTGACTACATCTGCAATTTCTTCGTCTGTTACATAAGCCCCCTGAACACGCCTTGGTTTGGAAGTCTCGGCTGTAACAAACAACATATCTCCTTTGCCCAAGAGCTTTTCTGCACCAGATGAATCCAAAATAGTTTTGGAATCCATAGCAGAAGCAACAGCAAAGGCGATTCTACTGGTAATATTGGCTTTAATCAAACCAGTAATAACATCTACAGAAGGCCTTTGGGTGGCCAATACTAGGTGAATACCAACTGCTCTAGCCATTTGAGCCAAAGATACGATAGCTGCTTCAACCTCTTTTGAGGCCAAAGACATCAAAGCGGCAAACTCATCTACAATTACTACTATATATGGCAGACGATTAACAATAACTGCATTGTTATAAGATTCTATGTTTCTTTTACCAGCTGCCTGAAGTAATTTATAACGCTCATGCATTTCTTTTACCACCCAACGTAAAGCGTTGATAGTTTTGTCAGTATCATTTATAACTGGGGTAAGTAGATGTGGTATATCATTATAAGAAGAAAGCTCTACCCTCTTAGGATCTATTAAAATAAATTTCAATTCGTCTGGTGAGTTTTGATAAATTAAACTCAAAATTATATTATTTATACAAACAGACTTACCAGAACCAGTGGAACCGGCTACTAATAAGTGGGGCATGGTGGCCAAATTTACTAAAATAGACTGACCAGCCACATCTTTACCCAAAGCCAAAAATAAATTTGCTTTTCTTTTTTTGTAGGCTGATGATTCCAAAATATCCCTAAGCTTTACTGTAGACACACTTTGATTTGGTACTTCTATACCAACCAGTGACTTTCCAGGAATGGGAGCCTCCATACGCAAAGGATGAGCGGCCAGTGACAAAGCTAGATCATTTTGCAAAGTAAGCATCTGAGAAAGTCTGACACCTTCAGCTGGACGCAGAGTATATTGAGTGACTGTTGGGCCAACATTTACATCTGCCATCGTCACCTCAATACCAAAATTTTCAAAGGTCTTTTGAATTTTTGTCATATTGGCATCAATGTCACCTGAATCTGGCTTGCCACTAGATTTGGCTAATAAGTCCAATGGTACAACAATTTTTTTTCTGGGCTTTTTCTTTGTTTCCTCTTCTTCGTCTTCAGATTCCTCTTCTTCGTCTTCAGGTTCCTCTTCTTCGTCTTCAGGTTCATCTCCTTGATCCAAAGACTCGTCTGGCTCAAATTCTCCTTCCTCTTCTTCGTCTTCCTCCTCTTCTTCCTCGTCGTCTTCAGATTCCTCTGGTAAAAATTTCTCTTTTAATATACCAAGGGCTTTGGCTCGCTCTGCCATATCACCAAAAGATGTATTGAAAGCCAAAAATATTCCAATAAATAATATTGCCAACAAAATAACTAGCGCCCCCCACAAACCAACAAAAGTAATAGAATTGGCTCCAATTAAATAACCTAGTGCTCCACCACCATTCCCATAGTTGGTTATTTCTTTGTAGCTTAGCTCTTTTACAAAAAAATGCAGTACACCTGAAACAGACAACATTATAAGAGCTAAACCTATATAAGTGGTTACTTTTATTTTGTAGTTGTAGTTTCTAATCAATATCCAGCCCAAAAGAAGCAATACTAAAACAAAAACACCGGCTGACCAACCAAAAACATAGGTCAATCCAGTATTTAACCACTGCCCAAATGTACCTGCTAAATTAAACAGAGATAGTACACTTAAAAAAGCTATTACAAAAACCAAAACAGTAAATATTCCCCTTTTGGTTTCTGGTCTAAGCCCCCAAGATTCTTCTAATTCTTCCTCTTCTTGGTTTTTTCTTCCTCTTCTGGCCATAATTGTTGCTTATATTAGACTAAGTACTCTATATTTTAACACATAAATAAAGAAAAATAAATGTTTGTTTTACAAACAAAAAACCCCATAAAATAGGGTTTTTTGAGTATAAATTTATATAGTGTTTACTTTCCTTTAAATCCAGTTCCAGCTGGAATCTTTCTACCAATAATAACGTTTTCTTTAAGACCTCTCAAATGGTCGACTCTACCGGCAATAGCTGCATCGATAAGCACTCTAGCTGTTTCCTGGAAAGAGGCTGCTGCCAAGAATGAGTCAGAGGTCAAAGCTGCTTTGGTAATTCCTAAGAGCAAGATATCTCCAGTTGCTTTTTTGCCTTTACTCTTTTCATTGGCGTCAATAAACTGAGTATAGGTAACAACTTCACCTGGCAACAGTTCTGTATCACCAACATCGTTGATCAAAATTCTAGAAAACATTTGACGAACTATCAATTCAACGTGTTTATCATTTAGATTTTGTCCTTGAGATGAATAAATATGTTTAATCTCAGAAATTACATATTCTTGAACAGCCAACTTACCCTGTAGTTCATATAATTCTTGTAAGTTTACACTACCCTCGGTCAAAGATTGTCCTTCTTGAACAATATCCTTATCTTTTACCCAAAGATTATAGCCAGCTGGGATAATAACTTCCTCGGCCTCGCTTTTTTGACTAATAACTTTAAGTTTTTTGGCAGTCAATTTTACTACACCATCTAAGTTGGTTCTTATTTCTTCGCCAGCGCTTATCAAAACCAACTGATCTTTTTCTACCTCTTCACCATCTTTTACTTTGGCTTCTATACCAGTCCCCAAATCATATTCCTCAATTCTAGCTTCTTGTGGTTTTATCTTTATAATTCTTTGGTCCTTGGAGACAAGCTTGTTTGTTTCTTCATCAATTACCACTATACCATCTATAGGGGCCAAGATAGATTTTTTCTTTGGTGAACGTGCCTCAAACAATTCTTCTACTCTAGGCAAACCTTGGGTTACGTCTGATTCACCGGCCACACCACCTGTATGGAAGGTTCTCATAGTAAGTTGAGTGCCAGGCTCACCAATACTCTGAGCAGCTACTATACCAACTGCAGCGCCTAGATTTACTATTTGGTTGTGTCCCAAATCATAACCATAACATTTTTGACAAACACCACGCTTGGCTTTACAAGTAAGTACAGATCTAATCTTGATGCTATCTGGATCAGCCTTGGTGATTTCATCTGCTAATTCTTTGGTAACCAAAGTATTTTTCTTTATCAAAATATCTCCTTTGCTATCCAAAACTGGATCAAGCAAGTATCTACCAATAACTCTTTCTGCTAGAGTTTCGCCAACCGCATTGCTTTCATCTTTTCTAACAACATGACCTTCTTTATCTTTACAGTCTTTTTCTAATACTACTACATCCTGAGAAACATCTACCAATCTTCTGGTTAGATAACCAGCATTAGCTGTACGAAGCGCTGTGTCTGATAAACCTTTACGAGTACCATGAGTAGAAATGAAATATTCCAACACATCCAGACCTTCTTGAAAGTTGGCCTTAACTGGAAGTTCAATGATGTCACCAGCTGGGTTAATCACCAAACCTTTCATGCCCATCACTTGAATCATCTGAGAAAATGATCCACGAGCACCAGAATTCAATATAGAAGAAACTGAGTTTTTTGGATCCATAATTTTCTGACTACTCTCAGTAATTCTACCCTTAATTTTTTCCCAAACTTCAATAACTTTTATATATCTTTCTTTGTTTGTCAAAAGGCCTTGGTTGTATTGTTCCTTTATTTCTTCTACTTGCTTTTCACCTTCTTTTACCAAGTCGTTTTTTACTTCTAGTTTTGGAATATCATCCATTCCCCATGACATGCCTGAAGAGGTAATATAATAAAAAGCAATATCTTTTACATCATCTAGGAGCTTAACTGTTTCATCATGAGACAAAGTACGAAAAGCTTCTGCTACGATATTTTTCAAACCTTTTTTATCCAAAGTTGAATTTACATAACCCAAGCCTTCGGGCAAAACCTTATTAAACAAAATTCTACCTATAGATGTTTCAATAGCTGTCTTGCCAACTCTTTTTACTCTTGCCTTAATTGGCTCTTGGAGTTTTATCAAACCAAGTTTAAATGCTTTTTCTGCTTCATCCTCATCTGAAAAAGCTTTGGTTGATTTGGCATCTGGATCAATATAAGTCATATAATAACCACCCCAAACAATGTCTTGGTTTGGTACAGCTACTGGATCACCAGTGGCGGGTTTAAGTAGGTTGTTGGATGAAAGCATGATTTCAGCCGCTTCCTTTTTGCCTTCTTCTGTAAGGGGTACATGAACAGCCATCTGATCACCATCAAAGTCAGCATTAAAAGCAGAACAAACTAATGGATGAAGTTGAATGGCTTTACCCTCAATCAAAACAGGTTGGAAGGCTTGAATACCTAAACGATGCAAAGTAGGAGCACGGTTAAGCATCACATGAGCATCTTTGATAATTTCTTCCAAAATTGCCCAAACCTCTGGATGACCAGCTTCTATATATCTGTTGGCACTACGCACATTGTGTACCAGCTCATCTCTGATCAAACGAGAAATCACAAAAGGTCTAAATAATTCCAAAGCCATAGTCTTTGGTAGACCACATTGATACAATTTTATATGTGGACCAATCACAATAACACTACGACCTGAGTAGTCAACACGTTTACCAAGTAAGTTTTGTCTAAATCTTCCCTGCTTACCCTTCAACATGTCTGCAATACTCTTGAGTGATCTCTTTTGACCAGTTGAAGCAGTCACAGTTTTACCGTGACGAGCATTGTTGTCAATCAAAGCGTCCACTGCTTCCTGCAACATTCTTTTTTCATTTCTCTGTATGACCTCTGGAGCATTCAAGTCCTTGAGACGCTTCAAACGATTATTACGATTGATAACACGACGATACAAATCATTTAAGTCTGATGAGGCAAAACGACCACCATCAAGTTGTACCATTGGTCTTAGGTCTGGAGGAATAACAGGAATAGCGCTCATTATCATCCACTCTGGTTGAATTTTGTTGTTGATCAAACTCTTGACCAAACGAGCACGTCTTATAAGTTTTTTCTGGCGAGAAGGAATAGCTGTCTCAATTTCTTTTTCCAAATGATCCAAAAGCTCCTTAAGGTTTATTGTCTTGAGTAAGTTTCTTACAGCTTCGGCGCCAATGCCAGCCTCAAAAACATGACCATAACGCAAAGCTAGCTCTTGATATTTATTTTCAGAAATAATTTGTAGTTCTTTCAAATCACGCAATTCTTTGAGAGCTGTATCAGCAGCTTCTTCTAAACTCTTTATCTTGTCTACCTTAGCAACGTTAAGAGCCATTAATTCTGCTTCAATTTCTTTTTCAA
>PKTI01000008.1 GCA_002869235.1 Candidatus Parcubacteria bacterium
AAAGCATAGCCGCTAAAAACGAACCAATTCTAATCCAAATAAAAGCGCTGATAAAAGGCTGTGTGGTATAAGCAAATTTGGTACATACCCAAAACAAAGAAAAAAACAAAGCTGCCAAAACAGATAAAACTATTACCAATACCCTGGTGTTTTCATCATCAGAAAACCAAGACTTGAGTTGTGTCCATACATCGTAGCTCCTGGTCAACCAAGAAATCATGATAGTACCCAAAAGCAAAAATATTATAGCCCACCACTGACCAGTGCTAAATTTTTCTCCCAAAAATAGTATAGAAAACAAAATCGTAAATATCGGCACTATACCGCCTATCATAGTAAAAACTCTAGAAGCCTCACCTTTTTTCAAAGCATAGTACAAAAACATCAATCCAGCGGAAAAGAAAAAGCCAAAAAGCACATTTGCTCCCAACATAGCCCAACCAGGCCAGCTAAGCCCAAACGGAGCTAATACCACTACCACCACACCAGTAGCGCCAACCAAAAAAGTATAAGTCCTGGGGCCTGGTACAACTTTTTCCAAAATAAACTTGTCAGCTACATTGACTATAGCCAAAATAAAATAAGCAGTAATAGCAATACTCAACCAAGTCATAAACTATTTATTATTTCTCTTAAATTTGCCATATGTTTGGAATTGAAATCAGCATCATTGATAAAACGAGCTGCTTTGAGAGCTGACAAAGTTTTGGTTTCTTCATTTTGGAACTTGCGAGGATAGTTTGCTTCCAAATCGCCATTGGCAAATATATAGATATCATATTTCTTGAGCTCCTCTATCATGTCCCTGTCTGTCATTGGTGGTAATTTTAAATCCAAATTGTAAACCAGATCTCTAATATGGTGTGTCTTGATAGCATCATTGTCTAGGATAATAGCAAAAGGAATGTTAAAAACCTTGAGTAGCTTGACGTATATCAAAACATTGCCCTTGCCGTGAGTCTGTACTACCTTGAGGTCATTTTGACCTTTATAAAATCTATCAATAAGTCCCCGCAGCAATATTCTGTCAGATACACCTTCTACCAAAACAACTTTGTCGGTAAAAAACATTTCCAAATTATCAGCATTGAGCTCTTGAATTAATCTTTGATGATCTACGTTACCCTGACCCAAGCTAAAAGCCTTACTAGTTTTTTCATTTTTCATCACCCTGATAAGCTGTGATAAGGTCATAGTAGTGATAAACAGAGGTGAATGGGTAGTAAAAAATATCTGGCCTGACTCGCTGTTTTGCATAGCCCAGAGCAATTTTTTGATCATAGCTGGGTGTAGATGTATTTCTGGCTCTTCTATCAAAACTATTGAATACTGAGGATGAAAAATATAAAGCAAAATTGTAAAAATTCTCCTAAAACCAGAACCCATTCTATCTATAGTGGCCCTTCTATCGCCTTCATACAAGCCTTCGTGTTCATAGTTTATGTCCAGAGCATTTTCAGTGGCAGACACTTTGGGAAAGTGGTGGCTCAAATTTTCTTTGAAGCTAGCTAGATTTTGTGAATAAGTAAACAAACTTCTAAAATCATTTTCTATTTGCGGATAATCCAAGAATGTTTTTTCATTTAGACGTTTGAAGCTAGCAGCAAATATAGAAGACAAGGTCTTGCTAAACGGCAAAGTCCTCTTGGAGAATCCAAGCTCCCTTATGCCTTTTTTCAAAGTAAAGACTGCCTCAGCTTCAGGAAACTCATACTTGAGTTGCTCATCTTCAGTAAACTTCAAATCTATTTCTATATCAGCTTTGGGATAAAAAATTTGACTGTCTGTCTTGGGATCAGTCAAGGCAAATTCTATAGCATCCAAAATATTACTTTTACCACTATTGTTTTGACCAATTACAACATTGATATCATGGAGATCCAAAATCATCGGCTCCTTGATACTTTTGTAATAATTTATTTTTATTCTAGTTATTCTCATTTTACAAAAGCTCGGTGTCCTCTATCTCGCTTATCTTATTATGCAAAACTATATTTTCTATACGATAAGTACCCATACGAGGCGCATCCAAAAATCCTTCCATAGCTGCTTCGGCCAACCAACCTGAATCAAGCCAATCAAACAACCATTCGTCTACGTACTCTGGGTTTAGGCTGTCTATACCCGCACCAATAGCTACCAGCCAACCACGATTGTATTGCTCTTGATAGCCAATAGGCTCTGCCATAATAATAGGCAAACCCAAGGCACTATAAAAAGTAAGCTCTGAGGGTTTGGTCCACAAAACATCGGTTCTTCTCAAAATCTTATTGAAAACTTTGAAATAACTAGTTTTGTCCTCAGCGTATATAATCCTGACATTATTGCAGCCTTCCAAGCCGCAGTTTTTGAGTTCATTTTCAAAATAAAGATACACATCATTTCTCACACCAGCCACAAGATTGAGTCTTATCTTGTCTTGTTTGAGGTGTTTGTGTAGTCGCTTGAGCAGAGTCACACCAATATCTCTTTGAGCGCCAGCTCCACCAACTGCAAAAGTAATAGTCAAAGGACGCTTTGGTTTTTTGATGTTTTTGACCGAACCAAAATACTTGTCAATCATATAGGCATACTTTTTGCGATAAGCGCCCCTGGGATCAAGGTGATACAAACGGTCAAGCATGTCTGCTTTGACAATCTTTTGACTAGGTCCACCTATGTTTTCTTTGGGCAAAGGAAAACCAGTAATCAAAATATTATTTTCTTTTACTCCATACAGCTGAAGTCTAGCTTTTACCCTCCTATTTGGTACTAAATAAGTTATTTTACTTTTATTGGAATAATACGGTGCCCAGGCTCTCGCTACATCAGCATCGCAAATCACACAGTATATCTTGCCTTTGTAGCCGTGGTGCTCAGCAAAGTAAGCTGGCACAAAAAAAGTAGACAGCAAGGGAAGTGGTTTTTTATTGAGTTCTTTGACCAGATCTTTGCCTAAACCTGATTTTATTTTTTTGTGATAATAAGTTAGCTGATTTGACGGTTCAGACAAATCACGCTTGGGATAAAAAGGCTCTATCTT
This sequence comes from Candidatus Parcubacteria bacterium, assembly GCA_002869235.1. Taxonomy (GTDB): domain Bacteria; phylum Patescibacteriota; class Patescibacteriia; order UBA1558; family GWA2-36-10; genus BM519. The sequence continues at coordinate 3,023 of PKTI01000008.1, forward strand.
TTGAAAATGATCCATTATCGAAAAAGCAGTAGTGCCCAACAATGGAACATTTTTGAAACGAGAAATAATCTCGTACCATTTTCTGCCACTCTCCCACATTTTTTGTTCGCTAGGAGGTATACCTTGATAACGGTTGGCATTGATAATTCCATGTTTGCCACTATCGGTAAATGGATACGCCGCACGTTGGTGGCCATAGCCCATATCAACAGCTATGACATACATCTCTGATTTTTGTTTTGTCATCTTTTGTTTTAATACCGAAGACTGACCACTTCTTTACCTCGCTTGCGACGATGCTTTTTTTGGCCTGTTTCTTCTTCTTATTCATATTTATATTATAACATAAATATCAATATTTACGTACCAAGCGGTAAAATATAAATGTTATGATTAGAAAATAAAACCAATACTCCAAATTTATGTGTCTCTGTACCATTCCAGGATTAAAAATTTCCAACAAAACCAAGCTTAGCCAAGTACCCAAACATATGTTGAAAAAATCTCTAATAAGTATGTATTTTATTTTCATTTTTGAAATTTTATCTGCCAATTATTGATAAGCGCTATTTTCTGCCCTGATGGTAGACTAGGAACTGACAAAATAAGCTCAAATTGATTTTTATTTTTTCTAGCTTGTGCCAAATCAAAATTCAAAATAAAATCATTACTAGAAATTTGCTGAAATTCCCATGAGCCATCTTCTTTTTTGATACCCAAACGTATATCTTGCTCACCTAAAGATTCATCCGTATAAAAACTACCAGTTATAGACATAGTGCTAAAATCATTTGGAGCATACACCTTGAAATAGACAGGCTCTGCTACCAGGTCTACAGCATCAATGGACATAAATGAAGATTGTGCTATCCTAGATTCTGGATACCAACCTGCTGTGTCCCGACTTATGCTTTGGTGAAAATCCAACTCATAAATCAAAGTTTTTTTGACTGACATAGCATCAAAAACAAGGCTAGCCACAACAAATAAAGCTATGCTCAACCACAAATAACGCAACAATATCACTAACTTAATTTTTCTATTACTCATATATCTTATTGTAGCAAATATTAGCTATTTTTGAGAAGTGTAAAAAGTATGATAATATTTAGACATGATTAGCTTTAGTAGACAGCAACACATCATTTGGCAAATACTAGTACTTTTGCTAATAATAGCAAATTCATTGATATTACACTCACCAGTGGTGGGTATTATTTTTGGTTTTTTATATATTTGGCTCAACAGCAAAAAACTATCAGATATACTGTTTCCCGACGTACAACATGGTCTCAAAAACGCATTGGGCCTAATC
>PKTI01000030.1 GCA_002869235.1 Candidatus Parcubacteria bacterium
CCCAGATTTCGTGTCGGTGGACAGGAATATGCCGAGGAGCATCGATGCCAACTTGGACCTGGTCGCCTTTGATGTCGACGATCATGATGCTGATCTCGTCACCGATCATGATCTTTTCATTGCGTTTGCGGGACACGATGAGCACAGATTTCCTCCTTGAAGGAGCCTCATCCTTTGCGGACAGTATTGCGCGGGGGCGCGGGGGATGCAATAGGACTCGGAGTAGTATATATGATAATGATTATATTGTAAAGGTTAGGAATGTGCTTGCTTATTTTCTTGTATTTATCAATCCACCCATATATCTGGCGCTGTATATTTTTTTTCCGTTTTCTTTGATGAACTCTTGTCCAAAAAATTCATCTATTTCTCCATTGTATGTATTTGTATATTCCAGTTTATCTTCCTTGTATTGTTTAGGTCCACGAAATGGCTTATCTTCTGGTACAAGAGACAAGGCTTTTTGCAAAAAACTGTAGACTCTTTCTATGTCTTTGATATTTTTTGTTACCTGCCCGTAGTAGGTCATAATATAGACTGCTTTGTTGTCAATAAAAGCAACTTCTCTGCCGCCGTATGGTTCGCCTCCAAAATAATTGTCATGATATTTGAAGTTGGCCTCTTCAAAAAACAAAGAAGTAGAACCATCGGCCTCTTTTATTTTTTGATTTTTATCACCAGAAGCATAAGTGGCCTTTTTAGCTTTGACAAGTAATTTTTTGAAATTTTCCATGATTATACTGTAGCATATTTTATAATTGACGAAAATATACAATTGTGATAAAAATACAGGTCCGCAAAAAATGTCCGAGCAAGATAAATTGAACAGAAAGGATGCTTTTATGCAATGGTACATTCTTTTCATCAAGAGCTGTGGTGCTCGTCGTCAGTGCCTCAACATCTACGCTGATTCCGATGCCGGCGCCAAGTCCAAGGCCGGCAAAATCCTCAAGCAGCGGGTGCCCGAGCAGTGCGCCCACCCCAGACACCAGCCCAAGCTCCTGGCTGTCAGGGAAGTCGAAGTCAAGGCTTGGAAAAGCTGAGGAAGGAGGTGACACATGGAGTGGCAGGAAGTAGTAGATCGTGATGATATCGTCGGTGGCGATATTGAATGCCAGGAGGGCGGCAGTATCTACCGCGGCCCTATCAAGAGTATCCGCATCGATGATGAGGGCATGGTGCATTTCGATAGCGACTGGATCGCCGTTTTGGACCCCAGGGGCGATGGATGGCGCAAGCACGACAAGACCAGCACCTTTGTCAACGGCGAGTTGATCAAGCCGCAGGACATCGGCGACGGCCGAGTCATGGCAATGATTCCCACGATGGGACCGATTACCATCTTCCCCAAGGGTGGGAGCAAGCTCGATTCCGCCAAGGTAAAGGGCCTGGAGCTCTGATAGACGACATACTGGAGTAGAACACTCCAGTTTTTTATTTGGGTTTTAGTCTGTCATTCTGGAGTCTTGAGTTTGTCGAAGGGCGATAGAATCTAGTCATCCCGGACTTGATCCGGGATCTGTTATCAGCTAGATTCCGGCTCGGGGCCGGAATGACAAAACAAAAAAGACCGCCTATGGTGAGCGGTCGGACTTGTTTATTTCTTATGCAAATGTATTCATTTATTTTTTATCTTCTTTTTCTATAGCATAAAAAGCTCCCCCTAGGAGGAAGTATGTAAATATTGCCAAAATGAATAGGCATATTTGGGCATAAATTAAACCGATTGGCGGAGTATCTAATACGAGCATTAGTGTTAAAAAAGTTAAAGAAGGGACCAGTCCGAGAACTATTATTATTGATATAAAGCCATTTGTTATATCCACTTTGTTTTTATACCCTGCTGTAGCTGAAGATACTCTTATTATAGTTTGTCCAAAAAGAAGTGCACTAGCAAAAGACCATTCAGGTGTATGAAATAAGGCTGTTAGGCTATATTGAATAATGAAAATTATAGATATTACAATCAGAGGTAATATTATAAAAGCTATTTCTCTAATCAAGAAAAACATTACCTCAGTCATATTTGCTCCCGTAAGATTTGTATCCTTTTTTTCATCATTTTTCATAATAGTTGTATTTTTATTTGTTATATTTTCTCATGAAGAGATTTACGCCTTGTATCATTAACGATGCTTGATTTTTGTTTTTAATATTTTCCCATTCTCCATGAGCGGCATAGTTGCGTAGTCCAGCCCATGATACAATGTCTTTTACATCTTGTTTATCTATTAAACCGGCCTCTTTTAGGGTTGTTGAATAAGAATCGAGCCCAGCTTTTTTGCCTTTCAAGTCTAGCCCTACTTCTTCAATCCAATTTCTTAAAAATTCTTCTAGAGCAGCACCTATTATGGCAATTGGCGCAGCAGGGTGAACTTTTTTATTGTCTATTAGGATATTAGCTTGTTCCAAGAAATCGGACACGACTTCTATTTGTGCTTTTCTTTCGATCGAGATACCTTCAGATAATCCTTTTTTTAAAAAATTAATGAAAGCTGTCATATTAGTTACAGCTTGACTTCGGCGCGTATAATCAGTTGATCTATGTGATTCAATTTTACTAATATTTTTAAAAAATGTACTATTTTTACCTGCATATATTCTTAAAAATTCTGAAGCTTCTGATAGCAACAAAAGAGAGTCGTGTTTATTGTTTAATATGTCTTCACCTTGTTTAATAATATTTTCAGTATCCATAGGATATTTTTATTTTATTTAATTACACATTTTTAAATTTACTCTGATTTAAAAAATAGTCAAGAAAATCAAAAACCCCACTTTCGTGGGGATTGATAGAAGGTGTAGTTTCGATTCTCTATCTTGTCTTATCTGTAATTTCCTGTCCTCCAGTCAATCAAGATCTAATCTCTTCACTACGTTTTCTAAGTTACCTATTATCCAATCTTTTTGTTGCATACCGGCTTGAGTTCTAGGATTAGTTCTTCTTCTCTTGAACTAGGGTCCCCAGCTATAACCTCATCTACCCAATGAGTTGGATTATTTGAAAGTATGCTTGGGTTATCACCATTAAGGTGTGCTAGCAATCTTTCTCTTATGTCTCCCTTACCAACGTATATCCAGACTCCACTTTTGTAGATTCCGTATACTCCATTTTGGTCTGGGTTTAACGCCAAGACGTTTTGTTTATTAAACAACCTCGGATTGTTTGTTGTAAAAGCCATTTGTTTAATGTTATTTATTTTAATCAATTAAGTATCGACCTTTAGCTATATTATTAACTTACTTTTACTTCATATCACATGCACCTTTCATGCCGCATTGTTTGGAGCATTCGGTACAGCCTCCTAGCTTGACCATGACTCCTTCCTTGCATTGAGGACATATTTGTCCTACATTGGTGCCGTATTTTTCTGGGTCTAGTTCTACTTCTTTTTCTTTGACTTTGGCTACTTCTTTGTGTTTTTGTGGATTTTGCATTTCAGGGATTTCTGCTTTGACAGCTTGCTTGAAAGGTTCTAGTTTTTGTTGGTCAGTAGTCTTGCGCTCACCATTGTAGGCTAAGTTTTTTTCTTCAGTATCTTTGCTAGTAGTCAGCACTTGTTCGTCACGACTAGAGTCACGATAGATAGTGACACCCTTACAGCCTAGCTCATAGGCTTTTTCATATAGCTGAGCAGTTTGCTCAACTGTGAAATCAGCTGGAGCATTGGCAGTTTTGCTGATACTAGAGTCAGTCCATTTTTGTACAGCTGCTTGGACCTTGATGTGCTCTAGCGGAGTCATTTCCATAGCAGAGACAAAAAAGTTTGGTAGATTGTCTCCATCGCTCTTATATTTTTCTGCTAGTGGAATATATACTTCATGGAAACCTAGGCGTGATTGACGATAAAACTTGAAAGCATAGTAAGGTTCGATACCAGTAGAAGTGCCTAGCATAGAGCCGACAGTACCAGTAGGAGCCTGGGTAGTCAAAGTGACATTTCTGATGCCATTTTCTTTGACCATTTGTCTGACAGCTTCAGGCATGGTTTTCATAAATCCAGAATCTAGGAATTTTTCAGAATCAAACTTAGGGAAAGGACCTTTTTCTTTGGCAATGCGTGAGGACTCTTTGTACATTTCTATAGAAATAGTCTTGTAGACCTCATCGATAAAGTCCAGTGACTCATCAGAACCATAGCGCATACGTAGCTTGATCAGTAGTTCGCCTAGTCCTAGAGTACCACCACCGAC
>PKTI01000059.1 GCA_002869235.1 Candidatus Parcubacteria bacterium
CTCAATGCTATCAAAAATGTTGGCCACAATATAGCCAAGGTCATAGTCAAAGAACGCAAGCAAAATGGCTTGTACAAAAATATGGAAGATTTCCTCAATCGCATCAAAGACAAAGATTTGAACAAAAAATCTCTAGAAAGTCTTATCAAGAGCGGTGCCTTTGATAGATTCCTTAGCCGCGGTCAAGCTCTAGGCAATCTAAATACTATATTGGAATATAACAAAAAAATACAAAACGACCACAAAAGCGGCCAAAACAATTTATTTGCCGACCTACCCTTGGCTAGCACTGCCTTTTCCCTAAGACTTGATGATTTTGATGATGCGCCAGATGACAAAAAGCTTTCTTGGGAAAAAGAATTACTGGGCTTGTATATAAGTAATCACCCATTCAAAGAATATTTGGAAATTTTAAAACCACAAATAACTACTTTGGACAAACTCAAAAACAAAGAAGGGCAAAACGTCACTGTAGCTGGCATAATCACTAATGTTCACAAAATAATAACCCACAAAGGCCAAGCTATGCTGTTTGTACTTGTAGAAGATTCTCGTGGCGCCACCGAAATGTTGGTATTTCCCAAAACCTTGGAAAATACTTTTGGACTTTGGCAGGATGAAAATAGAATCATGATAAGAGGTAAGGTGTCTGAAAAAGATGGCCAACCAAAAGTATTGGTAGAAAGTGCTGAATTGATAAATGAAGATACTATCAACTCTATAAAAGCCAAGAACCTATCAAACAAAAAATTATGGATAGTATTGCCAAATCACTTTGCTAAAGAAAAAATGGCAGAGCTAAAAAATATACTAGAAAGTAGCAAAGGATTAACTCCAGTCTATCTAGAAATAAATAACGGAAAAACCAGAAAAGTAAAAACTGACCTCAAAGTACGCCCAGACGATAAGCTAAAACAAAAAATTACAGAATTCTTGGGACAATCCGCTTGGCTACTTACCGAAAAATAGCTATAATATATAGTAAAGATATTAACAACATAAATTATGGCCACTAGAACTACCAAAAAAAATAAAGTTTATATTCGTATTGTTACCTTTTTCTTAATTTTGACTATTTTGGCTATATTTATAGTCCTCCACTTTGCCTTGGCCAAAGTGACTATAAAAGTAGAAAGTAGCACCGAAAATATAGACAAAAATGTTTTGGTAGAAATGGTGCCAGAAAATAGTGGTGAAATATCTGAAGAAAAAATACTAGGTAAAATAATAAACACCGAATTTGAACTAAATGCCGAAGTAGAAAGTAGCAAACAGATGGTTCCTAGTGAAAAAGCTGGTGGTTATGTAACTATTTACAATAATTATTCCAAAGACCAAGTTTTGGTAGCTACCACTCGCCTACTTACTCCTGATGAAAAATTATTTAGAATAGCCGATAGAGTAGAAATACCAATTGGCGGACAAGCCCGCGTTTGGGCTGAAGCCGACGAAGCTGGAGAAGATTTTGTCATTGGACCAAGCAAATTTACTATTCCTGGACTTTGGAAAGGTGTACAAGAATATATCTATGCTGAAACTGAAACTGGTATGACTATGGAAACTCAGCCTCAATATGTGGTAACACAAGAAAATATAAATGAAGCACAAAACAAAATACTAGCTCAAGCAAAAATACAAGCTCTAGAAAATATAAATGAAGAACTGCAAGACACTCTAAAGATAAACGAAGATAGGCTACTTGTAGAAACAGAGACCCTGAAAGTCAGTGAACTAGGCTCCCGCTCTGACAAAACAAGTTTGACTCAAAAAATAAATGCCTATGGTTTGGTATTTACAGAAGATGATCTAATAAAAGTAGCCCAACAAAAATTTACCAAAGAACTAGAAAGCAACCAGTCTCTGATAGAATTTTTGAATGACCAATTTGAATACCAAATAATAGAAACCGACCTGGAAACTGGCAAAGCTGTTGTAGAAATAAAAATAGCTGCTAAAGTAAGTAGCAATAAACATTTTTGGGAAATAGACAAAGAAGATTTGTTTGGTCTAACTGAACAACAAATCAGGGAAAAACTACAAAATATGAATGTAGAAAACGCTGAAATAAAATTTTTCCCTGTTTGGCTCAAAAACGCCCCTAGTATGAAAGACCATATTATAATAGAATAAACTTTGACTTTTTTTACAAAAGATATATAATAAAAAGGCTTCAAATGATTGGAATGGCCACCAACCATTCTCCCCTATGGGATCAGGCAGTAGCCGACTAAATTTGAAGTCAATCAAATAAAAAGAGTGGTTCAAGATTTTGTTTTTCTTTAACAACTTGGGTGGAACCGCCTGGCACAAGCTGGGTCCCGAGGCTAACTAGTCTTGGGTTATTTTATTTTTATAACCCTAAAAATAACCAAAAATATGTCCAAAGAAGAAAAATTGGAAAAAATACGCCATTCCCTTTCACACATTATGGCTATGGCAGTGCTCAAAAAATTTCCCGGAGCCAAACTAGGTATAGGTCCAACCATAGACAACGGCTTTTATTATGATTTTCTTTTGCCAGATAAAATGTCTGACAGTGATTTGCCCAAACTAGAAAAGGAAATGAAAAAAATCATTTCCCAAAATATTGAATTTACAAAATCTGTAGTCAGTCGTGAAGAATCTATCAAAAAAGTCGATGACCAAAATTTCAAGGTTGAACTAATCAAAGAACTACCTGAAAACGAAGAAATAAGTTTTTATCAATCAGGAGAATTTTCTGATCTTTGCGCTGGCCCTCATGTCAGTCAAAGCAAAGAAATCAATCCAAAAGCTTTTAAGCTTACTCACCTAGCTGGAGCTTATTGGCGTGGTGATGAAAAAAATCAAATGCTCACTCGTATCTACGGTGTGGCCTTTGATAATGAAAAAGATCTAGAAGCTCACCTAAAAATGCTAGAAGAAGCCAAAGAAAGAGATCATCGCAAACTAGGCAAAGAACTTGATCTATTTACTTTTTCTGACATAGTAGGAAAAGGTTTGCCTCTTTGGACTGCCAAAGGTGCTACCATTAGAAGAGAACTGGAAAATTTTATAGTAAATGAAGAGCTCAAAAGAGGCTATCAACATGTCTATACTCCTGATATAGCCAAAGTAGACCTTTATAAAAAATCTGGACATTACCCTTATTACAAAGACTCTATGTATTCCCCTATTAGTGTTGATGATGAAGAATTCATGCTCAGACCAATGTCATGCCCTCACCATTTTGAATTGTATTCTAGCAAACCAAAAAGCTATCGTGATCTACCAATGCGTATTGCCGAACTAGCCAAGCTATACCGCTATGAACAGTCAGGCGAATTGACTGGCTTGATCAGAGTCAGGAGCTTTTGTCTGGCAGACGCCCATATTATTTGTGCTGATATAGACCAGGCCAAACAAGAGGTAGCTGGTGCTCTAGATCTAATAGAGTTTGTGGCTCAAACCTTTGGTCTTGAATTTGGCAAAGACTTTAGCTATCGCCTATCACTAGGCAATCGCCAAGATGACAAAAAATACTACAAAGATGACAAGGCTTGGGATGATGCTGAAAATGTATTGAGACAAGTACTCAAAAATATGAAACGTGACTTTGTAGAAGCCGAAGATGAAGCATCGTTTTATGGTCCAAAAATTGATATCCAAATGAGGAATGTTTTGGGTAAAGAAGATACTGCTTTTACTGTCCAATATGACTTTGTCATGCCCGAGAGATTCAATCTAACTTATACTGACAAAAACAACGAAGAGAAAAAAGCTATAGTAATCCACAGATCATCTGTAGGCGCTCTGGAGCGTGTAGTAGCATTTTTGCTAGAGCATTATGCTGGCAATATGCCACTGTGGCTCTCCCCTGTACAGACAAAGATAATCACTGTCGGAGAATCACATATAGACTTTGCCAACAAGTTGGCCCAAGATTTTAGAGAAAATAATATTCGTGTAGAAGTTGATAGTTTTTCCGAAACCGTAGGCAACAAAATACGCAAAGCCACTCAAGAAAAAATACCTTACACTCTAGTGATTGGTGACAAAGAAATGGATTCTGATAAATTGTCAGTCCGTGTCCGAGGCAAAAAAGATCTATTAAATATAGACAAAGAAAAATTTATTGAACAAACAAAAACAAACATCAAAAATCGTAGCTTGGAACTTTAGCAATTAATCCAAAATTCATATGCAAATCAAAACAGCTCTGACTTACGATGATGTTTTGTTGGTGCCGCAAAAATCTGACATCATCTCCAGACAGGACGTAAATCCTGCTGGCCGACTCACAAAAAACATATTACTCAAAACTCCTATTGTTAGCGCCAATATGGATACTGTTACAGAGAGTAAAATGGCTATTGCCATGGCTCTGGCTGGTGGTATTGGTTTTATACATAGATTTTGTAGTGTAGAATATCAAGTAAAAGAAGTAGAAAGGGTCAAAAGAAAACAAAATATTATCATAGATAAACCTTTTGTAGTTTCTCCCAAAGAAACTCTGCTTGATGTAAAAGAAAAAATAAAAGAATACAATTGTAAAAGTTTTTTGGTCACAGATGATAGTCAACAGCTCATGGGAATACTCACCAGAAGAGATACTGTTTTTGCTCCTCACGATGAAATGCTAGTAGAAGAACTAATGACTCCAAAAAACAAGCTTATCACCGCGCCCCACGATGTCACTCCTGAAAGAGCCCGGGAAATAATGAACGCCAACAAGGTAGAAAAACTTCCTTTGGTAGACGACGATTTCAAAATACGTGGATTGATTACTGCTACTGATATTGCCAAAAACTACAACAACGAAGCAGCCACCAAAGATAGCAAAGGACGTTTGATAGTTGGTGCAGCTGTAGGTATCCGCGGTGACTATATGGAAAGAGTTGACGCTCTGGTAAAAGCTGAAACAGACGTCATAGTAGTAGACATAGCTCACGGACATTCAGAAAATGAAATTCTAGTTATCAAAAAAATAAAAGAAAAATATCCCCAAGTTGAAATAGTGGGTGGAAATGTAGCTACTGCCAAGGCCGCCTTGGACCTCATCAAAGCTGGGGCTGATTGTATCAAAATAGGTGTAGGCCCAGGATCAACCTGCATCACTAGGACAACCACTGGTTTTGGTGTTCCTCAGCTTACAGCTGTGTTCAATGCTGCTAGAGTGTGTAAAAAACACAATATACCACTTATAGCTGACGGCGGCATCAAGCAGCCAGGTGACATGGTCAAAGCTTTGGCTGCTGGCGCTGACACAGTCATGCTTGGCGGACAACTCTCTGGAACAAAAGAAACACCTGGTCCAACCATGACCTATCGAGGACAACAATTCAAGATATCCCGTGGCATGGCTTCTTTGACCGCAGCACTATCTAGACCAGACGCCAAAGAAAACGCAGATAATATAACTCCCGAAGGCGTAGAAGCTCGAGTGCCCTACCGTGGACCAATGAAGAATATAATCAACCAATATATAGGCGGTCTGCGTTCAGGTATGAGCTACGGTAATGCCAGAAATATAAGCGAACTTCAGGCCAATGCTGAGTTTGTCAGAATCACCAATTCTGGTATCAAAGAGTCCACTTCGCACGACAATATGGTATTATAATTACTATTCAAGCGGCCCCCACTCTGTGGGGGCCGCTTTACTGTATCTACAAAAAACGCTAAAATAATTGGCATGAAAAGGAAAAAATTTCATCTTATTATATTTGGCTGTCAGATGAACTATTCTGACTCTGAACGCCTAGCTTCTGTACTCAAAAAACTAGGCTATCAAGAAACCAAAAATGAAAAAGAGGCTGACCTCATAGGTGTGATAGCCTGTTCTGTCAAACAAGCGGCTGTAGACCGTATATACGGTAAAGTACGTAATTGGCAAATAGTCAAAGAAAAACGTCCTTTGATTACACTACTATCTGGTTGTGTTTTGGAGGAAGACCAAAAAAAACTTAAAGATAAATTTGATTTATTTATTGATATCAAAAATCTACAAGGCCTAGCAGAAAATCTAAAAGCTATAGCTCCTGAACAAAAATTGGCTTTGCCAGACTTTTTTGATATTTCACCTAGCTACTACTCTGATTATAGAGCCTACGTACCTATTATGACTGGCTGCAACAAATTTTGCTCTTATTGTGCTGTGCCATACACTCGCGGCCGTGAAGTATCACGCCCATCAAAAACAATCATCAAAGAAGTACGCGAACTACTTGATAAAGGCTACAAAGAAATTATACTTTTGGGACAAAATGTAAACAGCTACGGCAAAGACCTCCACAAACAAGGTAAAAAAGAAATTGATTTTCCAGAATTACTCAAAAAAGTAGATTCTCTTGGTGATCATTTTTGGCTCAAATTTTTGACCAGCCATCCATATGATATGAGCGACAAATTGATCAAGGCAATGAGTGAGTGTAAAAATCTTAGTGATTATTTACATCTGCCAGTACAATCTGGCTCAAACAAAGTACTCAAAAAAATGAACAGACACTATACTGTAGCTGAGTACAAAAAACTTATTCATAAAGTAAGGTCCGCCATGCCTGATATGGCTATTTCTACAGATATAATAGTTGGCTTTTGTTCTGAAACTGATAAAGATTTTAGAGATACTCTCAAGCTAAGCAAAGATTTGAATTACAACATGGCCTACATGTCTCAATACTCCTCTAGAGTTGGTACAGTAGCGGCCAAACTATATGAAGATGATGTACCACAAAAAACCAAAAAAACTCGCTGGGAAAAAATAAATGCCTTGATATCCAAACAATCAATGGAATTTAACAAAAAACTGATTGGCCAAAGCCGTGAAGTTTTGATAGACGCTGTGGTCAAAAAAGATGGTTATTACAAAAATGTTGGTAAATTATCAAACTATGTAGCTGCACATATAAAAACAAAGCATCCTCTCAAAGTTGGTGAATTTTATAATGTAACCATCAAATCAGCAAAATTTTGGGGACTAACTGCTGAGTTAAAGCAAAAAATAGTAGTTGTCCTAGGCCCAACAGCAGCTGGTAAGTCTGATTTGGCTGTAAAAATAGCCAAAGAATTTGATGGTGAAATAATATCTTCTGATTCCAGACAAATATACAAAGGCCTGGATATTGCCAGCAACAAAATTACCAAAAAAGAAATGGCCGGCATCCCCCACCACCTCTTGGACATCATTACTCCTGACAAAGAATATAATCTATACAATTGGCAACAAGACGCTTTCAAAACTATAGAAAAAATATTAAAAAAAGATAAACTCCCAATTATTGCCGGTGGCACTGGACTATACATTTCATCTATTGTCCAAAACTATGATCTAGATCCCAAAGAACCCAAGCTAAGAGACTGCCCTTATGACTTTATAATATTTGGTATATCCCCTGATAGAGAAAAATTGTACAACAAAATAAACAAAAGAGTTGAACGTATGGTATCAGACGGCTCAATCGAAGAAGTCACAAAAATATACAAAAAATACAAAGATAAAAAATTGCCAGCTTTGACTGGCATTGGCTATAGAGAAATCATAGAACACCTTAATGGTAACTCAACTATTGAAGAGGCTATAGAGAAAATAAAACAAAACACTAGGCACTACGCCAAAAGACAGATGACCTGGTTTCGTCGTATGGAAAAACAAGGACTCAAAATACACTGGAATCTCACTTGGTCACAAATCAAAAAAAAGACCAAAGATTTTCTAAACAAATAAAAAAAGCCCGGAGAATATCTGGGCTATATGTAGGTGGGGAGGATGACTGTAACTATAGAGCCACTGGGCCCTAGATCCTTGTTGCAGTGCTTATGGTTGTCACACAGGAAATCTGCCGTCAAGTCGGGCAAACCTTACTAGTCATCCTCCCCGTATCGAAAAAACAAAATCTGTTAATTAAATTAACAGATTTTTATATTTTGGTCAAAAATTATAATTAACTTTGTAATTTTTTCTTGAGTATTTCTTCAGCTTTTTGTGGGTTGGCCTTGCCTTTACTTTCTTTCATAAATTGTCCTACCAGATACTTCAAAACTGCCTCCTTGCCACCCTTGTACTCCTCTGCCTGCTTTGAATTACTCATGATGACTTTGATTGCCAAATCTTCCAAAGTAGAATCATCGTCTATTTGAGCCAAATCCATTTTTTCCGCAATTCTACTTGGGTCATCGTCCTTGCCTGCAAACATTTCTTTGAGTATTTTTTGTCCAGCAGAACTGTTTATCTTTTTCTCATAAACCAGCTTAATAAGCTCAGCCATATTTTCAGCAGATATCTTGAGATCTTCTATCTTAAAATCATTGCCCAATAAACCAAAAAGCTCACTAGTCAACCAAGCAAAAGCTGCTTTGGAAAGCATTGGTTTTTCTGCTTGCCATAATTTGTCAGCCTGGTCTGTATCTGGACTGACTCCTTTGACCTTAAAAAGCCAAGCCCTCAAATCAGACATTATGTCTTCAAAATAATTGGCCCATTTTCTCTGATAAACCAGCACCCAAGCATCTTTGGAGCTCAATGCATATTCTTTGACAAAACGCTCCTTTTTGGCAAAGGGTAGTTCTGGCATAGAAGCATTGACTTGGGTAAGTAATTTTTCACTAATTATAAGTGGCGGCAAATCTGGTTCTGGAAAATAACGATAATCTGCTGAGCCTTCTTTGGTACGCTGAGCAATGGTCTCACCCTTACCTTCATCCCAGCCGCGTGTTTCTGTCTTATCTGGAGCTTTGCCTTCATCCCAAAGTTTGCGTTGACGTTTTTCTTCAAACTGCAAAGCTTTTTCTACTGACTTAAATGAATTGAGATTTTTTATTTCAGTTTTGGGATAAAAATCATGATCACCAGCTGGACGAAGTGATATATTAGCATCACAACGCAGATTGCCCTTTTCCATATCGGCATCAGATACTCCCAGATAGCGAGCAATGAGTCTCATCTGCATCAAAAATTCTTTGGCTTCTATAGGGCTCTTGAAATCTGGTTGAGTAACTATTTCTGCCAAGGGTGTGCCGCCGCGATTAAAATCTACTAGAGTCTTACCATTTTGACCTGTACTGAGCGCAGTCGAAGTGTGAATATTTTTGGCAGCATCCTCTTCAAGGTGTAAACGCTCTATACCTATGCTCCAAGTCTGATCATTGGCGTCAATTACCAAATGTCCATTTTGGGCCAATGGTTCATCAAATTGAGATATTTGGTAGCCCTTGGGCAAATCAGGATAAAAATAATTTTTACGATCAAACTTTGATTTTTTGTTTATCTTGAGATTCAAGGCTAGAGACATCATTAAGGCTTTTTTGACAGCTTCTTTATTGACGGCAGGTAGCGTCCCTGGATGCCCCAGACAAATTGGGCAAACCAAAGAATTTGGCGCCTGACCATCAGCATCATTGGAGCAATTACAAAACATCTTGCTATCAGTTTTGAGCTGCAAGTGAATTTCCAAACCTATTACTGTCTCGTATTTAGCCATCCCGTACAAAAATTTAATATTTAACAATTTAGTCCCGATATTACTACAATAAATTTTTTACGGGACATGTACTATTATTATATCAAGTCTTTTACCTTTACCCAAATCAATTCATGGATTTCTTCTCTGCTCATAATCTTGTCATCTTTGACACATTCTACCAGAGAAAACTCAGGATAGTTCTCCACAATCCACAAATATGTTTCCTCAGCCATCTTTAGATGCTGTATATCTGCCTCATGTAAGTCTCTTTTTTCACCACCTACATAATCACGATGCCCTTTTTTGTCTACCAATTCCTGACTTATTTTGGCTGACACATGAAGGATTATATTGGCATCAGGCTTGGGAATGCCCAATATTTCATATTCCAATTCATAGAGCCACTTGAGATATTCTGCTCTTTTGTCAGGATCAGATATTTTTCCTCCCTGATGACCCATATTGGCTGATACATAACGATTGGCCAAAATTATCTTGCCTGAAGCCAAATCTTTTTCCATACTACTTTTGGCATCATAACGATCCAAAGCATAAAACATAGAACCACGCTTGGCCCCGACTTCTTCGGCACTACCATACTCACCATTGAGATATTTTTCTACAAAAAAAGCAGATGGATTTCCATACTGAGGAAAGTCCACCACTGCCACATCGTGACCTTCTTTTTTTAATCGCTCCTCTAAAATACCAACTTGTGTAGCCTTGCCAGAACCATCGGTCCCGTCAATTACAATAAATTTTCCTGCCATATATAAAAATTAATAACCTGTAGAACCAAAACTACCTTTTCCTCTATCTGTATTTTCAAGCTCTTTTGTTTCTTCCAAGACCGGACTCTCGTGTTTGGCAACAATTATCTGCGCTATTCTATCGCCAGTCTTGATGCTATATATTTCTTTACCCAAATTGATAAGAGCTACTCTTATCTCACCACGATAATCAGAGTCTATCACTCCGGCCATGGTATGTATTGCATGCTTAGCTGCCAAACCAGACCTATCACGTACATTGCCCCAATAACCCTCAGGAATCTCCATAGCAATACCAGTTTGTACCAAAGTATATTCTCCTGGCTCCAGCTCAACTGGCTCACTAGCATAGAGATCCATGGCGGCACTATATTTGGAACCAAAAGTCGGTTGGCTTGCTTTATCGTCTAATTTTTTAAATTTTATCTTCATTTTTTATAAGTTCTAAATACTTAAATTTTAAACCCTCATATTCATGTTCTTCTGATTCAGAAATAACTTCAAAATCGTAGTAATCCGGAAAAAAAGTATCTGCCTCAAACTCTTTGTCTATTACAGTCAAATAAAGTTTGTCGGCATACTTGATAGACTGCCTATACACTGACGCTCCGCCAATAAAAAATATCTCATCTTCGTCGCTTTTGGCTATATATGCCAAAGCATCATCCAAGGAATATAAAATCACACAACCAGGTGCTTTGAAATTTTCATCGTTGGTCAATATAATATTTGTCCTATTGGGCAAAGCGCCGCCCATAGATTCATAGGTTGTCTGACCCATTATCACCGCGTGACCAGTGGTGATTTTTTTGAAATGCTTGAGGTCGGGTGGCAAATGAACCAAAAGTTTATTTTTATAACCAATACCACGATCTTTGGCAACCGCGGCAATAAGACTAATTGTAGTTTTTTTATTTTCCATATTTTATACTGCAATTGGTGCTTTGATGGCTGGATGAGGATCATAACCTTCTAAAGTGAAATCCTCAAATTTGAAATCAAAAATATCTTTTATTTCTGGGTTAAGCTTCATGGTTGGAAATTTTCTAGGTTCACGAGACAATTGCTCCTCTACTTGATTGAAATGATTTTTGTAAATATGAAGGTCGCCAAAAGTATGAATAAACTCTCCTGGCTTTAGACCCACAACTTGAGCCATCATCATTGTAAGTAATGAATATGAAGCGATATTAAATGGCACTCCCAAGAATATATCTGCGCTTCTCTGATAAAGCTGACAAGAAAGCTTGCCGTCTTGTACATAAAATTGAAACAAACTATGACATGGCGGTGGAGCACTTCTTTTGCCTTTGATCAAATTTTGCAAATCACCTACATTCCAGCCGCTGACCATAATACGACGAGAATTTGGATTATTCTTCAGTTGATCTACTACTATAGATATTTGATCTATTTCTGATCCATCTTCAGCTGGCCAACGACGCCATTGCTTGCCATACACAGAGCCCAAATCGCCCCATTCTTTGGCAAATTCTTCGTCGTCTTTGATTTTGGCAATAAACTCATCTTGAGCCATGTACTCCTTGCCCTCTTCTTTCATGGTGTCCTGATAGACTGCATAAGGCCAGTCATCCCAAATGTGAACATTTTTTTGTACCAAATACCTGATATTGGTATCGCCAGTCAAAAACCATAATAACTCATGAATAATACCTTTGAGAAAAACTTTTTTGGTAGTAAGAAGTGGAAAGCCTTCTTCCAGATTATATCTTACTTGGGCGCCAAAAATGCCCTTGGTACCCACGCCAGTTCTATCATCTCTGATATTTCCTTCTTCTTTTACTTTTCTCAGTAAGTCCAAATATTGCTTCATAATATTTTACTTAACTAATTGATCTAATTGTTTATAAAAATCTTCCAAGCTTCCGTTATTGTCTACCATTACATCAGCCTTTTCCATGAGCTCTGGGATACTAAGTTCTGTTTCCAATTCATGGTCAGCCTGAAAATCTTCCCAAGTTTTACTTTTATCATCTGGATTTTCACCTCTTTTTACTAATCTTTCATAGCGAATACGCATATCAACTTCAATAGCAACCAACTTAAAACCAGATATCTTGCTCAAATGCTCTATATCGGCCAAACGACGCGCACCGTCTATTACTACAATATCCTCTTTTGCGTTCTTGACGTCTTCTGCCATAGTTTTGGCAAATAAGTCTTCGCTAAAATTTTGTCTAAGTATAGTAGAAATACGTGACATATTTTCTCTTGAGTGAGGTAAATAAACTCTGTCCAAAAGATCACGCATTATAGTAGAAAACCTAAAAGAGCCTGCTTGATATTTTTCCTTAAAATATTTTGCTGCTGTTCCTTTACCACAGGCTGGTAACCCAGTAAAAACTAATATTTTTTTATCCATACACTTTATTTTTTATCAGAAGCTGGCTCTGTCATACCTTCATACTCTTCCAGCTCATCTTTCAAAACTACTACTTCTAATCCAGCCTCCTCCAATAAACCTGTTTGCCCTTGATGATATTTGTTTTGAGTAACCACTCTTTTGATGCCACAATTTATCAGCATAGCCGCACAAACCCTACAGGGGGTCATACGACAATACATAGTACCACCATCAATAGCTACGCCACGCTTGGCTGCTTGAGCAATGGCATTTTGCTCAGCATGTAATGTTCTGACACAATGATTACTGACACTACCATCTTCATGATGCACTTCTTTCATCATGTGACCAACATCATCACAATGCGGTAGACCAACTGGCGAACCGACATAACCAGTCACCAAAATTTGATTATCTTTGACAATAATAGCTGCCTGTCTTCCTCTGTCACAAGTGGCTCTTTTGGAAACCATCTCCATGATCCCCATAAAATACTCGTCCCAAGAAGGACGTACATATTTTTCTTTTTTTTCTTCTGCCATATTTTTATTATTTTAAATATTTTTTGCGTTCTGGTAATTCATCCAAGATATACTTGTAATAATCTCCTCTCTTAGGAATAACGTTCCTCACTCCTCCACGAGGATTTTCCACGTCACCAGCATAGCGAGGGATTAGGTGAAAATGTACATGCTCTATGCTCCTGCCAGCGGCCTTACCCTCATTCATGCCAAAATTATAACCATCTGGACTAAATTTCTCCTCAATTTTTACCTTTACTTCTTTTATTATTTCAAACAAATCTTGCCACTCTTCAGAGGTCAAATCCCATAAAGACTCTTTGTGTTCTTTCAAAAAAATTTCACAATTACCATCACTGACTGGTACTTCCGAAAATCTAGACCAAAAATATTTGCTCTCAGCTGCTTTTCTATCATCATCTTTTTGAATATCGCAAAAAAAACAAGGCATTATTTTACAAATTCCAATAATTTATTTGCTATTTCTTTATTATTGGCAATTACAAATTGATTACTATTACTATTTGTCTCGGGCTCGCCAGAAAAATCAAAAATTACTGCCCCAGCCTCTTGAGCTATCAACTTGCCAGCTAGATAATCATAAATTTCACAACCATTATTGATAATACCTTCCATGCTACCAGAAGCAATGTAACAAAAATCCATAGCCACTGACCAATTATAAAATACTCTTTTTGGTTCACTGACCTCCAAGGCCTTCATCATGTCTCCGTATTCCTCAGTGGGATGACCATAGGAAGCTGTATAAGAAAGACTGACTTTGTGAAAATCAGTTTCATCGCTTACAGATATTTTTTTGTTGTTGAGAAAAGCTCCTTTGCCTTTTTGAGCAAAATAAACTCTATCTATCATTGGTTGATAAATAACGCCAACTTCTACATCATCACCCTTCATCAGAGCAATAGATACTGAAAAATTGGGAATGCCAGTGACAAAATTGTTGGAGCCATCTAGTGGGTCAATGACAAAGGTGTATTCAGATCCCTTGTCTGTCTTACCATCTTCTTCAGAAAAAATATTATAATCTGGATAAGCAGCCTTCAAGATATCCAAAATCGCCTTTTCAGATTCTGTGTCTGCTTTGGTAAAAAAATCAGCTGGCATAGATTTTTCTTCTACTGCCAAGTTTTGTCCAAAATAATCCCGCAAAACCTGACCGCCAGCCTTAGCTGCTTCTATTATTTTCAAATATTTTTCTTCCATATTTTTGTGTATTAATTTTAGCAAAACATGAGCCTTTTTTCAAACAAAAAATTTAGCTAATATTAGCTAAATTTTCTTTAATTCCTTTCTCAATTTTTTGTGCTCGGGAATTGTCCGTTCTACTAGCTGCCAAAACTTGACAGAATGGTTCATTTCTGACAAATGACACAGCTCATGAACAATAATATAATCTGCCAATTCACTAGGCAAAAGACAAATGCGATAGTTAAAATTCAAATTCTTAGAAGATGAACAAGATCCCCAGCGACTACTTTGATTGCGAATAGCTATACGATTGAAAACAAAATTATAGTATTGATTGAAATGAGCAATCCTCTGTTCTACCAACTTTCTGGTACTTTTTTTGTATTCTTTGATTTGTCTATCAGAATGTTTGAATCCAAAAATACTGGGATTAGTTTTTACTTTTTCTACTGCCTGATAAATCCACTTGAAACGACTGGACAAAAACTTTTTTATCAAAAATACAGGATAAGTCACCGGAGCTGTAACTACCAAAGAACCATCATGCTCTATTGTTAGCCTGACATACCTGACTCTAGGTCGACGACGCAGAGTATACTCATACTTCTGACCTTCCAAGTCTATTGATTTTTTGCTTTCTCTAATTTTCATCTATATTATCCTTCAAAGTTTCTTGGGCTGCCTCCGTATAAGCTCGGATAAGACCCCCCACTCCCAATTTTACTCCACCATAATATCTGACTACCACCAAAAGACAATTCATAACATCCTTTTTTTGAAGTAGTGAAAGTAAGGGAGGTCCAGCAGAACCACTTGGTTCACCGTCATTATCAAATTTTTCTCTCAGTACTCCTTTTTCCTGCAAACGATAAGCGTAGACTGTGTGCCTAGCACCTTTGTATTTGCCCTCAAAACTTTCCAAGGTGCTTTTTACTTTTTCCACTGAATCAACCTTAAAACAAAAACCCAAAAACTTGGAACGCTTAATACTTATCTGAGATTCTTTTTCTTCTACTATTTGCCGCATAAATCTATTATAACCAATATAGACTAATAAAAAAAGTCCCCGAAGGGACTATACAGACAGTCTTGTGGAGCGTCTCATTGGACACCGACATCTGCGCCTGTCACAAATATCCCCGAAGGGACTAGGAAAGTAGACAACCCGAGACTCGTTTGATCAAACATTGGAGCAAGCGTCTACTTAAGTCGAGACGAGACAAGTCTTGATACGCTGTTTGAAGCACAAGCGCCTGGCGTCTCGATTTGTATAGGGAACAAAAAGTTTGTGGTGAGACAGTTGCACTGTCGTTGAACAACGCTTTGGGACACATCTCACCACAGGCACTCCTCCTTGCCCGCTAAATAGCAGTCCAAATTGCGTGCCTTTTTTTCAATCTACCACAAAGATAAACTGAAAAAAAGGGGCGAGACGCACGCGAATGCGTTTCTCAAGAAACATTTCTCCACTCATCTCGCCAGAAGCGCAGCCCTTCATGCGTTTTTCAACAATCACCTACAAGCGCGCTTTCTAAAATACTCTAAATCCAAAGTACTTTAGAAAAAGGGCGAGACACGTGCATAGTCGTCTAAAAGACACGTGGGCAAAAACGTCTCGCCAGAGACGGGCAAAACAGCATTCTAGTCGTCTACCTAAACAGTCGATCTTTCGTTTTGCCCAAGAGGCACAGATCTTCATGCGTATAGCACAATCACCAACCGCGTACCTCAAAAATTGCGGGGAAACAACCACATGAACGTGTCTACAAAGACACAGCAGATTGCTCATTTCCCCTTTCTTCAAATTTTGAATCTCGAAATCTAGAGAAAAGGGGTGAAGCACTTCTTCTTTCGTCCAAAGACAGCTTGCCAAGAACGCTTCACCCAAAATTGAAAGAGCACAGTATCTCCACCGTCTTATAAGACACGACAATGCCCGTGCTCTTTCTTCAAATTTCAAATCATTGAAGTCTAGAGAAAAAGGGCGAGACAAGGCGCCATGCGTATAGGTAAAACACCTGAATGTTCGTCTCGCCACAGGACACAGTCATGCGTTCGTCAAAAACAAACAGCCATTCATGTCCTTTCTTGAATCTATAATGTTTATAAACTCGAGAAAAGGGGCGAGACAGTAATCTGGTCGTGCATTGCACATGACAGCTTACATCTCGCCATAGGGTACAGGGATTATCTCGTTGGAAAACGCCCTTCTTGTCGTACCCTTTCTTAAATCTACATAAAATATAAATTTGAGAAAAGGGGCGAGACAATGCTTAAGAGCATTTAGGAACACTTCTCCATACGTCTCGCCAAATTGTATTGCTAAAAGCTAAGGGTGCGCCGGCCTCGCATAGCGCGAGGCCGGCGCTGGCAGAACATTTAGGATCACGTGAATTCACACGTGGAGAAACGTCCCGCCAACTGAGACACAGGTAGTCTCGCGGCCAAGGCCACAATCCAGATGCGTCTCAGATTTCCTGAAACATTTGTGATGACGTGACCGAGGTCACAAGTCCCTATACGTCTCAGGAAGCAACCGCACCGTCGCTATCCTCGTCCTCGGCCCGCGCCTGGATCTCCAAGCGATACCAGTCCGAGTAGAGGTGCTCGACAAAGCGAGTGGCAGTGCGCCACAACGCCGTCTTGTGGATGTGGCCGGGATTCCAGCGGGTCTTGCCCTCGATCACTTCCGGCTCAGGGTGCTTGGCCTGCAAGTTGGCCTTGATGGACAGGAGCCGCTGTCCCCACTCCGACTGGGGACGACGGTTGAACTGCTCGACGATCTGGTAGAGCGCCTGACGGGCATCGGGATGCCAGTTGGCAATCTCGCCGGAACGACGACGCGGGAAGCGACCATCCTTGAGCAGGTGGACACCGCAGAAGGCCTTGAGCTTGGCCCGGCTGCGGTTGCGCGCCTGCATACGACGATAACGGCGTCCGTCCTCGTCGCCATCATCGAGCCCACTGTAGTCCGGCTCGACCCTGAAACGGCGCACATCGCCGATAGCAGCGATCAGGCCAGCGGCCAGGACTTCACCAACACCGGTGATCGGACCGAAGATCTCGGTCCACACATCCAGGTTGCGCACGGCCTTCTGCAGATCGCGCGTAGCCCGTTTCTCCTCGGCCATCAGGCTCTGGAGAATGGTACTATCGGCCTTGGCCGTCTGGAAAACGGCCTCGATCGTGCCCTCCGGATAGAAACCGTCTTCCCGGAGGAAACAGCTACCGATGACCTGCTGACGCAGACGCTGCTCACAGCCGATCCGAGCCTTCATGGCGTCCTGTCGGGCCATCAGAAGGGCCTTGATCAGGATGATATCACGCTCACGCGGACCGGTGTAGTAGAACAGCTCGGGCTGCTCATCGAGAAGACGAGCCAGGGTTTCGGCGTCCTGGGCCTTGTCGGCATCGCCACGGTGCTGCTTGAACACAGCCGGCGGGATGCGATAGACCTGGGCACCGATGTCATCACCACGACGACTGAGAGCCGCCGCAAAGCGATCACCCGAACCACCGAGAACCATGGCGACCATGTCGCCGGTCTTGAGGCCGATGTACTCGGCCGGCACCTTACCCGGCTTGTCGCCGTGACCTTCCTTGATGTGATGGGGCAGAAAACCGATGAGGCTCTCCTGCGGATCGATCTGGCGAAACTTGATCGGGAACACACCCCGAACAAAGTCCAACTCGGACGTGTCATCCGGCAGCTCGTAGTTGGTGACCTCGTCACCTTCGATGATGACCACCCGAGTCGGATGAGCTTCGCCGTCAGCAGTCTGCTTGACGCGGTGGTGGATTCCAATCTTACGACTCATGCTTCCTTGCCTTTCGTTTCGTGCTTTTAGCACATTTTCAAGGTACTACCATGTATAGGCGGACGATACATCGTCCTAAGAGAGACAAACGAGTGCTCGTGTCTATTAGACACAGATGCTCTCACGTCTCTTCTTTCTGCAAATTTCAAACAATTAAAATCTGGAGAAAGAAGGCGAGACAATGCTCATGAGCATTTAGGAACAGGATTCCATACGTCTCGCCAAAGACAAAGGATACATGATTGCTTCGTTTATAAACACGCTTATCAACGTATCCTTTTTCAAGTCTACAAAGCTTATATTATAAACTTGAAAAAAGAGGTGAGACATTCCGCATTACGTTTCAAAAAGAAACACTTGAACATTCATCTCACCGAAAAAACAGACTATTCCCTGCAACGTATCCCTAGAGATACACGATTCATGCCGTCTGTTGTCTAAAAAGTACGGGGAAACACTTGTGCTTACATGTCGCTGACATACCGTCAGTTATCGTTTCCCCTTTTTCAAGTCTACAAAAATTATAAACTTAAAAAAAGGAGCGAAACATGATCATCGACGTTTATACAAACATAGCAGTCTTAGTTTCGCTTGAGGCACACCTCCCGAGACGCCAAATGTATTGGCATAGAAAAATTCGTGCCTATGAAAGGTACGGGGAAACAATCATCCGCGCGTATCTACAAAGATACAGCTTGTGATCCGCTCCCCCTTTCTACAAGCTTTGATTTTCAAAGTCTCTAGAAAAGGGGTGAAACAGTCTGCAAACGTTTTTTTTCAAACAAGATTTACATCGTCTCACCCAAGGGCACATCCTACATCTACTGACCTATTCAATGAAGATCATCGTGCCCAAGCTACGGACAACAGAACAAGTAACGTCCCTAAGGACAAATTGGTATTCGTCATCCGTAAGAATGCTTCAAGACAACAAGCCTCTGTCATTTCTGCTAAAGAAACAGCGCCAGTATCGTTGCCTTAAGTACAGTGGTAGACATTTTCACAATCGTTTCTTGCTGTTAGAAACAGCCTCCTTCTCGCCCACCACAACAGCCGAAATTACCATATTTATTGACTTTTGTCAATATTTTAAAACAAAATAAAATCTGCTGGCCTCAAAGCTATTTGCCAGGCTAAAATAGTACCAGTAAGGAGGGCTACTAGACTAATAGCTGACAAAATAGCTTCAAAACCACCAGATAATTCTAGGGAATACGCTACTTTAACAAAAACACCCCTTATTGTCAAATACCAGAAAATGGTCTATATTTAGCTATATATTATAAATTTATGGCTGTAATTGTAAAAAACAAGCAAGCTGGATTTGAGTACAAAATCGTCGAGGAATTCGAGGCTGGCTTGGTATTGTTTGGACAAGAAGTAAAATCTATAAAATCCCATCATATCAGCCTAAAAGGAGCTTTTGTGTCAGTCAAAAATGGCGAAGCTTGGCTCAAAAAAATGCACATTCCTCTTTACTCCAAGGCCTCTGCTCAAAGTGCTCAAAATTACAATCCTGATCGTGATCGCAAGCTTTTACTTGGTAGGAGAGAAATCAGCTATTTATCTAGCAAAACCAATGAAAAAGGCTTGACAATTATACCTATTTCAGTGTATACTACGCGAAGACTTATCAAGGTAAAAATAGCCTTGGTTAAGGGTAAAAGGAAATTTGACAAAAGAGAAACCATCAAGAAAAGAGACGTTCAGCGCAACATTATGCGCAAACTCAAGAATTTTTAATCTTGGGGATGTTACTTATTCGACGACAGGTGAAATAATATACGGCAAGTTGAGAGTGATCTCATTAAATATCTCCCGCAATAAGTGCAAAAAACTTCATTGCTAAAGCTAAGGACCTTTTTAAGGCTCCTCAGTTTGCCCCAGTTGTAGCTTAAAAATGCTACGACCGTTTCATTTTAGCAACCTAGGGCTAGCTTGAGACGATATTTACTAGGATAAGAATATTTATCGTTGGGCTAAATATTACGAAAAACCTTACCAACTTGGCCAATGATTTTTTGTTGATTTTTTAGTCTTTGGCTGAAACAAAAAATTAACTAAACTTGTAGAAGTGTGTTAGGCAATTTGTCAGACAGGGGTGTGATACCCCTCATCTCCACCATGTTTTAAGGTCCCTAAAGGACTACGAAGCAACCAACTAAAAAGTAAAACAAACTTATAAGAGCAAAAAGACGTAACAAGCCAAAAGATACTACCAAGCGTTATCGTATAAATCATCAGATTCGTTTACCAGAATTAATGATAATAGACGAAAACGGTGAACAGCTTGGTCTTATGGCCAACGAACAAGCTAAAAATCTAGCTCAAGAAAGAGGCCTTGATTTGGTTGAGGTGTCTCCTCTGGCCCGTCCGCCTGTCTGTAGAATTATGGACTATGGTAAATTTCAGTACCAACAAGCGCGTAGCCAAGGAAAGACCAAAAAAACCGAAACCAAAGGAGTGCGCCTATCCCTCAAGATTGGTCAGCACGACTTAGATACCAAAAAAAAGCAAGTGCTAAAATTTTTGGATCAAGGACACAAGGTAAAAATTGAGCTCCGACTTCGTGGTCGCGAAAGAGCTTTCAAGAGCAATGCCCGCGAAGTTATAACTGATTTTATAAAAAACTTAGGAGAAGAGTTTAAACAAGACAAAGGAATTGAATTACAAGGTAGCGTTTTTACCGTTATCATTACTAAACAATCTTAAACATATGAAGTTAAAGACAAAAAAGATAGTCAGCAAAAGAATAAAAGTAAGCAGTAAAAAGAAAATGATTATCCGTTCAGGTGGTCAGGATCATTTTAATGCTCGCGAAAGCAGTAAAGTAACCAAGAATAAAAGACGCGACAAAAAATTGTCCAGCGCCAATACTAAAACTGTAAAAAAACTTTTACCTTATTTGTAATTTGATTTTAAAGATAAAATAATATGCCTAGAGTAAAACGTGGTGTAACTCATGTAAAACGTAGAAAAAACATCCTCAAAAAAACCAAGGGTTATAAATGGGGAAGAAAAACCAAGATCAAACAAGCTCAAGAAGCTGTTCTTCATGCTGGCAAACACGCCTTTCGTGATAGACGTAACAAAAAAAGAGTTAATCGTAGATTGTGGCAAACCAAGCTAAATGCAGCTCTCAGACAACTAGACTGGAAATACTCTGCATTTATAGATGCTATGAATAAAAATAATTGTGAACTAGATAGAAAAGTCCTATCTCAGCTAGCAGAAAAAAATCCAAAAGCATTCAAGAAGCTAGTAGAAAGCTTCAAATAAATAATAAAAAATCTCCGTCTAAAACGGAGTTTTTTATTTACTTACCGAAGCTAGGTTTAAATATTTTTTTCAACAATTTTTTGGGTGGTTTGTATTGGTATATTCTAACACCCAAGTAGACACCAAAAGAATCAATGACTATATCCATAGGAGAGCCGTGCCTATTCACTACTCCTGTTTGATGAAGCTCATCAACAAAAGCGTATAAGACACCAACAATAATCACAAACAAAAGATACTTTCTATTTTCTTTGGCAAGAGAACTTGCCACTAGATAAGTAAAGACCATAAAAACTGTAACGTGAGCCATCTTACGTAAAACAAAATCATACATACTGGGAAGTCCGCTGGATAAATTTGGTATAGAAGACAAATAAAATATCAGCCCTCCCCACAAGGCGGCCAAAGCCAAGAAAAAGAGCTTTTCTTTGTCACTTCGTTTCATAGTATAATTATAACAAAAGATCAAATAAAAAACACCCTCTAAGGGGTGTTTTTTATAAACATTTTTTACATAGTTTCACCTTCACCTGAATTTGGAGCCTCAGACATTGGCTCTGGTGTTGGAGCTGGCTTTTCTTCTTTTACCTTAGCTGCACATAAAGTGCAAGATTTTTTGTGAGTAATAAGTTCCCACAAAGCTGCCAAACCTACTAAGATGTAAATTATCTTGGAAACAATTGCATCTTGACCACCAAATAGCTCTCCTACATCCCAACCCAAGATACCAACGAGTAACCAGTTTAAGCCACCTATTACTAGGAGCAAAAAGGTCACCATGTGAATTCCTTTCATAATTTTTATCCTTTCTTAAGCATGAAAAAGCTTAATTATTATACTTATATTATACTTCAAAAGCTAAAAAACAACAATATACAACAAAAAACCGCCTTAAAGACGGTTTTAATCTTAATGATAGTCTTGCTTGCTATTAAAAACTCCATCAGCTTTCCTCTCGGCTTCTTCGGGGCTTATTTCATCCTCTTCTAGTTGTCTTCTTATTTCATCAAGCTGACCCCACTCTGCATCATTGAACCCCATAACAGCACATTGTTGGCGCACCATTTCTATATGACCAAGAGCTTTGGTTTTTGGGTCTTGCTCAGCTGGCGGCACATTATCTGGTCCACCCTCAAATCCTTTTGGCATAAAATTTAAAATTAATTGTTACTTAATGTATTACCTCAATTCTTTCCAGGGATCATCTTCCTTTGGTGGATTTTTTCCTCTCAAATCTCTCCAAGGATCGTGACTGTCTGAATCTTCTTTTTTTGGGGCTTCTTTAGGTTTTTCTTCCTCTGGAGGTGATTCACCCAATTTGCTTAGTAACTCTTTTTCTCTTCTCCCCAAGGCTCCTCCAATAACGCCAGCTATAGGGTCTCTTGGGTCTTCTGACAATTCCGCTATATGTTTTCTTGTTGCCTCTAACTGTTTACGAGTTGTTTCTTCTTCGTCTGCTTCTACTGCTTTTTC
Source organism: Candidatus Parcubacteria bacterium (assembly GCA_002869235.1). GTDB lineage: Bacteria > Patescibacteriota > Patescibacteriia > UBA1558 > GWA2-36-10 > BM519. Next base: position 22,852 of record PKTI01000059.1, read on the forward strand.
AATCACCTCTTCAACTCCCACAACACTCTCACCTGAACCCTTTTCCATCTCATGTCTTGTTTCTTTCATTTTTTCCAAAAGCTCAGCTTTTTTTACTTCAAAATCAGGATCGTCTTTGTCTAGGTTGCTCATTTGATCCAACAAAACATCCATAGGATTAAGTGGCTCTTCTGGTACGTTTTCATTTTTTTTCTCATCAATAGGAAAATCTTCGGGTGAATCAAAATTTGGCATAAAATTTAAAATTAATTGTTACATTATTATTATATAATAACTACATTTTTTATCAAATAAACTTATTTACTGGCCTTCAAAAATAATAAAGCAGATAATACAAATAATAAAACAAAAAATGTATTGACAATAAATACTCCCAAAACACCATTTGCTCCCCAAGATACCGATTGTGGATTAAAAATAATCAAAGCAATCATAGGCACTAAAGCTTGTGCAATCGCTGTGATAAACAAAGCTTTGGCCATTTTGGCTGCTTGAAGATTTGCTATAGCAGACCCAATGACCAAAATAAAAATTACCCCAAAATACAACAAATTAGCACTATTGTTTTCTGAACCTATAATACCAACTGCCCCATTTATCCACACCAACAAAAATACTGCTAAAATGGCTGCAGCCACCGCCACTCTATAGGTAATATTCTTTGATTTTTTAGCCACCAATTCATAGGTTAACCCTGTAGTAAAAAGAAAAAATCCCATAAAAACAAAATCAAAAAAATTCCAACTCACTCCACTGGTAACCTGCATAGCCAAAAACGGTATTAGTAGTATAGCTATACTTGCCAAAGCAATACGAATAATACTTTTATTTCGCATAAAATAATTTATTTTTTTATTGGCTCAAAAGAGCTATTAAAAGTCACAAAATAAGGTTCGCCCTTGAACATAAAACTCCTAACTGCTGTAGTACCCTTTAGTAGTTTTCCTGATTTGGTTTTTATGGTCTGAGTTTCTGCATCTCTACCAGAAATCAAGCTAATCAGAGTAGAAGGCTCTATCATAACAACATCTCTAATACTTTTGTCTACAAGCTCTTTTCTTGAATAGCC
>PKTI01000046.1 GCA_002869235.1 Candidatus Parcubacteria bacterium
TAAAATCGCTAAATTTTTGATCCAGTTCTCTATTGGCTTCTTCTGCCTCTGGAACAAATTCTCCCCAGATATCATTGTTTTCGTCAGTTTGTATCCACTCGCCCATATGACCTTCGGTGATATCCAAAAAAGGAAACTCATCAACCTTATAATAAATATATTCATCTATTACTCTGGCATCTACTTCCAAAAGCATGCTCAAAGAACCAAACTTTCCCATGCCATCTACGCCAAGTTCAAAATTTGGTAGCTTATCTTCCTCAGGATTGGCAAATCCCTTGCCTGTGACAGTCAAGTTGGCCCTAAAATCATTGGGGATAGAATTTTCCATTTCATAAAAAGCCTCTTGCCACCATCCTCCTGACAAAAACTCCAACATGTCATCTGATTCTACACCTTCCAGCTCATCTTCTGCTATAAAAGTGCAATAACTATCGGTACCGCATTCAACCTTGTCATCATTAAAGTTGGTTTTGGCCATAACTGACCAGCTTTTTTTGGAATAATCGGAATCACAAACACCATATTCCCAACCCTTGTACCTACTCAAATCAGTCCATTTGGTAAAAGACCCTTCACAAATAGGCTCTCCAACAACTGGTATAGATCCTTCACTACCATCACAGTCTTCACCTGCTTTGTATTGCAAATTTTTACCTCCTGCATGACAAGTGTCTACTGCATAATATACAGAACCCAAGGCTGATCTTACATATGAGCCTGTTCTTTTTTCTTCATAACGACTCATCATAGATTCTGGTGCAACTGCATCTGGATCACGATCACCTACATTGATCTCATAAGAAACCGAAAAATCCATGCCTTCAACATCAGAAAAATTTTGATACATCATCTCTACCAACTCTGATGTGTCTGGACGTAACCAAGGAATTTTGTATTTGAGATTAGTAAAGAAATAAGCGTACGCTCCACCGCCAAGTAAAAGTAAGATCAAAACAACAATGGAAATAATCACCCATTTCTTTTTTGAACCCTTTGACTCCGGCGCACCACTATTCATAGCTACTGGCCTTGGAGTAATTGGGGCCTGTCCGTTCATATACGAAGTAGCTTGTTCGGTGGGGTTTTGTTCACTATGATGCGCTTCTGGTGATTCTTTTGCTGCATCATGTGACATGTTTGTGTTGTCCATAGTATTTATTTTATTTTTTATAAACTATAATAGTCCAAGCAACCTTGTAATCCCATAAATTCTATATAATCTGGGCATTCACAATTTTCTGCTTCAGCATCCCAAGTGCCATCTGTTGACTCACAGGCCTCCTCAAGTAGAGGTAGTACTTGAGCCTTGTAATCATCCACATCACCTTCACCGAGTGGATTATAATCATTTTCAAACTCTGTCATATCATCATAACCATCGCCGTCTGTATCAGCTTCCTCTGGATCTGTACCAAGCATATTCTCCATAAAATCAGTCAAACCATCGCCGTCTGTATCATCATAGTAAGGATTATATTCTCCATCAACACTTTCTCCACCCCAGCCTTCAAGGCCGCCCCCATTTTCCATCATCATTTTTTCTTGCTCAGCCATCATCATTTCTTCAAATAATTCCTCCAAAGTAAAAGCATTTACTGGAGTAGAAATAACCACTGGCTCTTCTGCTGCTAGTAAAAAACTTATATTTCCGTCCAAAGTAGCTCTATTTTCCTTATCTGCATACTCTAGATTATCCATACCGATCTCCATGCCTTGGATAGCTTTGGTGTCAGTATTTACCCAAACCATAAGGTCAATGTTGGCTACAAAATTTTTAAAAATATCCCAAGCCTCTGGATAGTCTTGCCTTTCCTTGTTCATTTTCTCCAAACTTTCTTGTGGATCACTATTATAAATATTTATAGCTGTATCCATTACTTCATCTATCATGTCTTCTTTTATCACAAATTGTAATTTCTTCAATTTTCCAGCTGGAGTGTCCTTACTTTCATGTGGATCTTTGATATCAAAAGCTTTTTTATCCTTCAAGGCTTGTAAAAACCTTTCATTTTTTTGTTGCATATTTTCTCCATCATCACCACTGTTTTGAGAAATCATACCCTCTATCTCATCTACTTCTTGCTCGCTAAAATATATCCATTTATCGGCAAATATACTAGTGTCTAATGACAATAATGGTATATCAAGAGATTCTGGGCTTGGTTTTATATAAAATGTATCTCCGATCTTTTTATATTCCAAAGATATATCAATCCCCATGCCTCCAGCATACACTGAATAATCACCACTACCCTCTAAATCTTTATCTACGTTGTGCATTACGTTGTTAATATTCAACTTTATGCTAGATGGAGCTCCAAACATATCTGCTGTACCTGAACTATCCTTAATATTTTTTATAGTCAAATCAACATTTATATCTGACCTAAAATTTTTCACACCTTGACTCCAGTCCCACTTGATATCCTTGGCCAAGAGCATAGCTTGTCCTTGAGCATAATACCACCAACCCGCTACTCCCAAGAGCACCAAAAACAAAACCAAAGTAATAATAAGCCATAATTTACCTCCACCTTTCTTGGATTTATCAGTCTGTTGTTGCAATCTTTCTTGTAATCCAGCTTGCGGCGGTGTCACAGGATCAATAGAACTATCTTGATTTGGCATAGAAGCTCCTGATGATTGGTTCATCTCAGTATCTAGGCCAGTGGTTGGCCCTGAGTTGTTTTCTAAGTTTTGATTTGAATTTTCCATAAAAATATTTTTATCCTCTTATTACTAAATAAATTATATAAGCTGCATAAATACCTACAAGTGCACCTCCTTGCCATCTCTGCAGTACATTTCTGTGACCGATAAACATAAAGGCCAATAAAATAACTGTGATGACAGCCATAAAATATATGTCAAAATTAAGCATTGGGGAAAAATAAAGTGGCTTTATAATAGAACTCAAACCCAAAATCCAGAAAACATTAAAAATATTTGAACCAACTACGTTACCAATAGCTATGTCTGCCTTGTGTTTGGCAGCGGCTACTGCTGAAGCAGCTAGCTCTGGCAAGGATGTACCAATAGCCACAACAGTCAAACCTATCATTGATTCACTCATGCCAAATTTTTGAGCTATCTCTATAGCACCATTTACTATCCATTGACCTCCTAGCCCCAAACCAATCATACCAGCTACTATCATCAAAGCGGATTTCCAACCTGGGTGTTCTTTAATCTCATCTCCACTACCTTCTATTTTGGCAATACCAAAAGTATAATACAAGAAGATTATGAAAAACATCAGCAAGACAGCTCCATCTATTCTGGTCAAAGCTGACTCCCCAACCTTGTCTATCATAGCATCATTGGCCATAAACCAAAGCACAACAGCCGCCAATAGACTAAGTGGTATTTCCTTGGTTACAGTACCCTTTCTCACAGATAAAGGATATATCAAGGCTGCTATACCCAAAATCAACAAAACATTGGAAATATTTGAACCAACTACATTGGCGATAGCCAAATCACTACTTCCCTGAAATGAGGCAAATAAGTTTACAATAAGCTCCGGAGCAGATGTACCAAAAGATACAATCGTCAGCCCGATCATCAAATCAGAAACTTTAAACTTTTTGGCCACAGAAGAAGCACCGTCTACTAGCCAGTCGGCGCCTTTTATCAAAAAATAAAAGCCAACAATAAAAAGAATATAGGTCATAAATTTTATAAGAATTATGTATTTATTTTACCATAAATTAGCATTTTTTTAAAACAAAAACCCCGAGCCACATGGCCCGGGGTAAATAATTAAAAATTATACTTGAACCGCCTTGTCTTCCATCTTCTCAGCAGCTACTTGTTTGTTTACCTCTTTTTCAAACAATATAGCCCCCAAAACGGTCACCAATATTACTGCCAACAAAGCTGCAGAAGCCATGGTTTCGTCCAAAGCGTGATTGGCCAAAGCAACAGCCACAAAAACTAAACCAACTTCGCCACGAATAGCCATTGCCAACCCTACCAGCTTGCCATCTTTTTTGTTTTTGAAAAAATATTTGACCAAGTACTTACCAACAAAACCAAGAATTGTAAATAATATAGCCCATAGCCAAACTTTGATATTAATTAAAGCAGCTCTTGGTAACATAGTACCAATACTAACCAAAAATCCACCAACAAATATGTGCATATATCCTTCTATTTTTTCCCAAGCACTGTGCTTTATCTCATTATCTACTTTTGATAAGACCACACCAATACCAAAGGCGCCCAAAACTGGTTCTAAGCCCAAAAGAGCGGCTAATGAAGCTCCTAAAATAAGCATACCAAAGAAAAATCTTGTGAAAATACCAGTAGCAGTACCTGAATATTGATTGTTTAGATATCTGGCAATTTTATCAGCAATACCCATATTCCAAAGCATGTAAGTTGCCACCAAAAATACTATTACACCAATAGCCAACATCACAAAAGGATTCAAACCACCTTCAGCTGCATGTTCAGCTCCACTACCAGAGGCAGCTATTTTAGCCAAAACAGTCAAAATAACTACGCCTAATATATCATCAATTACAGCTGCACCAACTATTTGGTTTCCTACGTTGGTTTCAAGTTTTCCCGCTCTCTTGAGAGCCTCTACTGAAAGACCAACTGAGGTAGCGGTAAATACACCTCCCAAGAAAATAGCCTCAATCCATTCCAAATGAATGACATAATGACCCAAAGCAGCAAAAGATAAGAGAGGAATCAAAACTCCTCCAAAAGCCACACCAGTAGCAATACCGATATTCTTCTTTAGTAACTCCATATCAAAATGAAGACCAGCTTCAAACAAAATAAATAATACACCGGTTAATCTAGCCAATTCAACTCCAGGTGAATCTGGCTGCAAGATACCCAATAGTGCTGGTCCCACCAAAATACCCATGATAATTTTACCGGCCATTGGAGCAATACCCAAGGCTTTGGCCATTTTGCCGCCAAAAGTAGCAAACAAAGCTAAGAAAGCGATATCAATCAACATAGGAAGATAAACACTCACTTCATGATGATGGCTATCCACCAACTTACCTTTGACAAAATACAAAATCACCGAAATAACGGCGACCTCTAGAATGAAGAAAAATAAGCCTTTTATTTTTTCTGACATAAAAATTAAATTTAGTTTTACCTTAATTAGTTAATTAAAAAAACAGCTACAGTATATACCAAAAAAATAAATAAATCAAGGTCTTTTAAAAATCAAAAATTCCGACCTAGGTCGGAATTTTTCATATTTTAATCTCTAGGGCTGATCTGCGTTCTTTCTATAGTCTTCCAATGATTTTGATCTCCTCGAAAAACTTTGAGTAAACTCTTTTGCCAATAAACCACAAAAAACAAAAGTAAGGCTAAAGTAATTAACATTATGACTACTATAGGCCCTCCATTGTCCTCTGATTGTTTTTTGTTTTTCTTTTTTGACATAAAATGTCTAAGCAAGACAACCAAAGTTAAAAACCTTGGATGTCAAAGCTTATATAAAAAAATATAAACTACAAAAAGTTTATTTGTGACCTTTTTGAGTGTATAAGTTTTTAGCCACAAATAGAATACCTGTAACTAAAGCCAAACCAGATACCAATAGGTGAACTATTGGATTGACATTGCCCCAAGATACAATCATATACACAGCACCTATGACCATGTAAAAAATACCTCCAGCAACTTCCCAACGCCATGATACCAATAATATAAACAGCAAGACAAAGCTTGGTAAAAAGCCTGTCATAAGTGGCGCATTTGCCAAAATAGGAGCATCCAAAACCTTAAGATTGATCAAAACGACAAACAAAAGGAAAAGGGTTCCTAAAAACCTGGGAGTCCAGTAAAAATTTTTATTTTTCTTCATAACCTTTATTTAGATTAGTTAATTTTTATTTTAATTTTGTATCGACTTATATATTATACCACAAAAATCAGTATTTTTTAATTGAGCACCCAAATACTATAGTTTAACACCGTAGCAAAGCTGACCCAAAGTAGATATGGTATAAGTAACCAAGCAGCTAATTTTCTTATATTGGAGAATAAGTATATAACAAAGACTATTAAAAACCACAAAAAAACTATCTCACAAAAAGCCAATTTTGGATTTTGTAAACCAAAAAATAAAATTGACCACCAGGCATTGAATAATAATTGTAAAATAAATATACCAAAGGCAAATCTAAGCTCTTTTTTCTTCAAACCCTTGTCCCAAATAAGGTAAAGAGAAATTCCCATCAAAATATAAAGGGATGTCCAAACTGGACCAAAAATCCAATTGGGAGGATTGAATTCTGGTTTTATTAAACTAACATACCATGAATCAGGCCCTGTCTGAGTAAACAATGAGCCCAAGACTCCGGCAGACATAGATATTATTATGGCAGCCAAAAATTTTTGTAATCTATTCTTTTTTTTCATTTGTTATATAAAAAATAACTAGCTAAAAACAGCTATCAATAAAGCGATTACCAATAAAATAATAATGGCAATAAAAAACTTTGGTGGTTTCATAAGCTTTTATTTAAAATAATACACTATAAATATACTATATTTTCAACAAAAATACTAGTAAACACAACTTCAAACAAAACAAAAAACCCCTTGATAGGGGTTAGTTTAATAAAGACTCTTTCATGTCCTCAACTATCTTTTCCAATCTATGTTCTGCTTTTATGTAGTATTTTTCTACTCCCAAATTCAAATATTGATTTACCTTATCTTGACTAGCCGTGTTTGAAACCACAAACACCGGTACTTTTTTCCAGGGTGACTCATCTGCTTTTATTTTATTTACAAAATCTAAGCCTGATTCTTTACCCAAAAGATAGTGGTCCAACCAAATAGCATCTATATGATCTAGTTCCTCCAAATATTCCATACCCTGCTCTACCGATCTAGCTGTCACTACTGTACAGCCCTCTGTTTCCAATTTTTTCTTAATTGCATTGAGCAAAGGAATCTCATCTTCCAAAACTAAAATTACTTTTTCTTCCATATATAATAAATAATTAATTATTTTGTATATTCAAGGCCACGAGTGCCCTCTTTGGCCTTCACACCCTCTAGTGGTATTGTAGCATAAAAAGTGGTTCCTTTGTTTTCCACAGACTCAAACCACACCTTACCACCAAACTGCTCTACTACTGATTTGACTATATATAAGCCCAAGCCAGTTCCATCTGTTTCTCTTTCTCTGACATTGTCAGCCCTAAATAATTTTTGGAATATTTTTTCTTGTTGTCTCTTTGGAATGCCTATACCATTATCCTTGACTGAGATAAGTACTTTGTTTTTTTGTTTTTTCATTGTCAGTTCTATCTGCCCCTTCTCCGGAGTATATTTTATTGCGTTGCTTATATAGTTTTGAAAAACAATACGCATTAGCTTTAGATCCAAAACAATTTTTGGAATATTTTTACCAAAGTTTTTTACTATTTTTTGTTTTCTTTTGCTTACTTGCGGTTTTATTTCATTTAGCACGCTTTCTGCCAAATCTATCAAATCTGTTTCTTCCGGCTCTACAGCCAAAGTGCCCAGCTCAATTCTAGAAACATTCAAAAGAGCGTTTACCAAATCAACCATACGTTGATTACCTTTATAAACTTCCTTTAGATAGTCTTTTTGCTCATCATTGAGCTTGCCCGCATCTTCAGCCAACAAAATTTCTGTATACCAATTGATGGTGGACAAGGGGGTCCTAAGTTGATGAGAAGCCAATGAAACAAATTCCGATTTGGCTCTATCAATTTGTTTTTCTTTGCTAATGTCTCTTTCAATTCCCACAAAAAACTTTACATGGCCATGCTCATCCAAAACTGGACTAATAATAGCAAAAGAATCATATTCTTCACCATTTTTTCTTTTATTCTTTACCTCGCCAGAAAATGCTTTTTTCTCAATCTTGATAGTTCGCCAAAGCTTGTGATAAAAATCATCACTCATCAATCCTCCCCAATTTTCCTTAGTGCCAACTTTTTTACCCAAAACCTCCTTGATAGAAAAGCCTGTTATTCTTTCTACTGACCCATTAGCATAGAGACAAATGCCTTCGCTATCAGTTATGACTATATGACTATAGGCATTTTCTACTGCCAATTTAAACTTCTCCAAATCTCTAGCTACCAAAGCTGTTTTTTCTTTTTCCTCTTCCACATCTTCCAGGACATTTAAGATAGCTGATTGCTGGTCTTCAAGCTCTTTGGATTTGTTGACTATCTCCTTGGTTTGTAGCTTTACCTTTTTGTCTATTTCTTTTCTAGAATCTTGTATAGCCTCAGTCATCTGATTGAAAGATAGAGACAAGTCGCCTATTTCGTCATCGCTCGTTATGTTCACTCTATGTTCAAAATCTCCTTGAGTAATGATATCTATCCCCTCTTTCAATTTGTATATTGGCCTTACCAATGCTCTGCTAAAAAATAAACTAATAAGTACCAAAATAATAAATATAATAAAAATTAAAACATATATATAGTAAAGTGAGCTATTGAGTAAAGAAGTCAGAGCACCCTTATCTACTTTAGAATAGACTATCCAATATTCTTCCTGATTATCAATTTGAAAACTTTCTGCATGATCATCCATTAAATAAAAATAAACATTTTTATCTAGATATATTCTTTTACTATTTATATAACACTCTTCATTTGGACAAGAAATTTGAAATAAATCTTTCGGAGAAAAAATCTCTTGTGCTATACCACTATCATCTTTAAAAATATTATTTTCCTCTTGGTCAAGCATAAAGCCCCATTCTTTATTTCTATCAGGATGTACCAAATAATAGCCATCAGAATTCACCATATATATACTGGTATATGGCCCTTCTATAGTCCTAATATATTGCAACATATCCCCCACTTTGATATTTAGGATAATAATACCCACATTATTGCCACCCCTATCAAAAACCGGAGTGGCGTACCTAATCATTGGGTTGTATGGTTTTTCTACCTCACCATTTTCAACGTTCAAATCTAAAGGAGAAATGTATATTGTGCCAGGATCAAGATCTATGGCTTCATAAAAATAATATCTATCTGCCTTATTCTGCAATCTATCCTGAGGAATATTTTCAACCACTCCATTGACATTGTCTACCCTGATTTGTTCTTGACCATTTTTATCAATATACCTTATTTGGTGATAAATATTTCTATTTTTAGAAAACTGAGAAAAATCAATCACCACATCTTTTTTATAATTTTCCAATTGATCGCCTTGCTCACTATTTATAAAACCCTGAAAATTCGAACTATTTACTAGAAAAAATAAATCCTGTTTACTGGTATTTAAAAAAGCATCAATAAATGTCTCCCTTATAGAAATCTCATGTTCTTCGTTTTTTAACTCTTCTTTTTCCAGAATATCCCTAGCATCACTATAAAAACCTGCTGAGATAAGTAATATAGGAATAAGTGATACCAATATAATAGATAGGCTTACTTTAGTATTTATATCAAATATTCTATCTTTTATATTAAAAGCTGCATACTTATATATAAGATATATAACGGTCAACAAAAATATTCCCACTGACAAAGCTGCCAAACGAGGAAAGCTTATGCCCAAAGATGGTAATATCAAATTAGAAACAGTAGGCAATAAAACTACCAAAAATACAGCTCTTAAAATAATCTTATTTATACTTTTTTCCCTGTCATTTTTACTACCTAAATAAGCTCTCAAAATCAAATAAAAATCAAATAATAAAATAGCAACCATCGTAACAGCTAAATAAATAAAAGCCGAACCTATATAATAACTGGAATCACCAGGAAAAGTTAGTGTTTTTGCTTTGGGTATTATAAAATTTGTAAACAAAATAATATAGGCAAAAAATAAATAAAGGAAAGACAAGAATGTTTTTCCATAAATATTTAATTTTTTAGTATAAGATAAAAGCAACAAAGAAATACTGATAATCAAAGACCAAGATGCTGCAAAACTAATTCTCCATACAATCAAATATATATCTAAATCTCTAAAATTTATAAAAGTAAAAAAATCAGCAATAAACCAAGCAAAAGACGTAATACTAGCTAGTATCATATACCTATGCAGCTCTGACCCATCTCTATTACGAATCAAAAACAATGCTAGCAAGACTGCTAGAAATAGGCTCAAAAAATAAACAATGGAATAAACGAAAAAAATCATACTATTTGTTTTTTATTTGTTTTTTTAGCTCTGCTATCCTTTTCTCTCTACCCAACATCATCTTGTTTATCTTACTCAATTTTTTTGTTCTATCTTCTACTTCTTTCTCTATGCTAGCTACAACTGATTTTAATTCTGAAGACATGTCATTGAAACTACTACTCAATTCTTCCAACTCATCACCTGTTTTGATGTCTAATTTATAATCATAATTACCAGATTTAATCTCTTTTGTGGCAATTGTTATTTTTTTGAGCGGACTCAACATCCTACTTAAGATAAAAAATATCAAAAACAAAGCTACTATAGAAGCCAGCAACACCACCGAGCTTATAATAACGGCCGTTCTTATATTTTGACCTATGTATCTATCAGTTTCCTCTTCCAATAAAACATAAAATGGAAAATTACCAACTCTAGCAACACTAATAATCTCGTTTTCCTGATCTATATCATCATATAGCTCCAACAAATTTGAAGTCCGAACATGTTTTAAATTTTCTTTTACTTCTGTATAATCCAAAACTTTAAAATCAACACCCTCATAAGTTCTTTCCTTGTCCATATACAACATTTCATCTTTATCAAGGGGTGCCAATAAAGAAAATAATCTATTGTCTGAATCAGAAAATACCACTACTCCAAATTTATCAACGAGCATTATATTGGAACTAGTTTCTGCTGCAAATCTTTCCAATGGATCGTTTACTATTTCCGGAGACGCCTTAAACACAGATACGCCTACTACATTACCATTGTAATCAAAAATTGGACTAGAAAAATAGTACCCCAATTCTTTGGAAGTAACACCCAAAGCTACCTCCACAGATTCCTGACCTCTGATAGCATTCTCAAAATAATCTCTAAAAAAATAATTTTTACCAACAAATGATTCATCTGTAGAGGCCAGAGTGTTGCCCTGATAATCTATGATATAACTTGATAAAAACGAATCACTCACATTATAATAATTCAAAACCTCTAATATGCTTTCATCATTGAGTGTTCTTTCTTCATCCAAAACATAATCAATTACCTTCTTTTGTTTGGATAATGTATCTGATAGGCCTACTATACTATCAAATAAGATTTCCAACTCATGGGATTGTTCTATAGATATATTTTGCAGATTCTGTTTTTGTATATCCAAAACAGTGTTTCTAGAATAAACAAAAACCAATGCAGCAGATAAACTACCAAAAAATAAAATTATCACTACTACAGTCAAAAGTATTCTACTTTTTAATGAATTTCTCATAATTATAACTTAGATAATAACAGCTCAATTTGATCCTTGTGCTTCAAAATAATTTTTGGGTCTCTAAAACTTTTGGAAAAATCCGCTAACCTAGCTACAACATTTACTATATCCTCTTTGCTAGGATCATCAAAATTACCATTTACTTCTTCAAAAGATTTTTCTACTATCATACGACAATATTCCTTATTAGTAAGCTTATCCTCCTCTACTCCCGTGTCTTCACAATGAGCTTTAAAAAAACAAGAAACTATGGCATCTCTGACTATGAGTGGAGTTATTTTTTTATCCAAATCTATTCCATAAATTTTATTAGGCATAATATTGTCTTACTTTTTAGATTGTAGTTTTTTTATTTTTTCCTTGAGTTCAACCATTTTCAATTCACGACCTATCATAAGATTATTCATGCTTTCCAATTCTTCAATTTTTTTAGCTAAATTTTCTGAAGATTTTTTAGACTCATCTATGTCTTGTATTTGTGCGATAAAATATAAAAGCTTACCATTTTCATCAAAAACCGAAGAACCACTTAATAAAGCCCAGACTACCCGACCACTTTTATGAATATACCTTTTCTCCATTTTATAAGAAGTAATTTTCTTTTGTAACATTTTTTTGACATAGGAAAGATCCTTATCCAAATCATCAGGGTAGGTGATATCCTGGAAAGTTTTTTGCAGCAACTCTTCCTTTGTGTAACCCAAAACATCACACAGAAAACTATTTACTTTTATCCATCTACCTTCTTTTGAAACCATAGCCATGCCTATAGGAGAATTTTCAAAAGCATATCTAAATCTTTGCTCTTCTTGCTGTAATTTATTCTCGACCTCTTTGCGTTCGCTAATATCTGATATCATCACCAAATCTTCTACTACCTTGCCTTCGGTATTTACAATAGGCACTGCTGTCACCAAACCTATTTTTGTCTTGTCTTTTTTGTCTAGAAAATCCAATTCATAAGGAAGCACCTCTTTTCCCGACATCCTCTGAGAAAATTTTTGACCTACTTTCAATAAACTATGTTTTGGCAAAAACGGAAGCTTCAAAAAGTTTTTTCCCAAAATTTCTTCTTTTTTATAGCCCAACCACTCGTACAACCTATCATTCAAATCCAAAACCTTACCTTTGTTGTCTATCAAAACTATAGCCTCGGGGGACAAGTCAAAAACTGTTTTATACTTTTCTTTACTTTCTAGCAGATCATCCTCTATTTTCTTCCTTTCATCCATATTTCTAATACTAAATCTGACCCCAATATATTTTTTGCCGTCATAAAAAGGCTGCCAAGAAACACCAACTGAAACATTTTGTTTGTCTTTTTTTGTCAGAGAAAGCAAAACATCATTGCCTTGTTTTTTATTTTTTATTGCCTCTGCTATATTTTTGAGTTCTTCTTTGTTTGACTTAAAAAATTTATTATTAGGAAATTTGTTTATAACCAAACACTCCTTGGCTGTATATCCCGTCATTCTTTTGACTGAAGTATTTGTCCATTTTATTTTGCCCTTTCCGTCTACCCACAACTCCCAGTCATAAGTATAATCGGCAATCAATTCAAATATTTTTTCTGGTATTTTTTTGGCCATATATTTATCTAGTTATGCTTATAGTTGTATCCTCGGCATATGGAGCACAAACAGTAATTCTACTGTTGGCGCTCTTTACTATATTGTAGCCAATACCGTTTGTACTTTCACCAGTTGGATCAACAGGCCAATTTGGCAAATATTTTTCATTTTCTGTTATTTGACTCAGAGGTATTTTGCTATCACTAATACAAGTCAAGCTTGGTATATCTTTTTTGCAAATTTCAGCTATAGTACTAGGAGATAAACAATTTGCATCTTCTTGAATAGCAGAAGGAAAAGACCCGTTGTTGTCTATATAATAATTATGAACTGCATTAAGTATTATAGCCACATCACTACTCCTTTTGGCGTTTCTATTTTCTTGGAAGCGTTTGGCTGGATTGATCAAGGCTACAGCTCCAGCAGCCAAAATACCAATAATAGCTACCACTATCAAAAGCTCTATAAAAGTAAAGCCCTTAGAATTTTTTTTGTATTTTAACATTTTAAAAATCTGCTAGCTCCTGCCAAGATACAATATTTATATCTGGGTTTATTTGATCAATGCTTATATTTATTTTTTTTATAGTGTCACCAACCTCACCTGAGCTCTCGATGGTTCTATTGTTTCCGCCATCATTTACGACCGTATAGCTGCATGAACCATTAGAAAAGATGATGGTGTCTGATCCTGTAAAAGGAGTAGAGTTTCTTATTTCTTGCAAAGCACTCTCTGCACAAGCATTGGCCAGACCTCTGGCTTGCTTGGATTGCTCCAAAGCAAAGCTGGTTCGAGAAGAATCAATGCCCAACAGAATAAGAGATATTGTAATTGCCACAGATATAGCTCCTATCACAAGTATAGCCAAAAGCAATGAATATCCTTTATTATAACATATTTGTATGTTTTCTCTGAACATTTTTTATCTTAAGCTAATACTAGAATAAAAAGTCTTTGACCAATCATATTCATTTCTACCAGCGTTGTTGATATAAGAAATTGTAAATTCAATCCTGAGTATTCCCGCTGTGTCTGCCTTGGACAAATTTTCAAAAATTAAACTATCAACATTTACCAATGAAGATGTGATATTTATCGGGGAACCAGCCCCCTCAGTAATACGAATAGTCCCGCCGGATAGATCAAAAACCGTAGGATCGTCTGATACAGTCACCACATCCAAAACAACTCCACTAGAACTATTGCCAGCTGAAGGTGACGTAATCCCCTCCGAATTAATAACAGCCTGCGTAATTATTTGCATTACTTGCATGCCCTGCTGTTCAACTTCCAAAATAGTTTTGTTTTTTGCTTTTGAAGACAAAGTCATTTGAAAAAAAGAAGTAATAACCAGAAGCACAACAGAAGCAATACCTATATAAAGTATAAGTTCTATCAAAGTAAATCCTTTTTGTTTGTTTTTTTTCATAATCTAAAAAGGTGAACAACAACAGGTGTCAGCGCCTGGCCCTGCTGTACAAGTACTATCCCCTCCTGGTATATAAACCTCGCCACTTTTGCTACATTGCTTACTATTTTGTCTACAAGTTCCCAAGGTTCTTCCTTGATCATTACAGTAACTAGTACAAGCAGCATTAGGATCAGCAGGCACAACTGTTTCCTGCCAATTAGTCAAATAAGTATCTAAGACAACTGTGCCTGTACGCTGAGGATTTTGCTGCCAAGTCACTTGGCTTGATATATTTTTTGTATCCCCATCAACAGAAGATATAGTAATAGACCTAGTATAAATACCTCTTATATCTGATGAGCCAGAAAAAGACCACTCATTGGAAGAAGTAGCCAATCCATAAGTACCATCTACTAAATTGGCAAAATCCGCATCACGAATATTTCTAACAGCCTCCAGTCCTTCCTCAGCCAAAAAAACTGCTCTAGTTCTACTGCCAGCCAATACGCTACTTTCCTGACCATACATTATGTTTCCAGTCAAAGCTGCTGCTAGTAAAACAAAAATAGAAGTTGCCAAAACAACTTCTACCAAAGAAAATCCTTTTCTATTAATAGCTGAGCATACCCTTTTCATTGATTGTGACTGTCTTAGTCTCATTATTATTGCTGCTAAAATTTATTGAGCCAAATGTCTGAGGCTCACCTGTTAATTTTTCAAAAACTACATCTTGTGTGCCTGACACTAATATATTGCCGTTTAGATCAAAAATTTCATCAAAGTTTATATCACGAGTAGTAGAACTAGTACCTTTAAAAAGTAAAATTTGCTCCTGTCCTATAGAAACACCCCAATTTGAATCACTATCATTGGCTTGAGATAATACCTGCGCTCTTCTCAAGCTCTGAACTGTTTTTGTAACTGACAAATCCAAATTATTTGAAGCCTGAAACTTGCCATACATAGGAACAGTAGTTCCTGCTATCAAAGCTATAAAAACTATTATTACAATAAGCTCTATAGCTGTAAAACCAAATTGATTGTTATTGTTCAATTTTAGCATAATCTTTTAATATCCAAGCCACTTCACCATCTGGCATGGCAATTTGATACCAATCGTCTTGCTCTGTTATAAATTCAAAAGAATCTCCTGCTTTTACTTGGCCAAACACCACACTTTCTATATTAGCTTCATTATAAATAGAAACAAATTCATCTTGTGAAACAATTTTTATATAAGTTAATTCTACATCCTCCATAACTTGTTGTTCTGCCATATCTATCAAGCCCTCATCTTCATCTTGTGAAACAACTATTGGCTGTTGTGTGTTTGTTTGACTACTACTGACTGGATTACTGGCTTGGTTGTTTAGATTTCCCATCAAACTATATATTGGCAAAATAACACCAATGGCTATAAAGGCTACACCCAAACCAACTAATATAAGCAAAATTGGCTCAATAAATACCGTTAAGTTTTTGGTAGTATTGTCCATTTTTTCTTCAAAGGTCTCGCCTATCTTGAGTAAAGTTTGTGGCAAACTTCCTGATTGTTCGCCAGCTATTATCATCTGCTGAATAGGCACTGGTATAATTTTTTTCATTCCTTTGTATTCAGAAAAACTTTGCTGAAAAGAGTGCCCCTCGGAAATACTCCCACCCAAATATTTATAAAACTTATTGTAAGCTTTGAATTTTACTGAAGCATCCAAAGAAGCTATGGCTTCATTGATAGGAAGACCAGCGTCCAATAAAGTGCCCAGTATATAACCAAAACGAGCCAGCTGAACTTCTAATATAAATTTTTTGATAACTGGTAAATTGAACAAAAAACCCTCACCAATAAATTTTGTCTTTTTAAAGCCAAATATCAACCAGGTTAAACCAAAAACAACTACTATAATAGCCGGTATTACTGCTATACCATTTTCATTCAAAAAATTACCAGAACCTATGATGGCTTTGGTAGCCCAAGGCAATTCAGCCCGCATGCTAGAAAATACTGAAGCCAACCTAGGTAATATAAACCAGGCAATAGCCAAACCAATAAGTAATGTAAAAGACAAGACAAAAACTGGATACATGGCTGCTGCTTTGACTTTAGAACGAAAAGCAGCTTCTTTTTGCTGTCTTTGATTAACTACCTTCAAATTTTCAGGCAACCTCCCCGATTGTTCACCTATCCTGATAAGAGCCAATATATAGCCAGAAAAAATTTTTGTTCTCTCCAGAGCTTTGGACAATGACATACCAGACTCAATGTCTTCCTTGAGTCCAGACACCACTTTTTTCATGGGCCCAGTTTTTATTTCTTGTGCTATAGCATCTATGGCCGACAAAATACTCATACCAGAAGCCAAAAGCATAGATAGATTTTCTATAAAATAACTTCTATCTTCAGAAATCCCTATACGAGAAAACAGGCCTAAGCCTCTTTTGTCCTCTTTTCTCTTTTTTTCTTTTTTATTTTTGTCCATAGACTATTCTTCTGGAGGAAGAGCAACGCGTAATAGCTCCTCCAAAGTAGTAGCACCGCTACTTACCTTGCTTAAACCATCTTCAAACATGCTAATACTACCTTGCTCTCTGGCAAGCTTCCATAATTCTTGTTTGGATGGATTGGTCAAAATCAAATTTTCCATTTCTGGAGTAACATTTATAAATTCATAAACAGCTGTTCTACCGTTGTAACCAGTATCACCACATATATGACATCCTTTGCCTTTGTACAAATTTTTTATCTGATCAGAAAATTTATCTGGTATACCTGACAAACCTTTTTGTACACTTTGATCATCACGAGACAAGCTCACTCTACAATGTTCACATATCTTTCTGATCAAACGTTGAGCAATTACCAATTCCAAAGTAGAAGCTAACAAAAATGGTTCCACTTCCATATCCAAAAGTCGTGGTATAGCTGTGGCTGCATCATTGGCATGAAAAGTAGAAAGTAGTAAGTGCCCAGTTAAAGCAGCGTTTACTGCTATCTCGGCTGTTTCTTCGTCCCTAATTTCTCCCACCAATATCACATCTGGATCTTGGCGAATAATAGACCTTAGACCCTTGGAAAAAGTAAGATTAGTGTTGGTGTTTATTTGAATCTGACTAATTCCAGGAATCTTATACTCAGCTGGATCCTCAATAGTAGTTATATTTATCTCTGGATTATTTATAGTTTTAAGCAAGGCATACAAAGTAGTTGTCTTACCAGAACCAGTAGGCCCGGCTACCAAAATCATACCAAATGGTTTTTTGGCTGCTGCCTCCAACATAGCTTGATTTTGTCCTGACAAACCAAGATTGGTTAGACTAAGGTCTCTCATATACTCAGCTAAAACCCTAATAACTATTTTTTCACCATTTAAGGTCGGTACAAGTGACACACGCAAATCAACCTTACGACCATCATCTGTCTTATAACGAATAGAGCCATCCTGAGCTGAATTGTGTTCATCAATTCTGAGCTTGGCTTGAACTTTTATTCTATTTAATATATTTTCAAAATATTCTTTTGGTATCATACCAGCCTCTTGCAAGACACCATCCACCCTAAAACGAATCAGCACATCACTTTCTTCTGGCTCAAAATGAATATCAGACGCTTTGTGTGATAGAGCGTCTTGAATCATCTCATCTATAATTTCAGGGGCAATTTTTTTCTTTTCTTCTATTATTTTGGCAAAACGAGTTTCCAGTGGTTTTCTGTAATGCATAAAAGCTGCCTCAACATCGTCGGACAGCGAATAAGCAATAATAATATTTTTGTTAGGAAAAACTTCTTTCAGTTTTAAACTCAAACCCTCTTTACCTGGATCATCTGTGGCAATAGTTATGCTACTGTCATCCTCGGAAAACAAAACTACTCTAAATTCTCTGGCCACATCTTCGGGAATGCGCAAAACTTGATCTTTGGTAGCTCTGTGACTATTTAAATCAGCATAAACAATATCCAAGGCCTCGGCTACAGCCTGGCCCAACAAATCTTTGGTTATTATACCTTCAGATAATAAATAATCCGTAATCAAAACATTGTGAGTCTTGACATACTCCTTGGCCCGAGCCATATCATCTTCTGATACATAATGCTCGCGCAACAAGATATCAATTATCTTGGAGCTATCCAGCTTCATAATTTTTTGTTTTTATTTTTATTAAAAACCCTCCAAAAAATTTTACAATTTTTTCACGTAGTCTACAATTTCTGAAAGAGAAGTATCAGATTTCACAAAATAATCTGTAGCTCCCAATTCTTTGGCCTTGGCAAAATCCTCTTCTTGGCCCAGATTGGAAGTAACTACAATCTTTACATCAATGTTGTTTTCTTTGACTTTTTCCAAAACTGAAAAACCATCCATTCTTGGCATAATCAAATCCAACAACATTAAATCATACTTTTCTTTTTTCAAAATTTCTATAGCCTCTGCTCCATTGTTTGCCATAGTCGCCTCAAAACCAGCGTGATTCAATTTCAAAACCAGGGCCTTGGCCATTGGTTTTTCATCCTCTACAACTAATATTTTTTTGATGTTTCCCATACTTTTTTATTTAAAAATAATGAGTATATATTGACTATATTATAACATATCCAAAAATAATTTCCTAATATTTTTTATAAACAAAAAACTCCGCCAAAGCGGAGCTTAAGCATTATTTATTTTTAAATCTGTTGCGTCTTTTTAGCTTTTTGCGTCTACGCCTTTTTACAGATAATCTTTTATTCTTCAGTTTTGTTCCCATAACTTAAAATATCTTTAATTTAACGTCAAAAATATATCAGAAAATATTAATTCTGTCAATCATAGATCATATATATAATCAAAAACTACCCTAGTTACAGCCTCTAAGCTATCTGCACTACATTTGTCCAAAGTGTCCTCGGTGGTATGAAAATATGGATAATCAAAGTCAATCAACAAAATACTGTCTATACCAGCCTGCTGCAAAAAAGTATGGTCATCTACTATTATTCCCTGAACTTCGGTAGAAAATACATCTGGGTCTGTAGATATGGCTGATTGCCAAAAACCATCAACCAATTGGGAAGCATTTTCCAATGATGAGGCCTCTGGCTTGAGCAATAGACCTTCTTCACAAACCATATCAAATACTATAGCTGATTCAGGTAGCTTGTCTGGATATAATTCTTCTAGGTGGCTGACAAAATAATTGGCACCCAAGGCCTGCCACTGACCAAAATCATCTGTAATATGCTCCTCTCCCTCTTCTCCATCAAAAAATACAATATCAATACCAAAGTCAAAATGATCCTTACTCAAACTAATTTGTCTGATGAGATCCAGCAGTACTGCCGTACCTGAAGCAGAGTCATTGGCCCCAGGAACTGGTCTATCTGTAAATTGTGCATCATTGTGGGCCAATTTCTTACTATCATAATGTCCAGCTAGTATTATTTTTCTTTCGCTTTCAGGATTGAACCTAGCAATGACATTCGCCATATCAAATTCATTTCCAACTTCATCTTTGTGTACCCATGATTGTGTCACTACCTCGTCTGCCAAAGAAGCTTCTGCTGCCAAAAAATCTATCATCTTGTCATGACCAGTTGCTGACAGATAACGTGGACCATAATTGAGTTGCTGCTCTACCAAAGCCAAGATTTCTTCGCCCACAAACATTTCCTCTGACTCTTTTATATCTCTATTCAAGCTAATAGCCGTCAAATAATCAACTGGCGCATAATTGTCTGTCAAAATTGGATACTCACTAAAATCAAAACGATTAGTGTTTATCAATTGATCGCCAGCTTTTTGGATAATAGGATCATCTATGGCCAAAATTTCTTCAGCTGACCAATCAATATTTTTATCACCATTTACTCCCACAAAAATAACATTTTGCATACTGCTTCTAGCTGGGCTCCTGGTGGCAAAATAATAAGTATTATCAAAAACTGAATCAAAAGTTTTCATCTCGGTCAATAACAAAGATGGTTTTTGCCTAGACAAAGAACCAATAAAATTGGCTACAAAAATACCGTCTTTTGACAGTTTTTCTTTGGCTAACTTATAAAATTCCTGAGTAGTAAAATGAGTCGGCACTGAATAAATAGAAAAATAAACATCACTGAATATAACATCATACTGCTTTTCTGTATCAAACAAATAACGGCGGCCGTCCTCTATATATGTAGTTAATCTAGGGTCTTCTGGTAGTTCAAAATATTCTTTGGCCAATTTTTCTAACTCAGGCTCAATCTCTACCACATCTACATTAGCCTCGGGTAATTCACTTAATATTTTTTTGGGCACTGAATAAATTCCTCCGCCAATAGCCAAAAATTCTTTGGCCTCTGGCTTGAATACTTTGTAAAGAGAATAATACTTGGTATATTCAAAAGCCAAATCATCTCCATCCAAAAACATAGCCCCCGAATTACTTCTGTCCTGAACAAAAAAACGGGCTGGACGACCCTGGTATTTATCATCATAAATCAAAAGCCTTTCGTAGACTCCATCTTTTTGGTAGAGAAAACCGCTGTTTGATTTTACTGATTGGGAAAATGCCATCAGTCCTCCTGCTACTACCAAAAGTATTATCAATCTAGCTATCAATTTTTTTGTGCCAGTCATAATAGCAATTGGCAAAAGTCCTAGCACAATTAGTATTATACCTGTTGTCAAAACTATATGGTCAATACCAAAGTGAGGTATCAAAACAAAGCCAGTGAATAAAGACCCAAATATACTACCCAATGTTGACCAAAAAAACACTTGCCCACTGATAGTACCTATGCCCTTTTCTGGAATACGCAAATGCTGAAGTTTTATCACTAAAGGTGAAAGAGTTCCCATCAAAAGAGCCGGAATAAAGAACAAAATCATAGAAGATATCAGTGGACCTTTGGTGATAGACAGGGCATAACCCAAAATAGGCAAAACTATAATATTTAAAAATTGCAAAAATAATATACTAGCCCCTGAAACAAATATTATTCCAAAAAATAATTTTTCAGAAGGATATTTGTCGGCCATCTTTCCTCCATAATAATAACCCAAACTCAGAGCAGCTAATATGACTCCCAAGACACTAGAAACAGTGAACATGGTATTACCAAAATATGGTGACAAAATTCTCACTGCTATTACCTCTACCACCAAAACTGCTGCTCCAGTGATAAAAACAATGAACAAAAGTAAATTGCGTTTAAAAAATTCCTTCATAATAAAATAAATTATAGTAATATTAAATCAGAATTAAGAAAAATTAGCAACCAAAAAACACCCCTGTTTGGGTGTAATGGTCGTCCTGCTGGGACTTGAACCCAGGACCCCCACTTTATAAGAGTGGTGCTCTAACCAACTGAGCTACAGGACGTTAATAAAAATAAACCTACTAATTGTCACTTTATAAATACATTCTATAATAAATATCATGAGCTACCAGCCTCGACTCGCATAGCTCGTCGACGCGAGGCGGGCAGGACGTAGCATACAAAAACCTATGTTTTTGAACATAAGTATTATAGACGAACTTAAACTTTTTGTGAAGACTTAAGTGTTGCTATTGATTACTTCCAGTTTTTTTTCTATTTTTCTATTTACCAATTGAGTTGCTGTTTCCAAATCTTTGTCGACTGTCACTTTGGCAAAACGTCTGTGTCCTTCACCTGACAAATCCTTGACCAAATCCAAGGCGTTTATATTGGATATAGTATAAACCCAAGCCTCTGTCTGATGCAACTCCACCTGATAATAAATAATTGCCACCTGAGCTCTTGGCGTAGACAAAATAAGATCTCTGACCATTTCCTGAAAATCCTGAGGTAAAGTATCTGCTTCTTCATGCTCCAGATATGAACTGATAATATATTTGTGCTTATACAAACGTGACAAAACCTTGCCCCAATTTTTTAAAGTATCTATATCTTTGGTGCGATACAATGATTCCACAATCTCCTCTCTTTTTGCTCCTTTGACTATCAATTGGCTAGCCAATTCCAAAGTACCAGGAGACACTTGTGGAGATTGAAAACTATTGGTAGCTGCTATCATGCCAGCCAAAATACAAGTAGCTATATCCTTGTCCAAATACTTATTGAAAACATAATAAGAAATCTCTGCCAAAGAAGTAGCTCCACTTTCTACAATGTTGAGTTGGGCAAAATTTTCATTCAAAACAGAACGATCAATATTTATAATTGGTACATTCAAAAAGAAATTTCTGTTGTTCTTCAAAATATCTCCCAAGGCATCCAAGCTACCTGCTCCAAGAGATATTACTAAGTCATATTTGTAGTCACCTTGACTGGTACTAAGGTCTTTGGCCTCAAAAATTCCATCTTCAGGAATAATATCTATTATCAACTCATCATCCGTCACATCATAACTAAGCTGTTTAACTTTGGTATCTTTTGTATTCAAAATTATTTTAAATTTTCCCAATTCACCAATATCATTTTTTATCTTAGTAGAGCGTGGCAAAAATTTTAACTTGGATATACTTCCAGAAAAAGCAATATCAACCAACTTTTTTTGCTTAGTTAAAAAAAGCTGCCAAGCAACGGCAGTACTTATCAAATCAACGCTAGGACTAGCACTTCCAGTAATCAAAATTCTGTTAGAGCTATTTAGCAACTTACTCAATTGTTCCAATGGTAAATCCATTATCAATATTCCTTCAAAATTAACTATATAATGTATAACAATAAAGATCTTTTGTCAACAACAGACACATAAACAAAAAGGCCTTTAAATATTGACTTTTTTGGGCTAATTTAGTAGAGTTAGAGGGAATTTAATTCTAATACACCAATTTGGCGTGTATTTAATTTATTTATAGCCCTATGAATGTAAGCGCTTTAGCTCGACAACTCAAAGTGACAACTCAAGAACTTTTGGAAAAATTGCCAGAGCTTGGTTTTGATATTGGAACCAGGGCTATAAAGGTAGATGATGCCTTGGTGCCAAAGATAAGCACTGCTTGGAAAAAGGCTCAAAAAAAACAAGATTTACAAAAAAAATTATCTAAAGTAGAACAAAGAGGTAAAGAGGACGAAAAAGAAATAAAAAAGAGTGACGAAGACCTCAAACAGTTGGCAATTGGCGAAAGTATAGTAGTCAAAGATATGGCCGAGCTGATGAACCTACCAGTTGCCAAACTTATGGGCGAGCTCATGAAAAATGGCATCATGGTTTCTCTCAACGAAAGAGTTGATTTTTACACTGCCACTATCATAGCCGAAGACTTGGGATTTAAGGTTGTAAAATCAGACGAAGAAATACAAGAAGAGGCTAGCAAAAGAGAACGCTTGTCTAAATTGTTGTCCACTAGAAAAAGTGAAGATGATAAACCTCCAGTAGTAGTGGTAATGGGACATGTAGATCATGGCAAAACCAAACTATTGGATTCTATCCGAGANAGAAGCTGGTGGGATTACTCAACACATAGGTGCTTACCAGGTAGAAGCTCGTGATAGATTGATTACTTTTTTGGATACTCCTGGTCATGAAGCTTTCAAGGCTATGCGTTCACGTGGTGGACAGATTGCTGACGTAGCAGTATTAGTAGTAGCAGCTGACGATGGGCTACAACCACAAACTTTGGAAAGTATTTCCGTGATACAAAAAGAAAAATTACCGTTTGTAATAGCCATAAATAAAATAGACAAAGAAACTGCCGACGTAGATAAAATAAAACAAGAACTTTCTGAAATAAACCTAATGCCAGAAGATTGGGGTGGTAAAGTAATTTGCCAGCCAGTATCTGCCAAATTCAAAAAAAATATTCCTGAATTATTGGATATGATTTTACTAGTAGCGGATATGGAAAGCCTCAAGGCCGATGACGATGGTTCCGCGGTAGGTACTATTATTGAATCTCACGTAGACAAAAGCGCTGGTCCAGTAGCAACAGTATTGGTACAAGCAGGCACACTCAAAGTGGGTGATATGTTTATCGTAGGTGATGTACCAGGCAAAATAAAAATAATGCAAGATTGGACTGGCCAAGACCTCAAAGAAGCTACTCCAGCTACTCCAGTCAAAATACTAGGTCTCAAAAAATTACCTGTTGTTGGTGAAATACTAGAAGTAATCACAAATAAAAAAGAGTTCAAAGAAAAACTCAAGTCAGCCGCTGGTAAAAAACAGGTTGCTGTCACCACCAGTAACAGTAATGACAATGATGAAAATTCCGAAATAAATACTTTAAATTTGATTATAAAGTCTGATGTTTTGGGCTCAGCTGAGGCTATAGAAGAATCTTTGGCAAAAATAAATGTGCCTGACACAAAGATAAGAGTATTGAAAAAAGGTTTGGGACAAATAACAGAAGATGACATATTAAACGCTGAAGCTACCAAGGCTATAGTTATAGGTTTTCACATCAAAGAAAACAAAAATATTACTTCTTTGGCTGATGAAAAACACGTCACTGTATTCTACTTTGATATTATCTACAAATTATTGGAAGAAGTAGAAAAAATATTGACAAATATCAAGGCCAAAAAAGTAGTCCATAAATTCTTGGGCAAAATGGAAGTTTTGGCAATATTCAAATCCAGCAAAAAATCTATGATTTTGGGTGGTAAGGTTGTAAAGGGAAAGATAACCAAAGACTCAAAAATAAAAGTTTTGAAAAATGGTGAAGTAGAAACCATGGGAGAGCTGACCAGCCTGCAATCTGCCAAAGAGGACGTGTCTGAAGTTGTAGAGGGCAATGAAGCTGGTATAGAATATCAAGGTGATCCAATAATTGAAGTTGGTGATACCTTAGAATTTTTCGTAGAATCATATGAGTAAGAGAACTGAGCAAGTAGCAGAACTGTTGCGTTCTACTATCAACCAAATAATTATCAAAGACTTTGAAGCCCCAAAAGGCACTCTGGTATCAGTATCAGAAGTAACTGTGGCTCCAGATCTAAAAAATGCCACCGCTTTGGTGAGTATTATACCAAACAATAAAATAGGCTCTGCCTTGGAAGCAATAAAAAAATTTACTGGACACGTTCAAAGAGAGTTGGGATCGCATATATCCATAAAAATAACTCCTCGTATAAATTTTGAACTTGACGAAAGAGACCTAAAATACAAAGCTATAGATGAAGCTTTAAAAAATTAAAGACCTACTAAGGTCTTTTTTTAGTATTGACTTAATCTATTATTTTGGCTATACTCATACGCTATGCAAAATCACAAAACTACAAGTCAGGCAATATATCAACAAATAGAAAATGCTAAAGATATATTGATAGTATCCCACCAAAAACCCGACGGTGATACCTTGGGGGCAAATTTGGCTTTGCATAAATTACTCAAAAAAAAGGAAAAAAATATTACCAGTTTTTGTCTTGATCCTATACCTGAAAATCTCAAATTCTTGGCCCATAGCCAAGACCTAACTACTGATCATAAAGTGTTTACAAAAAACTACGACACTATTATCGTGGTTGATTCCGGTAGCTTGGACTACGCTGGCATAGATGGCTTGATATCAGCTATACCAAACAAATATACACTTATAAACATAGACCACCATGCTTCTAATCCTCACTATGGAGATATAAATTTAGTAATCACTGAAGCTTCTTCTACTGCTGAAGTGCTCTATAGATTACTGTCTGATTGGGATATAGACTGGGATGAAGAAATAGCCAACTCACTTGTCTGCGGCATAGTGACAGACACTGGTGGTCTCAAAAATCCTGCCACCACCTATCAAGCTTTGGATGCTGTAGCTGATTTAGTAACCAAAGGAGCCAATCCTCATCAAATCATGAACCTAACTATAAATAATGTCGATATAGCTAGCCTTAGACTTTGGGGTAGAGCTCTAGAGCGTTTGAAAAAAAATGAAAAATACGATCTAGTTTATACCTTTGTCACCCAGCAAGATTTGATAGATTGCGGTGCTACTGAATCTGCCAGTGAAGGATTGGCAAATTTTCTCCACATACTCAAAGAAGGTGCTGTATCTATGGTACTAAAAGAAACCAAAGATGGTATGATCAAGGCATCTTTGAGAACAACAACTAATATCGACCTATCCAAACTGGCCCAGGCCTTTGGTGGGGGTGGACACAAAAAGGCTGCTGGCTTTTCCTTGCCAGGCAAGCTGGTCTATGATAAAAATAAACTAAGAATAATATAAATATATGTTAATACCTACAGTTATAGAAAAAGTTCCAGGCGGAGAAAGAGCTTATGATATCTACTCTCGCCTACTCAAAGAAAGAATTATATTTTTGGGTGACCCAATTGATGATAGAATAGCCAATTTGGTAATTGCTCAGCTCTTATTTTTGGATTCTCAAGATAGCAACAAACCAATACGTATGTATATCAACTGCCCAGGCGGCTCTGTCACTGACGGCCTAGCTATTTATGACACCATGCAACACATCAAGAGTCCTGTCTCTACTATCTGTGTAGGACTAGCTGCTTCTATGGCTGCCTTACTTTTATCTTCTGGAGAAAAAGGACAAAGGTTTGCTTTGCCAAATTCAGAAATACTCATTCACCAAATAATGGGTGGCGCAACTGGTCAAGCTAGTGATATAAAAATAAAAGCAGAACAAATCTTGAAACTTAAAGAAAGATTGAACAAAATCTTACAAAAAAATACTAGCCAAGCCATCAAAACCATCGAAAGAGATACTGACAGAGATCACTATATGACTGCCGAAGAAGCCAAGTCATACGGATTGGTGGATAAAATCATAAAATAGTCTTTTCCTATTTTCAAAAATATGTTACTATATTTTCCAAGACGGGTTACTTGGGTTTTTTAACCCGATTGACAATACTCGTCACGAGACCATCAGTGTACAACGTCTCTCATAGCCGAAAGACTTTGAAACGATGTTATACAAATACTGATGGTCTTTTGTATACCCTTGATTTTTATAACCTTTTGTGGTAGATTAAGTTTTGAGGATAATAAAAATAGTACATTAAGAAATCCTCAATAAAATAAGTAATTAATTTACTGTTTTGGTAGATTCTATACTACAGGATTGATACCCGAAGAAAGCTGATTATCCCTATTATTTTTCCAAAATAATAATGTCTATAAACAACTTAATAAGCAAATTACAAGTACAATTACTTGCCTAAATGACTATTATAGGTTGTTTATTTAGTCTCTAAAACCAAAAAACAGTAAACTGAAAGGTTTATAATAATGGATTTTATCTGGATCATTGCCGCTTTGATTGCTGGTGTGATTTTGGGTTTTGTCATCAAAAAAATAATGACCAGCCAAACTATCAGCTCTGCTGAAAGAAAGGCTGAGAGCATTTTGGCAGAAGCCAAACAAAAAAACAAAGACTTGGTACTAGAAGCCAAAGACCAAGCCCTCAAGCTAATTGAAGAGGCAAAAGCAGAAGAAAAGCAAAGAAGAGGTGAACTTCATCAAATCCAAGAAAGACTAAACAAACGTGAAAGTCTTTTTGACAAAAAATTGATGGATCTTGAAGAAGGAAAACAAAGAATAGAAAATAGTAAAAAAGATTTGGCCAAAGCCAAAGATGAAATAAAACAAATCAAGGAATCTCAAATGGCCAAGCTAGAAAAAATAGCTGGACTATCACAAGAAGATGCCAAGGATGTACTCATCAAAAATACAGAAACTCAAATGCAAGATGAGTTGCTTCATCGTATACGTAAATTGGAAGACCAGGGCGCTGAAGAGTTGGAGGCCAAAGCCAAAGAAATGCTCACAGCTGTCATAGAGCGCTGTGCTGCACCACATACAGTGGAGACTACAACTACAGCCGTCAACCTACCAAATGAAGAAATGAAAGGCCGTATCATTGGTCGCGAAGGTAGAAATATAAAAACCATAGAACAGTTGACTGGTGTAGAAATCATTATTGACGATACTCCCGAGTCAATACTTATATCTGCCTTCAATCCTATTAGACGTCAATTGGCCAAACGCGCTTTGGAAAAATTGATGTCAGATGGACGTATCCATCCGGGCAGAATTGAAGAAACTGTCAATCAAGCCAAAAAAGAGTTGGCTCTTGATATCAAAAAAGCTGGAGAAGAAGCTGCTTATCAAGCTGGTATAGTCGGCCTAGACAACAAGCTCATCCAAATACTTGGTCGTCTAAAATACAGAACTAGTTATGGACAAAACCAATTACAGCATGCTCTGGAGGTATCACATTTATCAGGACTTTTGGCTGCTGAGCTAGGGGCTGATGAAAATGTCTGTAAAAAAGGTGGTTTGCTTCATGACATAGGTAAGGCCCTAGATCATGAAATAAAAGGATCTCACCCTGATATTGGCTATGACCTGATGAAAAAATTTGGTTTACCAGAAGAAGTAGCTTATATGTCTATTGCCCATCACGAGGATAAACCAAAAACTCTAGAAGGCATAGTGGTCAAAATAGCTGACGCTATTTCTGGCTCTAGGCCAGGTGCTAGACGCGATTCTTTTGAAGAATATGTCCAACGTCTAACTGAGCTAGAAAATACTGCCAAGACTTTTGCTGGTGTAGACAAAGCCTACGCTATACAAGCTGGTAGAGAAATCAGAGTATTTGTTTCACCCGATGAAATAGATGATTTCAAGGCCAATAAACTAGCCCAAGATATTGCCAATAAAATTGAGACTGACCTCAAATATCCTGGCGAAATCAAAGTAACTGTTATAAGAGAAAAAAGGATTACTGAGTATGCCAGATAAAACAAAAATAATATTTATCGGCGATATTTCAGGTGTTCTTGGTAGAAAAGGCGTCAAAGAAATAATCCCTAAGTGGAAGAAAAAATATTCTCCAGATATTTTTGTTGGCAATATAGAAAATCTAGCTCACAACAAAGGAGTAACTCCCAAAACTATAGCAGAAGTATCTGAGGCTGGTATTGAAATATTTACCGGTGGAAACCATATCTGGAAAAAATATGACATAACTACTCTGGCCAAAGAAAGTGATTACAAAATTGCTTGCGCTATAAATGACTATCGTACTCCCCAAAAGTATCGCTACCAAAAAGTAGACATAAACGGTACTCCTCTGATAGTAATCAATCTAGCTGGCAGAACTTTTATCAATTATGAAGACGAGCCTTTGGCTAATCCATTTTTGGAAATAGATAAAATGCTCGAAGAGCTTCCTAAGGATGCTAATATAATAGTAGATCTACACGCTGAAGCCACTAGCGACAAAAGAGCTATGGGTTTTTATCTAGATGGTAGGGTGTCTGCCATTTTCGGCACACATACTCATGTGCCCACTGCTGATGCTCAAATTTTGCCAAAAGGAACCGGCTATATCACTGATGTTGGCATGACTGGTGCTCATGATTCTGTACTAGGAATCAAAAAAGAAATAATTATCGAAAAATTTCTAACTGATAAAAAAATTGTTCACGATTTGCCTAGAACTGGTCAAATTGAGATAAATGCTTTATTATTAGAGATAGATAACAAAACACACAAAACAACTCATATTGAGCTGTTGAGAGAAATAATTAATTAAGGAGGATATATGAATAAAGCCCAATTGATAGAAACCATTGCTATCAAAGCTGGTGTCAGCAAAAAAGAGGCTGAAGATGTACTTCAGGCTCTGGAAGACCTAGTGATAGAAAGACTAAAAGAGCGCAAGGATGTTACCTTGACTGGTTTTGGTACTTTTTCTGCTAGAGTTCGCCACGCCAGAAAGGGTGTTAACCCTCAAAAACCTTCTGAGAGGATTGACATACCTGAAGTAGTGGTGCCAAAATTCAAAGCAGGTAAAACCCTCAAAGATGCTCTAAAGAACTAAATATAAATGGAGCTTAGCCTAAAACAGATAAAACAAGATCCACGTATAAATGCCTTTATCGACCAGACTGACAAATACCTCAAAGTCTTGGGGTATACTGATCATTGTCGTCGCCATCTTGATATTGTCAGTGATCGTGCCAGGATGATTGCTAGCAAAATAGGCCTCAAAAAACACGCCCAAGAAACAGCTGCTATTGCTGCTTGGTGTCATGATATGGGAAATTTTTTGGGACGTACCCAACATCATTATTGGGCTGCTATGCTTTTTTCTCAATGTTTTATCAACGAAGCAAATCCTGAAGATGTATCTACTATATCCCAGGTTATTGTTTCGCACGACAAAGATGACCTGAAAATAGTAGACAAGGTAACTGCCTGTGTCATTATTGCCGATAAGTCTGATGTCCACCGCTCTAGAGTAAAGACAAAAAATATAGCTGAAATAAAAGCAGACATTCATGATAGAGTCAACTACGCTGTCACCGACAATAAGCTTCAAGTAGACAAACAAAAAAAGACAATCACTTTGTCTTTGAAACTTGATACCAAGTTTACTGATATGATGGATTATTTTGCCATCTTTGTAGAACGCATGAATTATTGTCAAAAGGCAGCTGCCTATCTAGGTTATACTTTCCACTTAAAAATAAATAGTACCAAACTAGCCTAGTCCCCTATCAAAACCAAAGCTTTTTTAGCATCAGGATCTACCTGGTGTTTTTGTTCATCCCAATCAGCTATAGACAACATCATGTTTTCGTAAGTGTACACAAAATTATGACCGTTTCTGGTACCAGGATCGTTGGTTATAAAATAACCATCTTTGTAGCCCTTGATTACCAACATATGATAGACTGGCCCTCCGTTTCTGAAATTAGGATTAGCTAGTGTCTTACCATTGGCTGGCACTATCACTGGCAAACCTTTGTCCAAATATGCTTTTATTTTTTCTACTGTCAAATCTTCAACAATATCATAATCATCATAGCCCAAAAGATTTTCCGCAAAGTAAGCTAGTTCATTTATACTCATATCAATATCGCCATCAAGGTTTACTTCCTGCCAATCAACCATAGCAATCAATATCTCCTCTACTTGCCCTGGGCTAGGTATACTTTTGCCATCTAGATAATAATCAACCATCAAAACTGATGCTTCTTCACAAGCATCTTGAAATGGCTGTTCCCAATTGGCAGTAGGCGCTTGGGAAGTAAATGGCACATTCAAGTTTATGCTAGTAGCTTGTATAGGCTGACTAACATTTGTATTGGCATTAACGTTTTGAGATGTATTGGTGTTTACTATTTGATTAGGCTCATCCTCTTCTGTATTATCTGTGATTTCTGTATTGTCATTTCTGTTTACAAAATCCTGATAGCTCTGCTCTGGCGGCAAATCTATCACAATAGCTTCTGGCTTTCTATTTTGATAAAACCACAAACCAAAAAGAAAAACTAACACTATTAAACTAAAGATTATTTTTTTCATGTATATATATTAACAGTAAATCCTATCCTTGACAATAGTGAATATATATATTATAGTATATTGTTCACCAAGAGTACACTCCACGTCAAGGATGGCGTTGCCGAAAGGCTAGAAATATGACACCACTTCAACTCAGTCTTGCGATCCCCCCGGCCCTTGCCTGGCTGATGATCGGCTACTTCTGGCTTCGTGGCTACACCGGCGGTATGATGGGACTTTCTCTGGGTTACCTCGGAATGAGTAGCATCATCGCTGTAATCGGCATCATCGCCAATCCCACTTCATGGTCCTTGTTAGCCTTCGGCTTTGTTTTCTTCTGCTACATCTGCCTACTGGCCAGCATTCTCTTCTACTTCGACAACCCCGAAGACAACAACACGACCTACGACTAATACACCCTACGGGGTGTTTTTTTTATTTATAGAATTGACAAAAAATAAACTAAATTATAAGATAATTCAGTCCGTAATGGAGTACCTTCAGCCCTAAGGAGGGGCCTATGCAGCTGCCTACGTGGCTAGTAGTCACAATCACTACCTTTCTAGCACACCTTTTCCTACTCAAGACTTTGGGTAGGAATCACCACCGCGACGGCTTTATCCAGGGCCTAATCTGGACAGGGGTGATATGCTTCTGGATGTTCGTCTTGGCCGGTTTGGCCAATCTGTGGTTCGAACACCTACTCAAGATCTTCACCTCCCTCGGCTCGCTCTTTCTAGGACTCAGTCTGGCTCTGATCACGGAGTTTTGGCTCCGGCGTCCTCGCGCTCGTGCGAACTAGCCAACATCGCCATCCTTTCTTGGGTGGTTTTTTATTACAAAAAAATTTTACTCCTATACTGTAGCGCCTCTAAAATATGCTTATCTTCTACTTTATTACTAACACTCAAATCAGCTATAGTTCTAGATACTTTCAAAATTTTGAAATATGCCCTAGCTGACAACTGTAAACCATCTATTGCTTTAGTCAAAATATTTTTACTGCTTTGTGATAAATGACAAACACCCAATATTTCTTTGGAGCTCAGTTTCGCATTCAATTTTGGACTACGAGCCAATTGTTTTTCACGGGCCAAAAAAACCCTTTGCTTGATTGTGTCTGAGCTCTCTGCCTTGTCTGTTGTAGACAAATATTTTGTCCTAACTCTATTTACCAAAAGATGAAGATCTATTCTATCCAATACTGGCCCTGAAATTCTTTTTTGATAACGCTTTATTTCAACAGCTGAACACTTACACTCTTTTGTCTTGTCCGTAAAATAACCACAAGGACAAGGATTGGCAGTGGCCAGTAGAATAAAATTGGCTGGAAAATCAAAACTACCTTTGACTCTAGAAACGGTAATCACATTATCTTCCAAAGGTTGACGCAAAGATTCCAAAACTTGACGAGGAAATTCCAATATTTCATCCAAAAATAAAACGTTATTATGAGCTAGGCTTATTTCTCCTGGTTTTGGCCAAGAGCCACCTCCCACTATAGCTGAAACAGAAGCTGAATGATGAGGATCTCTTATTATTCTATAATCTATCAAATGATTGTCCTCAGACAATAATCCCGCCAAGCTATGAACCTTACTTGTTTCCATGGACTCTGATAAACTCATGTCGGGTAATATAGACAAAAAGGCTTTGGCTAGCATAGTCTTGCCGGCACCAGGTGGGCCCACAAACAAAACATTGTGTCCACCAGCGGCCGATATCTCCAAAACCCTCTTGGCTTGCTCCTGGCCCTTAATCTCAGACATATCTATACTTGCTCTATTTGAGTTGGCTACAAATTTTTCTTTAGCCAAGGGGACGATTTTCTTTCCATCATAGTGCTCAATAATTTCTAAAAGACTATCAGCTGGATAAACCTCAATATCCTCTACCATATTAGCCTCTTTAGCGTTTTTTATAGACACAAAAACTTTTTTAAAACCCATATCCTTCAAACTAGAGACCATAACCAATATTCCTGGTACAGGCTTTAGCTTACCAGACAAGGCTAGCTCTCCTATAAAAGCCACTTTATCATCCGTGATTTCCAAAATTTTTGCTGTTTGCAGAATACTAACCGCCATAGGCAGATCATAAGAACCACCCTCCTTCCTTATTTGAGCTGGAGACAAGTTTAATACTACTTTTTGTCTGGGAAATTGCACCCCGCTGTTTTCAATAGCAGCCCAAATCCTTTCTTTGGCTTCTTGCACTGAAGTATCTGGTAAGCCCACTATAATTATTTTGGGTAAATGACGAGAAAGATTTGTCTCTACTTCAACCAAAATTCCTTTTAAACCCAAGGGGGCAATAGTATAAATTTTTTCCATAATAAAATCGCTTTTCACCAAGAAAAGCGATTTAAATAGAAAGCTTTTTATTTCTTTGTCCGTTTTTGCCCGCTACAAACAAAGGCAAACAAAAAACTAACCCATGCCTTTCTCCACAAAAATGGAGAACTCTCTCACCCATACTTATAAAAATAAGGGTGACCCCGCTCAGCGGGAAAAATCGCTTTTCTTGGCTATCTATATCTTAGACTAAGTAGAATTTTTGTCAAGCTTTTGTTTTTTGTAAAACATTTCATACCAAAGTATCCAGACAACAGCCATGGAAATATATATATCTGATACATTAAAAACAGTAAAGTAAGGCACATTTATAAAATCAACTACCCCGCCGTACTGAAATCTATCCAAAAGATTGGAAATAGCTCCTATTATCAATAGGCCCCATGGCCAAATCAAAATATCTTTATTTTTATAGGCCTTTAACCAAAAATTTATAACTATAAATATTACAACTAAAACCAATGGATACAAAATATAATCCATAACTGGCAAAGAAAATGCTAGATTTTCATTTATATGCAAATCAATAAAGCCCCCAAGTGTTTCGGGGGTCTTATTTACAAAATAAAATTTTGATAAACGGTCAGCTACAAATAAGACTATCAAGCTGACAAAATAAATTATCATTACAATGACTTTTTCTTACAATCCATACAACTAGTGGCTGATGGAAAAGCACCTAACCTTTCGGGCTTAATTGGCCCGTCACATTTTTCACACAAACCATACTTGCCTTCTTCAATTTTCTTGAGAGCACGGTCTACATTATATAAAGAAACCTCCAAGGTCTTTTCCAAAGAAAGATTTTTCTCAAAATTTGCTACCTCGGCAGCATTTTCATCATCCTTATCACCATAATCAACAAACTTGGCACTATAATCATGCTCAGCAACTTTAACAGCATCCTCATTCAACTCTTTGAGTAGCTCCTGACGACGTTTTTCTAAATCCTGCTTCCTCTCCTCAATAAATTTAGCATCCATTTTCATAGTTTTTCTATTATTTTTTACTCTAGTATATTAGCAAAAAAAGGTTAAAAAATCAAGATTCCAGGCAAACAGAAAAGGCGCTTGGCCTATCCCCTAGAATTTTGAAATTATCTGGGTGGCGCGAAGCGCCTTAGCGTCTTTTTATCACTTGTTGTGGCTTTTTTAGCCTGCTAGAATTGGCGAACAAGATTTTGATCAAAAAGACGTTATGTGTGACTCAGCCCTGACTCAGAGCAACCGTTTTACCATGTCTATGGAACAGATCTCCTCTACACTGTAGAACTGAGTACTAAGCTTTAATGCTCAATTCTACAGCGCAGAAAGGATTGCCCTTTTTGTTGTTTTTGTTTTTGTTTTTGTTAAATGGTCAGGTCATTTAGTGCTTTTTAGCACAGTAAAACGGAAAGAGTTATGCACAAATGATTATTTAATGCACAATTCTTTTGGGTTGTAAGGGAACTTATCTACATACTTAGTATATCATATATTAACCCTTTAGTCAACGCCAATTATGTGCTAATATTAGATAAAAAAATGACTATTTAAAATTCTATTTGACAGAAAAACAAAAAATAAGCAAACTTTATAAACAACTTATCCACAATACAAGCCCTAACTGCTAGTTAAGGCTTGTTATAAACAATATATTATGTGGAAAACTAGAAACAAAGCTTAATTCCTTCAACTGTATAATTTTGGTAAGAAAATAAACCTAAATTTACTATATTATTTTCTATAAAATAATCCTTTAATAAACCATCTGTTAAATAATCTGTCTTAATATCCACAAAATCGCCTATCTCCTTATCGTTTTTTAGACAATTTGACCACAAATTAGAAAAGACAGCTTCAGAAGTCATTATATTTTCTATCATTTCTACCTGATTACTAAGATAATAATTACCAGCTGCAGAAAAACCATACAAATTATCAATCTGCCAATAGGTCTGTCCAGCAAAATCATGCCTCAACACAGCTGGCTCTTGGCTGGCCACTAACTCTGTATACAGTGTTCCGTCTGGCAAAACCCTCTCTACCTCATTTAACTGTAAATTTTGTATCAAATCTATAGCCTTACTCTGCCAATCCTCTTTTGACAGCAAGAGCCAGGCATCCTCGGAAGAAATAATAGCTGCATTAGATAAAAAACCGGTTCTCAGTTCCTCGTTGCTCAAATTTTGATAAGGTAAATTGTCAAAGTGGGGCAATATAACATTACTAGCTATAAATTTGTCAAAACCATCAGTCGAACTAGCGTTAAAACCAAAGGCTAAATCAAATCTGCTTGGTATTTTGGCCTGATTAAATTTTAAAGCTTTACTTTTGGTAGTAGAGGCATTTCTTGGTTGCCAAAAATCAATACTATGATCAGTAAAATTGACAAAACTATCTCTACTTGAGGCCAATGGCAATAATAGAGATGATAAAGACTCTAAAAATTCTGGAGCTTTATCTATTTGCCAATATAAATTGACTCCATCTCTAGAATGATTGACTGTAAAACGGCTTATTACAAAAGAAGAGACCATCTGAGCCATAGCTTCATCCGGACCGATAAACAAAATGTCTGGTGCTGGCACATAAAAAAACCAGTCTTCATTTTTTTCAGCCAAAGTAACTAGGTACTCCCTCTCTAAATCTGCAAAACGAAGTAAATAAGCATCATCAGTTCGCCCCTCTACTCTAAACCAAATCAACTCCTCTACCTGAGAAAACTCAGGGCCAACTATGGTAGCCACTTTATTAAGTTGTTCATCACCAATAGTAGCATCAAATAGATTATACTTGGCCACATTTTCATCAAAAGAATCTTTACTAGACCATTCGTAGTAAAAATTGGTCTCTGCTGGCAAGAAATCATGCGCATAAACCTCTGGTTTTGCTGCCCAAAATCGAGAAAAGAAAACCAAAGCCAACAAAACCACAGCTGCCAAAAATATTGGCATCCATCTTAGGCTAGTTGGCCTTTTTTCTTTTTTTACGAGTGATATAAAATCCACAACGATTATTTATTTCTTCTAAAAAATCGTGATTTATTCTGGGGTTTAGTATCCTGAGATCTATTATCTCTATCTTCTCTAGGTGTGTATTCTGGTTTAGGTAAAAGTTCCTTCATAGAAAGTCCGATACGTCCTCTTTCTTTATCGACTTC
>PKTI01000040.1 GCA_002869235.1 Candidatus Parcubacteria bacterium
ATACATTTTTATAAAAATGGAGAAAGCAGATTCAAGGAAATAGCAGCCGCCTCTATAGTAGCCAAAGTTTTTCGTGATCATCTGATGATGGAATTGGATCATGATTTTCCCCATTATGAATTTTGGTTACACAAAGGCTATGGCACCAAGAAACATTACGGGCATTTAGATAGGTTTGGTTTATGCCCGATTCATCGGCGTAGTTTTTTGAAAGATTATTTTTCTTGACAGAAAAATAAGCTGTGTTAAGATGAAAAAAAATAAAGCCGTCAAAAATATTTGAGACGGCTGACAAAATACAAAAGCCCCGCATAGCGGGGCTTTTGTGAAGAAAAGCGATTTCGAGAGCTAACTAGGTTAGCCTCAAGGCTATATTAGGATAAAACACCTCTTTTGTCAATATAATTTAAATAACAATTAAAGAAAGGAGAAAAGCGTTATGGACTTAAACAAAGTAAGTTTAATCGGCAATTTGACTGCCGATCCAGAAGCAAAAGCATTGTCTTCTGGGCAAAATTTGGCTGTTTTGCGTCTAGCTACAAATTATACCTGGAAGGACGCACAAACAAAAAGCAAGAAGAACAGGGCTGATTTTCACCGAGTAGTTGCTTGGGGTAGCTTGGCTGATATTATCAACACTTATCTGAAAAAGGGCTCAAAGGTCTATCTTGAAGGACGTTTGCAAAATCGTTCTTGGGAAGATAAGGATAAAAACAAGCACTATATGACAGAGATTGTAGCCTCTGACTTAATAATGCTTGGTGGCAGCAACAAAAAAATGGTCAAAGGTGACGAGACCGCTAAAGAGGATGTAGATGTAGAAGAAATTCAAGTAGAAGAATAGTTGTTGCCTTAGTCGAGGCCTGGAGTTTGCCTGTATCTTCAGGCCTTTGCCAAAGTAATAAGTTAATTTTTAAAAAATGAAAAGAAAAGCGATTTTTTTATTATTATTTTTTGTTGTGGCTATAAAAGCTCAATCTGCTGAAACAGACTTGTTGATTTCTGAGATAATGTATGATGTTTCAGGGGTTGATGGTGGACACGAATGGATAGAAATTTTTAATTCAAGCCAAGAAAGTATAACTGCTAGTAGTACGTGGCGTTTTTTTGATGGATCAAACCACTCCTTGTCTTTGTATCAAGGTAGTTCCACAATCTCAGGTTATGAATTTGTAATTTTAGCTGACAATGCAGAGAATTTTTTGTTGGATTATCCAGATTTTTCGGGCACAGTTTTTGATACTGTGATGTCTTTGCCAAATTCCAGTTCTAGTTTAGCTATTGGTTTTGACAATGGAGAGAGCTATCCTGTTCTTTCTGATTACAATTCTCTTTGGGGAGGTGGTGACGGTATGAGTTTGGAAAAAATAACCCTAAACAAAGACAGCCAAGAAAGTAATTGGCAAACTAGTTATGTAGTTGGTGGCACACCAGGTCACCCAAACAGCACCTCAAGTATCGAGGAGGTGTCAGAAGAAAATAACCAAGAAAATCTTTGGCCACAAATAATAATTTCGGAGTTTATACCTGATCCCGAAGGTAGCGATGATGAGGAGTGGATAGAGATATATAATGTAAATGATGAGTTGGTAGAACTGGAAAATTTTGCCTTGGGGGATAATTCATTAAGACGCTTTGTGTTTGATGATAGTTTGGTCATAGAAGCTAAAAGCTATTTGCTTTTGGAAAAAGAAACCACTGGTATATCTTTAAATAATTCTGGTGGGGATAGTGTAAAAATTTATAACCCCAATGAAGAGCTACAGGAAGAGGTCAATTATCAAGATTGTATAGAGGGTCGTAGTTATGCTAGAAGAGAAGATGCTTTTGTTTGGACTAAGAGTCCTACACCAGGTAGAAACAATGAATTTATTTTTAATCAGGCGCCAGTAGCTCAGATTAGTGTAGAAACAGAAGAATTATTTGTTGATAAAAACATTAGTTTTTCAGGGGAAAACTCATATGACGAAGAAGATGAAAATCTAGAGTATTTTTGGAATTTTGGGGATGGCAATACTGCTAACAAAAAAAACACAAAACATAAATTTGAAAACATAGGTAGCTATACAGTTGTTTTGAGGGTTGAGGACAAAGAAGGCCTGGGTGATACAACAGAATTTGAAATAGAAATAATATCAGAAAGTATTTTAACAGAACCAGAAGCTGAGCTAAAAAAGAAAACCGAAAACCAAAAGGAAAACAAAGTGGTAGAGATTGATTTTAGTGAAGATGATTTGATAATCTCTGAATTTATTCCCAATCCAATTGGTAGTGACGACAATGAGTGGGTAGAGCTTTATAATCAATCAGACAAAAACATAGATTTGTCGGGCTGGTATCTGGACGACATAGATGGTGGCAGCAAACCTTATAATTTTGTTACTAGTACTATAGCTAGAAAAGATTTTTTGCTTGTCACAAGAGAGAAAAGTAAAATCACTTTGAATAATTCTAATGACTCAGTGAGACTAATTGATCCCAACAAACAAATTTGGCAGCAAGTAGAATATGAAAAAATACCTGAGGGCAGCTCCTATGCTTGGGATTTTGAAAATAGAGAATGGTTTGTAGCAGATAAGCCTAGCCCAGGCAGTATAAATTTGAATGTTGTAGTTGATGAAGAGCGAGAAATATATTTTGTGCCTCAAGTCTTTGAGCTGGAAAAAAATGAAGAAGTTTTGGTTCAAGGCCTAGCTATAAATTCTTCGGATGGAGATAGTCGTAGCGTATATTTGGTAGATTTTGATGGTGACAAAGTTTATTATGATTCTTTGGTAGAGGTTTATTCTTATTACAAAGATTTTCCGCAAATAAGGCCAGGACAAGTTTTGACAGTAAGCGGGAAGATTTCCAAGACTGGCGACATTCCTCGTTTGAAAATAAAAAACGCAAGCGATGTGCTGGTAAGTGATATGAAGATTGAACTGACAGACAGGGAGGTTATAGATGTTTTTGATATAAGTGAAGATTATCTGGGAGATTTTGTGACTATAGGTGGTGTGGTAGTAAAAAAGAGTGGCAAAAATATTTATATAGCCGAAGACGAAGAAGAGGATTATTTACTTAGAGCCTATTTAAAATTTTCTAGCAAAGAACTGGATATCAAAAAGGGTAGTGAGGTGATAATAAGTGGTATATTATCAGAAAGCAACAATGGCTTTAAGTTGACACCTTTTAAGTTGGCGGACGTCTTTGTTTCCAAAGAAGTATTGGGAGAAAAAATTTCTGAAGAAGCTGAAAAGGTGGATATTGATTTAAGTAAAGAGGAACATAAGGTATCATCTTCGGATAAAGAGTTTGCTACTAAAAATGTTTTGATATTTTCTTTACTGGGACTTATTTGTTTGGTGGTGGTTTATTTTTTGAAGAAAAGGCTTAAAAATTGACTATATTTTGATACTGCTATAGTATGGATTGGTTAGACAAAGTGTTCGTTTTTTGTATCAATTCGAGTGATGATTTTACACCAATTCGACGGGAGGTTGAGATGTTTGTAAACGCAAGGCAGGTCCCTGGTTTGGTTGCTTGCCGACCCCTGGCTTGGAGCCATAGTGATGTCGATGATGACGATCGCTTCCAAGTCCTGAGTCAGGCTGACTTCATCAGAGATCGTATGTCCGACTATGCTCGTCAAGAGC
>PKTI01000039.1 GCA_002869235.1 Candidatus Parcubacteria bacterium
TATATCTGCTTGTTGAGTCAGCCTATCTGCTCCTCCAATATAATCAGCCACTACTTGAACTGGTCTTTTCACTTTGTGTTTTATCTCTTCAAGAGCGTCCCACATCACCAAAAAATTTGCTTTTTGGATTCCGTACTTATCAATAAATTTATTATCAAGCATTTGTACTGACCAAACAAAATTTTTGATAATCATCATAAATAAAGTTTCTCGGGACAGGGTGCTCAATTTCTTTGAATCATCTACCTGCTGTAATATTTCTTTTTCTCTTTTATGTCCACGATAAAGTACAGCTGCCGCTACAATTGGCCCAGCCACTGGTCCTCTGCCTGCCTCGTCTACTCCTATAATAAAATTACTCATAATTATATTGTAACTCTTTTTGCTAAAAAATAAAAACTGTTGTATGTTTTATATATGCTCCCGTTTAGTCCCTTGAACAAAGTGTGAGATCACGATGCCAAAGAGATCAGTTCTGTGCGCTTGTTGTGGGCAAGAGGATTGTCCGAACCCAGTCGCCAGCATGACTCAAGATTGCGGAAACAAAACAAGCTACAAAATAGTTTGCCTTGGTATTCGTCCTCCCAAAACACCAAAAAAAGATACCACCGAGAGCTAAGAGTCTCGGTTTTTTATTAAACAAAAGCCCCGCTCTTGAAGCGGGGAATTGTTTTTATACTTTTGCTTGTATGGCTTTGGCTATCCTATGGAGAGCCACCATAAACGAGGCTGTCCTAAAATCTACTTTCTTGTCTTTTGACATTTGATAGATAGCTTCCCAGGCAGGTATCATTTTTTCTCTTAGCTCTTTATCTACTTCTTCTTCTGTCCAATAATTGTTGGATATATTTTGTAGCCATTCAAAATAAGAAACTGTTACTCCACCGGCATTTGCCAAAACATCTGGTATTACAACTACTCCTTTTTTGTATAATATTTCATCTGCTTCTGGGGTAAGCGGCCCATTGGCTAACTCAACTACAAACTTGGCTTTTACGTCTTCAGCGTTGTCCTTGGTTATTTGATTTTCCAAAGCAGCTGGTACTAATACATCCACATCCAAAGCCAAAAATTCTTCTTTACTAATTTCCTTGGCTCCAGAAAATCCAGCCAAAGAACCTGTTGATTCTTTGTGTGCAAAAACTTTTTCCAAATCCAAACCTTTGTCATTGTAGATATGAGCTTTGGAGTCTGCCAAAGCAACTATAATAAATTTTTCATTATCCAGTAACTCAGCCATGATGCTGCCTGCATTGCCAAAGCCCTGAATAGCAACCTTAGTTTTGTTTGGCTTGATGTCCGTGTCCTCAATTAGCTTCATAAAAACATAGAATCCACCAGTGGCTGTAGCTGCTCCTCTGCCCTTGGATCCACCGTAGTCCAGTGGCTTGCCAGTCACCACTCCAATTGATGGCTTACCTTCTAATGTAGAAAACTCGTCAGCCATCCAAGCCATAATTTGTGGAGTAGTATATACATCTGGCGCAGGTACGTCTTTTTCTGGACCAATCACCTGTCTAAAGGCTCTTACCCAAGCGCGGGACAGTCTTTCTAGTTCTGTTTTAGACAAAGACTTGGGGTCTACTACCACACCGCCTTTTCCTCCACCCATTGGAATGTCTACTACAGCTGTTTTTATACTCATCCAAAAAGCCAAGGCTTTTACTTCATCCAAGTCTACTTGTGGATGAAACCTAATCCCACCCTTATAAGGTCCGCGAGCGCTGTTGTATTGTACCC
This sequence comes from Candidatus Parcubacteria bacterium, assembly GCA_002869235.1. GTDB lineage: Bacteria > Patescibacteriota > Patescibacteriia > UBA1558 > GWA2-36-10 > BM519. The sequence continues at coordinate 1,741 of PKTI01000039.1, forward strand.
TATAGCCTTGAAATACTTCCAAATGACCATCATCCATTCTTACAGGAAGACTAGCCATGACTATTTTTTCTGGGGCACTAAGACGAGCCACTACTTCTGGATCAAGGTCCATAAGCTTGGCAGCTTTTTCCAATTGCCTCAAAGCGTTGTCGTATGCATTCATATTATTTTTTCTTAGGTGTCCAATCTGGTATCAAGGGTTTGTCTCCTTGAATATATTTATAAGCTTGCAAGGCTGCTTTTGAACCCTCCCCAGCAGATATCACTGCTTGCTTATAAGTAATTTCTGTAATATCTCCAGCCGCAAATATCCCTGGAATATTTGTTTCGTTATTAACAGTAATTTTTATTTGGTTGCGCTCATCCATTTCCAAACCAAGTGGCTTCAACCATTTGGTACTAGCTATGTAACCAATCTCGATAAAGACCCCGCTGACTTCAAGTTCTTTTTCATTTCCGTCTATGTCTGTGTAAACAAGCGCTTCTACTTTGTCTTTACCTTTTATCTCTTTGGTGTTAGCACCAAAAAGTACTTCTATGTTTTCGGCGTCATGAATCTGTTGCGCCAATACTTTTTCGCCTTTTAATTTGTCACCCCTGACCAACATATAAACCTGATTGGTAATTTTTGACAAAAACTCTCCCGCGTCCATAGCAGAGTTACCACCACCAATAACAACCACATCCTTGCCTTTGTAAAGTGGCCCATCACAGGTAGCACAATATGTAATTCCCTTGCCGGTCAATTCTTTTTCCCCGGGCACATCCAAAGGTCTAGGAGTAAGGCCAAAGGCTAGAATAACTGTCTTGGTCTTGATAGACTTGTCCGTAAAGGTTTTTACCACAAAGCCACCATCTTTGTCTTTGATGATTTCTGTGACTGCCTCAAAAAGAAACTCCGAACCAGTTCCAGCTGCTTGCTCTTGAAATTTTTGAGCCAACTCCAAACCGCCAATTGACTTAAAGCCTGGATAATTTTCTATATCATCAGTCAAAGAAAGTTGTCCACCAATATCTTTGGAAATTATAAGTGTTTTTAAGGCTCTACGAGTAGTGTAGATGCCAGCGGTAAGACCAGATGGTCCGGCGCCAACTATTACTACATCATATGCTTGTTCTGACATAGGTTTATTTTGAGTGTTCGTTTAATTTTTCTAGCAAAACTTCTTTGCTTTGTAGACCAACCATATCCTCTACTGCTTCTCCATTCTTAAAAATCTTAAGAGTAGGAATACTCATTACCTGAAATTCACCAGCCTTGTCTTTGTTGTCGTCTACATTCAACTTAGCTATTTTTACTTTGTCGTTATCGGCCAACTCTTTGGCTACGTCTTCAACGATAGGTCCTTGCATTTTACAAGGCATACACCATGGTGCCCAAAAGTCTACCAAGACCACACCATCAAATTCTTTTACTTCTTGATCAAAACTTTGATCTGTCAATTCTAATGCCATATTTTTTTAAAATTAATTATTTAATTATTAATTAAGTTATATTAAAAAATACATCAATTAGCTTTAGTAGCTCTTTTTTCTTAACTACCTTGCTCTTATCATAACACCCTGAAACCTTATCATCAACCAAAAGCCTGGTGACTGAATCCAAAGATGCTCTGGCGGCCATAACCACTCTGATAATATCCTCTACATCACGCTTTTCATTGTACATCTTTTCTACAGCACGAACTTGGCCTTCAATACGATGAAGTTGAGAAACTATCTTTTCAGGATGACAAATATTTTTATTCATAATATACCCTATGGGGGTATAATAACATAAAATATATTTTTGTCAAATAAACTAATATTAAATAAAAAACCTTGCTGTTTAGCAAGGTAATCTAGAAACTAGGTTTTCCCAAAATCGAGAATACAGACTCTTCTCTCCCCTGACGACAAGGACAGTTCTTGGGATGAGCAAGTCCGTCTTCGAGAATTTTTTGGGATACTCGAAGTATTGAATTGAGAATGGGTTCTTGCATCTGGGCCATGACTTCACCTACTTCTCGGCCGTCTTCACTGGCGGGTGCCAGATTAGCTACGCCGCAAAGCAAACCATAAGGCACAGCACCTTCGCCGGCCAAAATAGCTTCAGGAAAAGCAGTGGTCATTCCGACCAAGTAGGCCTTATCTCGTTTTCGTTGATCCATCTCTTGAAGTGTTTCAAAGCGCGGACCCTTGATGCTATTGGCCAAAATGACGTTTGAAACAGCACCCACTGAGGATGCCAAAAGTTTCTGGACGTGCGGACAAAAGAGCCAGGTGGCTGGACGGTGAAAAGCGGTTGGATGGGTATACATTGGAGTAGCAAAAGTGTAGGGATCACCGACGTAGTCAACAGCAAAACGAGGTGCTGTAATGTCTCCCTGCTTATAATGTGTGGTTGGTGCACCAATAGCGCCCACAGCTGAGGTGGCCAATATACAGTCCACCCCGACTACACACATCAAAGTATACATATACAGACGATGATCAAGCATATGCGGAAGTCGGTAAATACCAGTGCATTCGTGCCGACTGAGAAAATAAAGTTCTATTTTCTTGTCGTCTTGGTAAAAACTGATCCGATAGTAGATCACTGGACCACCATAAGGTGTTTTTTGGGCTTGCATCTTTTCTACCTGAAACTGAGGTTTGCCCAAAAACAACTTATGCATACCAGTGCCGGCAATTATTGCGATTTTCAAGATATTCACCCCCTCTCAAATGTTGAAGGAACAGCTGCTGGGAAAGCCTTGGTAATATAGGTTATAGTACTATAAAAGTCAATTATCTGCTTAATTATAAATAAAACCAATATTGACAAAAACTAAAAATTGTGATATACTTATATATCACAATTCAACAGTTCCTTCATCGAAAGGCAAGACATGAACACCCTCACCCAGATCCTCAACCGCTTTGGTTGGATCCTTCGCAAGCTGGGCCTGGGCCTCGCCATTCTCTTGGCAGTTCTGCTGTTTTACTCGGAGATGTTCGAGCCCGCCATCCAGACCGAATGGTCCTTCAAGTCCGTCATGTGGTCCATGGTCAATGTGCTCATCTTCCTGGGCGTCACTACGGTAGCCCTTTTCCTGTTCTACATGACCATCTCCCTGGCCACTCCTGGTGCTGAAACCGGCGGCAAATGCCCCACAACCCGTTACTTCATCATCCTTGCCATTTACAGTGTGATCTACCTGATCGCGCTTCACCTGCTCTTCGGAGCTGGGCCTTGACCTCGTGTTAAGGCCCTTTCCTTTTGCCCAAAATTAGCTAAATAACTGCTTTCTCGGGAAAATTACTCATTATCATTTTCATCTTTAATATCCCCTACCAAATGCTCTAATATATCTTCCATTGTTACTAAACCCAAAACATCTTCACCTCTTATTACAATAGCCATATGTGTTTCTTTGCGCCTCATTTTATTGAAAATAAGGTTTATTTTTTGTTTTTCCTTTATCTTTATAATAGGCTGAATAAAGTTTTCTATTTGCTGCTCTCTTTTATCACTATTTAAAACTTTCAAAATATCCATAACATGAACATAGCCTATTATATTGTCCTTATCATTGTGATATACCGGATAACGACTATGAGCAGTTTGGGCCATAAAATAAGCAACCTGATCTACTTCTGCTTCATCATTGATTACTTCCATTTTATATTTTGGCGTCATTATTTCTTTTACTTCCACATCATTAAATTCCAAAACATTCATAATCATTTCGTGTTCTTCAAAATCAATGGTTCCTTCTTCTACCGCCAGTCTACTTAGAGCCCTAAATTCTTTTTCTGAAACCTGTTGCCTAGACTTGCCACCAGTCAAAAAAGTGAGTAAATTTTCTAAAATAAGCACAATTGGCCATAATATAAGTTGTAAAACATATAGAATCGGGGCGAATCTTAGCGCAATTTTCTCAGCATTAATCTGAAAATAGGCTTTTGGATACATTTCGCCAAAAATAAGAATTAATATAGTCATTATACCTGTGGCTATTCCCGCTCCAATATCTCCAAATGCTTTTATAGCAGCCACTGTGGCCAAACTAGCTGCTCCTATGTTTACTAAGTTGTTACCCAAAAGAATAACCACCAACAATCTATTTTTACGATTAAGTAATTTTTGTAATAAGTCAGAGTTTTTACTTTTGTGCATCACCAAAGAACGCACCTGAGCTGGGGTCAAGGAAAACATGGCTATTTCCATGCCAGAAAACCAGGCTGACAAAAGTAGTAAAATAAATAAAATAATATATATCATTTTTTTAAATAAAAAATACCCAAAATAGGGCTTTTTAAATTAGCTTAATTTTAATATTCTTATTAGGACTAGGATCGTCAGAATTAATCATACTTATATAATAAACAATATTTTTAAAAATTACTAGAAGTGGTGACCCCACCAGGGCTCGAACCTGGATCCACAGCTTAGGAGGCTATTGTTTTATCCGGTTAAACTATGGGGTCTTTATGCTAATTATAAATATAATATAGTGTCGTAATATATTATATATATAATTATAAAAATTTTACAGACTGCTTAATTATTTTATATGTTTAAGTGCGCTGCCAACAAAAACCTAAAATTTTTGCTAATGCCATTGTAATATAATAAAGCTTAAAAGTCCACAGTTTATGTACATTTTTATCTTTACTTTTTTCCTATATTAAACTACTATTTAATGGCAACACATTTATTTTAACCTATAAAAATATGTTTAGTAAAAATGACTCCGCTCCAACATCAAAAAACGTAGAAACAATTATTGGCCCCTCTGTTAAGGTAGAGGGTGATTTTAAAGGCGAGGGTGACTTGGTTGTTGAGGGTATACTTTTGGGTAGCCTAGACACCAAAAACAACCTAAAAATAGGCCAAAACGCTCTAGTAGAGGCCAATATAAAGGCTAATAACGCCTTTATATCTGGAAAAGTAAAGGGTAATATTGCCACTAAAGGAAAGGTTGAAATCACTGGTACAGCTATCATCTTGGGTGATATCAAGGCCCAGGTAATCTCTATTGAAAGTGGAGCCTTAATAAAGGGCCAATTGAATATGCCTGTGGGGGACTTTAAGGTTGAAGAAGCCCAACCAACACCAGAACCAGAAACTGACGATGATTTGGAAGGCGAGGAAAAATAAAATTTAATTTGGAGTTCTTATGTATCTCTATATTTACGACTCCTTTCTTAATGACAAAAAATACGCTGACCTCTTGATAAAAATTGAAAAGAGGATTATTGCTTTGGGGATCAAAGGAAAGATAGCCCGTCTATCAATTCTCAAAAACATGAAAGAGTTGATCAACGATGGTGTCAAAGAGGGGGTTGAAACAGTTGTAGCAATTGGCAACAGCCAAACATTTGCCAAGGTCATAAATATTGTGGCCGATCTTGATGTTACCCTAGGACTCATCCCCGTAGACAACAACAATCCTATTGCCAAATCTTTGGGCATACCACCAAAGACATTAGCTTGTGAAGTGCTAGCTAGCAGAATAATCAAAAAAATTGATTTAGGAAAAATAAATAATTATTATTTTATTGGCTCTGCTGAAATAGAAAATGGTGACGTAGTTATTGATTACAAAGATTACAAAGTTTCTCCTGTTACTGCAAAAAGTCGTATCACCTTAAACAACTTTGCTAGTGCAGAAAACATTTCTATGTCCAGCCCTGTAGATGGTGTCTTGGAAGCAGTGATTACCCCAGTCAAATCTGGTTTGCTCCGCAAAAAAACAATTGATGGAACTATCTTACCTTTTACAAAAATAAAAATAGGTAGCGAAGGAGAGGAGCAGGTGTCAATTTTGACCGACGAGCAAGTGATCATGAAAACCCCGGCTGAGGTCACTGTTGCTCCGCAAAAACTAAAAATTATAGTTGGCAGCGAAAGAAGCTTTGAATAAAAATTGTATTCAGAATACATAACAAAAAACCCTTACTTTAAAGGGTTTTTTATATTATTGCTTATTTTTTTATTGCTTATCTACCACTTCAACTACTGGCTCTTTTTTGCCAAATCCCAGCACCATATATTGCTGAACAATAGAAAAGGCAGTAGATAGGAACCAGTAAAAAGTAAGTCCAGCTGGAAACTGTGAACCAATCACAATTGTAATGATGGGCATAATATAAAGCATCTGACTACTCATAGCTCCAGCCATACCACCCTGCTTATTTTTGCTCATAAGCATCTTGGATTGCCAGTACTGGGCCAAGCCAGCTATAACCGCTATGATAATATTTTTTTCTGATAGATCCAAGAAGCCAAAAGCAATTGGATCAAGTGCTCCTGGGTTTCCCACAAAAGAATAAAGCGCACTCATGGCATCATCTTTTGTCAGGCCATCAAAAAAGACTCTGTAGATAGCAAACAAAAATGGCAACTGTATCAGAAGAGGTAGACAAGTTGAAAAAGGATTAACTTTTTTTTCTTTGTAAAGAGCCATCAACTCTGGGCCCATCTTCTCTTTGTCGTCTTTGTATTTTTCTTTTATCTTTTCTATTTCTGGTTGGATGGAGGATAGGTTTTTTTGTGCTTGAATTGATTTTTTAGAAGGAATATACAAAAGCAAACGAATGATAAAGGTAAGCACAATAATAGCTACACCTAAGTCTTGTCCTGGTATATTATTGTAAAGCCAAACTAGTAAGTTAAAAATTGGCTGATAAAAAATAATAAAAAAGATTTGCATTTATTTTTTTATTTAATTATTTTACTGGATCGTGGCCACCATTGGTAAATGGATTGCAGCGCAAAATCCGCCAGACAGTCATTGTCCCACCACGTAATACTCCGTGTTTATCAATGGCCTGATGACCATACTCAGAGCAATGAGGGTGAAACTTGCAATAACCATGAGGATAATAAACCTTAAACCAACCTGTATCAGGGGATAGGGTTTTTTGATATAAACGAATTAATTTTAAAATGATTGTTTTCACTGTTTTTAATTATAGATTTTCATCTTAGAAAAAGCAAAGTCTAGTTGTTTTTTAACATCCTTATACTCAAGCTCTAATGCTTCTTTTTTGGCTATTATTAGCAAAGAATACTCATTATTTATCCTAGGCAACATCTCTCTTGCCGCTTCTCTTAATCTCCGCTTAACTTGGTTTCTTTTAACAGCCCTTTTATCTACTTTGTTGGAAACAACAAAACCTATCTTGGGTTGTTTTTGATCTTTGTTGTGTGTAAATTTGATAATATATTGCGGCAAAAAAAAGGTTTTACCCGATTTGAGCAACCTTTTTATATCATTATCTAAATGTAAACGATTGGCCTTAGCTAACATAAGGACCTATTTTAAAGGGTTTATTGACCAACAGTTAAGCTGGCTCTTTTTTTGGCACGACGACGCTTGAGAACATTACGTCCTCCTGGGCTAGACATTCTTGAACGAAAACCGTGTGTTTTGGCCCTTTTTCTTTTCTTGGGTTGATAAGTTCTTTTAGTTGACATAAAATATTATAACCTCTTCAAATATTAAAATAACGTAGCTAGGATAACATATTAAGCCTCTTTTGGCAAGGGTATATATTTATCCATGTTTTTAAACATTTTATTCACATTTTATACACTTTATAAGCATTCTTTTAAAAAAACTTTTGTGCTATAGTTTAAAGAGTCCCTTTATTTTTAGGCTTTAAAACCCATGCAAGATAATGAAAAAATTTGGCAAAGCGTATTAGCAGAACTAGAGCTTTTGATTTCCAAGGCTAATTTTACAACCTGGTTCAAAAATACCTTTGTAGATGAGATAAATAATCAAGAGGTGGTGGTTGGTGTACCCAATGCTTTTACTAAAGTTTGGTTAGAAAAGAAATATCATGATCAAATAGCTTCTGCTCTGGAAAAGATATTATCACAAAATAATCTACAGGTTATCTACAGGGTCAAAAATAAGGAAAAAAATACTAACGTTAGTGAAAATATACAAAAAACTATAGCCAAAAAAGACTCCCCTGTGAATAACTTAGTCAACAACAATGGCTTTAAATCAACCAAAAAATTCGGTTTAAATAGCTCTTATGCCTTTAATCGTTTTGTGGTTGGCCCAGGAAATGAGTTGGCCCAGGCTGCTGCGCACGCTGCTGCTCAAAAACCAGGGGAAATATATAATCCATTGTTTATATATGGTGGAGTTGGTTTAGGAAAAACCCACCTTGTACAAGCGGTGGGTAATTATATTTTAGCCAAAGACCCTAGTAAAAAAGTGCTCTATATAAATAGTGAAAAGTTTACTAATGACTTTATCTACGCTATCAAAAGTGGAAACACTGATAAATTCAAAGAAACTTATAGAAATATAGATGTTTTGCTTATTGATGATATTCAGTTTATAGCTGGAAAAGAACAAACCCAGGAAGAATTTTTTCACACCTTCAACGCTCTACACCAAAACAACAAACAAATAGTTATATCATCTGATAGGCCACCAAAGGCGATCCCGGCCATTGAAAATCGTCTAATTTCTCGTTTTGAGTGGGGTATGATAGCTGATATTTCTTTCCCTGATTTTGAAACTAGGGTGGCTATCCTAGAAACAAAATGTCAGGATAAAAACTATCCTTTAGGAAAAGATGTAATAGATTATATAGCTGAAAATATTCAGGAAAATATTAGGGAGTTGGAGGGAGCTCTAAACAGGATTATTGCTTTTCATCAATTAAATAATACCAAGCCAAGTTTAGAAAGTGTAAAGGCTATCTTAGGTGGTATTTCCACCAACCCAAAAAAAGCTGGATTAACTAGTAAAAAACTTTTACAGGTTGTGTCTGATTTTTTTGATATTAGTTTGGTTGATCTTTTGGGTGCAAGTAGAAAAAAAGAACTTGTTGTTCCTAGACAAATTTCAATGTACTTAATGAGAGAAGAACTCAAGGCGTCTTATCCAAATATTGGAAACGATATAGGTGGTAGAGATCACACAACCGCTATGCATGCTTGTGTAAAAATAGGTTCCCTTCTTGAGTCTGATGAAAAAATAAAAAACGACGTAGCTGTTTTGAAACAAAAAATATATGAATAAGTTGTTGATAAGGTTTTTATAAGTCTGTTCAAAAATAAAAAACAAACTGTTGAAAAGAATCAACTTATCCACCAAAATTATCTACACCATTAGTTATTAACAACAACAACCAAAACAACACACAGGAAGACACACCACTTATACACCTAAAAATATTTTTCAAAAACATAAAAAGTATAAATAAAAACTAGTTTTTCAAAAACTTATTAACATATCAACAACGCTTACTAATACTATTATTTTTTATATATATAAATAACTAATAATCATATGAAGATAGTTTGTACTCAGGAAAATTTAAATAAAGGGTTGGGGCTTGTTTCACACATAGCAAATAAAAACTCAAACCTACCAATTTTAAATAACGTTTTATTAAAAGCAAAAAAAGATGGTTTAACACTAATAACAACAGATCTAGAGATTGGTATAAAAGTTTTTGTTAGAGCCAAAATAGAAGAAGAGGGTGAATTTACAGCTGATGCGAAACTGTTAAATAATTTTGTTTCTTTGTTACCCAAAGAAAATATAAACATGGATTTAGATGAGGATAATCTAAAAATAAAAAGCGTTAATCAAGAAACAAATATTAAGGGTTTAGAAGCAGAGGATTTCCCACTTATTCCAGAGGTGGAAAAAGAAAATGAAATCGAGCTTTCAGCAATAGAATTTAAAAAAAGCCTAAACCAAGTTTTGTTTGCTGCTTCACTTGATACATCTAGGGTTGAAATTAATGCTGTTAATTTTGAATTTAAACAAGGAAAATTGATTTTGGCAGCAACCGACAGTTATCGTTTATCAGAAAAAAGAATTAAAATAGAAAACAACACAAAAGAGGCGGCTCTAATAATACCACTAAAAACCCTACAAGAATTATCTAGGATATTAAATGAGCAGACGGATAAAAATATTAAAATTTATTTTAATGAAAACCAAATAATGTTTGTCTTTGATGGTGTAGAACTTATATCCAGGGTAATAGATGGAAAATATCCAGACTATAGTCAAATAATCCCCAAAGAATTTACCACCGACGCCAAGGTTGATATAAACAAACTTGTTCCAGCTATAAAATCCGTAGCACTGTTTTGCAAAACAGGAATAAACGATATTAAAATAAGTTTTGATAGTAAGAAAAACGAAATAGTTATTGCCACCGCCTCATCTACAGTGGGCACATCTGTAGCTAAAGTAGAAGCAGATATAAGTGGAGGAGATAATGATATAGTTTTCAATTACAGATACCTATTGGATGGTTTAAATAGTTTGAGCAACACTCAGGTGTTGATGAAAATAAACAATAATTCTTCACCCGGCTTACTCAAACCAACTAGCGATGAAAAATTTATTTATCTAGTAATGCCTATACGGCAATAAGGATAAATCCCCACCCAGGTGGGGATTTTTGTTTGGTAATAAAAAAACCTTGCCGAAGCAAGGTGTGGTTTTAGGGGCGGCCGTAAGTGTCGTTTTTGGGGATCTTCCTACTGGCATATTTGTGCCGAACAAGTCGGCGTGATAAAACCGTTGGGTGTGGGTATACCCCCACAACACAGAAATATCCAAATAGACGCTTGGTTGGTCCCTCGGTCGCACATACCGGCCGCCCACACTGAGTGTACTTTTTCTGTTCGGAAAAATAATAGTATATACAAAACTTATTGTCAAATTTATCCACTTTTTTATTTTGCCGACATTGAAAAAGTCTGCTATAATAGCTCTAGCTTAGTGGAAATATATTTTTCCCTAAGATTACTCAAATTTCTATAAATATAGAGTAAACCAAAAAACACCTTTGCGCGATTAGGGTGTTTTTTGCTTATTTTATTATTTTTATAACCAGTTCTGTACAAACCCTGGCTGCCCTCTCAAAATCATCTAATTGTTGTTCACTTATCTCACCCACCAACCTCCCATTTTTTTCTATAAAACCAGAGACATCTACTAGACCACTTTGTTGGTTTATTTTTATATATTTGTCAGCAACCATAGAACAATTTCCACAACCAATACACTTTTTTGAATCTATTATAACTTTGTATTTTTTCATTTTAATCAAAAATATTTCTGTCTTTTATTATATAAAACTTATCATTCTTTTTTACAAGCTTGTTTACGGGAATGGTTATTAGTTGTTTAGCTTTTGCACTCTTACTTTCACTTTCGTCTGCCAATCGAATAGATTTTATTTTTCCAAAAACAACACCACCACTTTTTCCTGTAACAGAAAATTTATCTCCTACATTTACATCATGAGCCTGTAGGTCTATTTCGGCTATTTTTGCTTTGTCAAAATAGTGTGTTATTACACCAGCAAAAAACTTTTCCTCTGTGGCTTGAGAATTTCCAGAAGCAGACCACTCGTGGATTGGTTTGCCTAAGTAATAACCATCACTCATGCCACGATTGTAAACAGTGCTTAATTCTTTTTCCCAAGACCTTACTTTTTCCAAGGTATAGTTTCCTTGGTTTATACTATCAATAGCCTCTCGGTAAGATTTCACCACCTTAGCAACATACTCTGGAGAGCGGCCACGACCCTCCAACTTTAAACTACTTATACCAGCAGCCAAAAAATCTTTCAAAAAACCAATTGTACAAATATCCTTTGGACTCATAACAAATTCATTGTCCAAAACCATTTCTTTGTTTGTGCCCAAATCTGTTACTTTGTATTTACGGCGACACATTTGTCTACAAGCCCCTCTATTAGCGGATGAATTTTCATTGTAAAGGCTCATATAACAGCGACCAGATATAGCAATACACAAAGCACCATGAGCAAAGGCTTCTATTTTTACCAACTCATTATTTGGTCCTTTGATTTTTTGTTCTTTTATATTTTTTGATATTTTTTTGATCATTGGCAAAGTAAGTTCACGTGCCAAAACAATCTGATCTGTGAACTGGGAAAAGAATTTTAAAGATTCAGTATTGGACACAGAAAGTTGGGTTGATATATGTAGGGGCATACCGACATCTTTTGCATATTGGATAGCGGCCATATCAGAAACTATTACTGCAGAAGCTCCATTTTTTTTGGCAGCGTCAATGGTTTTTTTCATCAAAATTATATCATGGTCATATAAAACAGTATTTACTGTCAGGTAGCTTTTTACTTTGTTTTCACGACAGACTTTGACTATTTCTTTGAGATCATCAAAATCAAAATTGGCCGCTGAAGCAGAGCGCATATTGATGTGGCCTATGCCAAAATAAACAGCATCGGCACCGTTTTTTATGGCCGCCATCAAAGACTCATATGATCCAGCCGGGGCTAGTAGTTCTACTTGGTATTTTTCTTTCTTCATAATAGACAATTAAACTATATAAGATATTTTTTGTCTAGACAAATAAAAAAGTGCCTACAAAGAGGCACTGTCCTAGGAGATGCGACCGCGCTGTTCGCTGTTGAGCCAACGATGGCGAACGGTGTACCAGACGGAACCCAGCACGACCACAACCATCAAGATGATGGAAAGCCAGTAAAGGCTGACTTTGAGCCCTAGGCCCAACTTGATAAACGAGCTCATCAGACGGCCGGCGTCCAGGTAGTACAGCAGCCAAACGGCCACAGACAAGAGTAGGGCCCCGATGAGGGTGATGGTGGTGTTGGCTAGGGCGTTGACGCCGCGGGTCACAAACAACCAGGAAAGAAAAAGAACGATCAGGGTGTAGATGAATTGGTCCACTAGGACCTGGGGGACCTCGAAGTCGAGGGGGCGGCCATTGATGCTCATCTGGACATCAGCGTAGTTGTGGCTGCCAAGTAGCAGGTGAGCCCCGGAAACCAGGACAAAAGCTACCATGGTCAAGCCCCAAATCGCTTCTTTTTGACGTTGTGTCACAAGACACCTCCGTGTGTTAGGGTTTTGGGCCGACAATAAAAACTACTATAAGTGCGGGTTTTTGTCAATTGAATTAGTTAAAAAACTCTGATAGAATAAATCTACTATGATAGCTTATATAAAGGGAAAAATTTTGAAAAAAATGGCCAAGTCAGTTATTTTGCTGGCAGATAATATTGGTTATGAAGTTCACCTCAGTGAAAAAGAGTTGGGGCAAACAAACATAGACCAAGAAAAAGAGTTTTTTATATTTTCTTATATAAAAGAAGACGCTTTTGATTTGTATGGCTTCAATGATTTGATAGAATTAGATTTTTTCAAAAAATTGATTTCGGTTTCAGGTGTTGGTCCCAAGAGCGCTTTAAATGTTTTGGCTTTGGCAGAAATAGAAGAACTCAAAAGAGCTATTACCAGTGGAGACGCTACTATGCTCCAACAAGTGTCTGGTATTGGCAAAAAGACCGCTGAGCGCTTGGTGGTTGAGTTAAAAGAAAAATTTATTTCTGATTTGTCAGATCAGATAGTAATAAACAACGTAGATCAACAAGTGGTTGATGCTTTGGTTTCCTTGGGATACAAAGAGCTTGAAGCAAAAGATGTGCTCAAGTCCATGCCGCCTAGTGAAGCAGATTTAGCTAGTAGAATAAAAGAAGCGCTTCGTTATATAAATAAAAAATAATGGAATTAAAATTGAGCGATAAAAATTTTGATGATTTTGTTGGCGCTAGATTTGTTTCTAGCAATTTTTTGCAGTCTAGCGTTTGGCAAGAATTTTTAAGGGTCCAAAATAAAAATTTTTGGCAGTTGGTGGTAAGTAGGCAAAACGAGGTTGTGGCCACCTGTCTTTTGTATGAAAACAGACTGCCCTATGGCAAGTCATATTTATTTGCCCCAAAAGGCCCTATTATATCAGACAAGATAAATGATAATGAAAAAAAAGAAGCCTTGAGTCTGATATTGTCAAAAGTAAGGGATGTAACCATTGAAACAAAAAAGTATCAGGAGATATTTTTTAAACTAGAGCCAGAAGAAAAGTTTTTTTTGGTTGATGAACTCAAAAAAGCCCCAGACATACATCCTCGAGATACTTTGGTCTTGGACATAGACCAGGATGAAAAAGAAATGTTGGGTCAGATGCACCAAAAGACTCGTTATAATATTGCTCTGGCCAGAAGGCGCGGTGTAGAGGTGGTGTTTAGCGATAAAGACGAAGATATAAAATATTTTTTGGAGTTGGTCAAAAAAACAGCCCAAAGAAATGAAATAAGTATACACGATGATAAATACTATACGCTTCTTTGGCAGACCTTAAGAAAAAAAGGAGCAGGCACACTAGCCTTGGCCAAAGTAAAAGGAAAAGTAGTAGCAGCCAATATAATAGTACGCTTTGGTCAGGCCACAACCTATCTTCATGGAGCATCGGATTATTATATGAGAAAGTATATGGCCCCACACCTACTACAATGGGAGAGTATCAAACAAGCCAAGAGCTTGGGCTATAAGATTTATGATTTTTGGGGCATAGCACCAGAAGATGGATCAAAACCAAAATGGGAAGGCATAAGTAGGTTTAAAAAGGGTTTTGGTGGTAGGGTGATAAAATCAGCTGGAACCTATGAAATGGTCTATGACAAGAACTGGTATGCTATTTACAAAATAGTTAAGAAGATATTTAGATGATAAAAAAAGTTTTGATAGCAGCAGCGGGTCGTGGTACCCGTATGCTGGATTTGGCCAAAGACAAACCAAAACACCTTATAAAAGCCAATGGTAGGCCTTTTTTATATTATTTACTTAGCAATCTAAAAGAGGCTGGTTTTGATGATATTATTATGGTGGTTGGCTACAAAAAAGAGTTTATGGAAGATTTTTTGTCTGAATACAAAAATGAATTTAATATAAAATTGGTAAATCAATTTGAAGTTTTGGGAGAAGAAAGATATGGAACCGCCTGCCCACTTGAGGCTGTGGTTGATTTATTAAAAGGTGAAAGCTTTTTGTCGGTTTACGGAGATAATATTTATTCTGTTGAAGACCTTAAAAATCTAAACATAGAAGATGACTATTCTTATATAGCCGGCCTTCCTCATGATCAGCCACAAAATTATGGTGTCTTAGCAGTAAAAGAAAATGGTTTTTTGGACAAGATAGTTGAGAAGCCAAAAAATCCAATCGGCAACCTGATTAATACTGGTTTGTACAAGTTTACCTCAGAGGTTTTTGATTATCTAGACAAAATAGAATTATCTCCTCGAGGTGAATATGAGCTAACAGATGTTATAAATCTTTTGGCCCAACAGGGCAAGGTAAAAGCCATTGACCTCAAAGGTGTTTGGCTTGACTTTGGTAAACCTGATGATATAAAGAAGGTGGAGGAATATTTAAATAAAAATGATAAAAAGTATAATTAAAAAATTTATACCAAAAGGATTATTGTCTTTTTATCACCTGGCGTTAGCTAGGTTGGCTACTTGGTATTACAAAAATCCCAGCGACAAGCTGATTGTAATTGGTGTAACTGGTACAAACGGCAAAACAACAACAGTAAATTTTATTTCTCAATACTTGGAATGCCAGGGTCAAAAAACTGGAATTGCCTCTACAGTAAATTTTAAAGTTGGCAAAAAAGAATGGCTCAATGATAAAAAAATGACCATGCTTGGTCGTTTTCAAACACAAAAACTACTTGTTGATATGGTGGAGGATGGTTGTAAATTTGCAATCATAGAGACATCTTCACAGGGTATAGAACAATTTAGGCATATTGGTATAAATTATGATGTAGCGGTTTTTACCAACCTAACACCAGAGCACATAGAGGCGCATGGTGGTTTTGAAAATTATAGAAAAGCCAAGGAAAAACTTTTTGCGCACCTAATAAATTGTAAAAAGAAAAACTTTTTTGATAAAAAGATTATTATTAGTAATTCTGATGACGAAGAAACTGAGCGTTTGAGAAAATTCAAAGCAGATATTTTTTCAACCTATGGTATAGAAGCAAAAGCAGATTATCAGGCCAAAAATATAAATTTGGAAAATGGTCTATCTTTTGATTTGGGAGAAAAGAACATCAAAACAGATTTTTTGGGAATATTTAGTACTTATAATGTCCTAGCAGCTATAGCCACAGTAGACCAACTTGGTTTTTCAAAAGATAGTCTATTGGCTTGTAAATTGAGGGGTGTTGCTGGCAGACAAGAATGGATTAATAAGGGTCAGGATTTTAAGGTAATGGTTGATTATGCTCCTGAGCCAACTAGTCTAGAGTTTTTGTACAAGGCTCTGGAAAATATAGAAAAAAACAAACTAATTCATGTATTGGGTTCTTGTGGTGGAGGTAGAGACAAGGCTAGACAACCTATATTGGGCCAAATGGCTGGTAAAAACGCAGATATTGTAGTTGTTACCAATGAAGATCCCTATGATGATGATCCTGTTGAGATTATTGATAATGTGGCCAAAGGAGCCACAAAAGCTGGCAAAAAAGAAAATGTTGATTTATTTAAAGTAGTGGATAGGGTTGCTGGTATAAAAAAAGCCTTGGATTTGGCACAAACAGGAGATTTGGTGCTTATTACTGGTAAGGGCTCAGAGCAATTTATTTGTATAGCAGATGGAAAAAAGAAAAAACATGATGATAGGCTGGTTGTTGGGGAATATTTAGAGGCTAAAATTAGCTAATAATTGGCTTTTTTGTTTGAAATTGTGGATAAATTGTAGGTAAATACCTAAAAATGTGTATATTTACCCTTTAAAAACAGGCAAAAAGCTAAAATATTTGACATTTTTATTTGTTTGTATATAGCTTTTTTTGGCTAAAACTAGTATAAAAAAATCTTTTTTACTACATTTTTAACTTCAAACAGAGTGAATCCTTGACAAAGCCTATAAATTTTGGTAGCATATACTCATGAATTTTTTGCCGGCTAGCCTATCTTAGTCAAAAAATTAATGTAAAACTGACCCAAACAAAAAGGGTGAGTTTATTTTTTTGCGCACAAAAGCTCATTGTTATCTAGCAAAAATAAATCATTACTCTATAAAGCTGGCTAATTAAAAAAAAGATTAGCAAAAATTTTTATGCCCCAAGCCAAAACTGCAACTTCTCGTAAGTTTTTTACTTCAATGCGAGAGGCTATTCCTTTAACTGACCTAATCGAGGTTCAAAAAAAATCATATGAATGGTTTTTCCAAGATGGTCTAAAGGAATTATTCGACGAAATCTCTCCAATCAAAGATTTTATCGGTCGAGATCTAGAACTTTATTTTCTAGACTATTATTTGGATGAGCCAAAATTCGATGAAGTAACCGCCAAAGATAAAAATGTTACTTACGAAGCACCGCTTCGAGTAAATGTTCGTTTGGTCAACAAAAGGACAAATGAAAACAAGGAACAAGAAATATATCTAGGCGACTTTCCTTTGATGACCGATAGAGGTACTTTTATCATCAATGGTGTAGAGCGCGTAGTCGTCTCTCAATTGATTAGAAGTGCTGGTGTATTTTTCACTTCCGAAGTTTATCGTGGTCGTCGTCATTATGGAGCCAAGCTTATCCCAAACCGTGGTGCTTGGTTGGAAATTGAAACCGATGGCAACGGTATTATTTATGTAAAGATTGATAGAAAGCGCAAGGTGCCAATAACAGCTCTCTTGCGTGCTTTTGGTTATGAAACCGATGATCAAATTATAGACCTATTTAAAGACATAGATAATCATCCAGAAATTTCTTATATCAAAAAGACAATTGAAAAAGATATATCTACCAATGAAGCAGAGGGCTTGAAAGAAGTCTATCGCCGTATTCGTCCAGGTGATTTGGCAACTACTGACAATGCTCGTAGTTTGATACACTCTATGTTTTTTGATTTTGATCGTTATGATTTTGGTAGAGTAGGACGTTACAAAATCAATGCTCGTTTTAGTTTGGATTTACCAAACAATAAAGACACTAGAGTTTTGCGTCGTGAGGATTTGATTTTAGTAATTAGAGAAATTATTAGATTAAACTTAAGTCAAGATCAGGCTGATGATATTGACCATTTGGGAAATCGTCGTGTCAGAGCTATTGGTGAGTTGGTACAAAATAGATTCAGAATTGGCTTAGCCAGAATGGAAAGAATTATCAAGGATCGTATGAGTACCCTGGATCTAGCTAGCCTAGGACCAAACCAATTAATTAATGCCCGCCCTGTTATTGGTGTGATCAAAGAGTTTTTTATGAGCTCACAACTATCCCAATTTATGGACCAAGTAAATCCATTGGCAGAGTTAGAGCACAAAAGACGCTTGTCAGCCATGGGACCAGGTGGTCTTTCTCGTGAAAGAGCTGGTTTTGAGGTTCGTGACGTTCATCGTACTCACTATGGACGTATTTGTCCTATTGCTACTCCAGAAGGCCCAAATATTGGTTTGGTGGGACACTTAGCTGCCTATGCCAAGGTAAATGATTTTGGATTTATTGAGACTCCTTTTAGAAAAGTTTATCATGATGTAGTAAACGAAGAAAAACATACAACAAACAGAATTGCTCGTGTTGACATAAAAGACCCAAAAAACAAATCTGTCATAGTGGCTCAAGGAGAAAAAATAACAGCCGCTAAAGCTAAAGAGTTGGCCAAGATAAAAGAAATTGAAACAGTGGCCATCAAACCAGTGGTAACTGACGAGATAGTTTATCTAGACGCCTTTGAAGAGGAAAAATATAATACTACAGCAGCCACTACCCTTATTGATGAGGATGGTTATTTCATAAACGATTTTACAGATATTAGAGTCAAAGGTGAGCCTACTTATGATAGAGTAGAAAAAATTGATTTGATGGATGTAGCTCCAAACCAAATTATTTCTATTGCTACTTCAATGATTCCATTTTTGGAACACGACGATGCGGTTCGTGCTCTTATGGGAACAAACATGCAAAGACAGGCAGTTTCAGTGATTAAACCGCAGGCACCAATTGTAGGTACCGGTATTGAGGCCAAGGCTGCTATTGATTCAGGTCAGGTGGTTGTAGCCAAAGAAGCTGGTGAAGTCACCTATGTAGATAGTCGTAGAATTGATATTACCGACAAAAATAAAGTTACCACAACCTATAACCTAAATAAATTTGCTAGATCAAATACATCTACT
Source organism: Candidatus Parcubacteria bacterium (assembly GCA_002869235.1). Lineage (GTDB taxonomy): Bacteria > Patescibacteriota > Patescibacteriia > UBA1558 > GWA2-36-10 > BM519. Next base: position 20,735 of record PKTI01000039.1, read on the forward strand.
AGTATGAATCAACATCCTATTGTTGATAAGGGTGATAGCATCAAAAAAGGGCAAGCCATTGCTGATGGTGCTGCTACTGACAACGGAGAGTTGGCACTAGGACAAAACATGCTAGTAGCCTACATGACCTGGGATGGTGGTAATTACGAAGACGCTATATTGATATCAGAAAGAGTAGTTAAAAATGATAACTATACTTCTGTTAGTATTGAAGATTATTCTATTGATGTTCGTGATACCAAACTAGGACCAGAAGTGGTGACTCGTGATATTCCAAATGTAAGTGAGGAAAAATTAAAAGACCTTGATAGAGAAGGTGTTGTCAGAATTGGTGCCAACGTTTCTTCAGGAGACATCTTGGTTGGTAAGATTACCCCAAAAGGTGAAACTGAACTTTCCGCTGAAGAAAAATTGTTGCGCGCTATCTTTGGTGAAAAAGCCAAGGACGTAAGAGACACCTCTCTGTACCTAAAACACGGTGAAAGAGGTAAAGTGATTGATATAAAAATATTTTCTCGTGATAAAGGTGATAAATTGCCAGCTGGTGTAATCAAGACAATTCAAGTTACAGTTGCTCAATTACGCAAGATTCAAGTTGGTGACAAGATGGCTGGTCGCCATGGTAATAAGGGTGTAATTTCTAGAGTTGTACCTCAAGCAGACATGCCATTTTTGGCTGACGGTACTCCAGTGGATATTATTTTAAATCCTTTGGGTGTTATCTCACGTATGAACTTGGGACAACTATTGGAAACTCATCTTGGTCTAGCTGCTAGAACTTTAGGATATAAAGTAGCTAGCCCAGCTCTAAACGGAGTTGAAGAAAAAACAATTAGAGGAGAACTTAAAAAAGCTGGTTGGCCAGAGGATGGAAAAATTCAATTGTATGACGGTAGAAATGGCATGCCTTTTGCTCACAAGACAACAGTCGGTGTGGCTTATATGCTTAAGTTGAATCATTTGGTAGAAGACAAAATTCACCAAAGATCTATTGGTCCATACTCTTTGGTTACTCAACAACCCTTGGGTGGTAAAGCTCAATTTGGTGGACAGAGATTTGGAGAAATGGAAGTTTGGGCCCTAGAAGCCTATGGTGCAGCCAACACTCTTCAAGAAATTATTACCATCAAATCTGATGATGTTCCTGGTAGATCAAAAGCTTATGAGTCTATCATCAAAGGTGAACCAATCAACAGATTAAATATACCAGAATCATTCAACGTCTTGGTTCGCGAACTAAAAGGTCTGGGACTAGACGTGGAACTTATTGGTGAAAGAGAAAGAAAGATAGAGAGTGTAGACAAAGAAACCAAAGAAGCTCTAAACGAAGAAGCGCCGGTAGTCGGCGAAACTTCTGAGTCAAAAACTAAAGGAAGTGACTCCGAAGAATAATTAAAATAAATTTTTTAAACATATGCCTACTCCTTCTTCAACCAAAACAACCTTCATGGCCAGTGAAAAAAACACTGTTCTAGAGTTTGATGCTATTAAATTGAAATTAGCCTCCCCAGAAGATATTCACGAATGGTCAAACGGTGAAGTTTTGAAACCAGAAACAATAAACTACAGAACCCAAAAACCAGAAAAAGATGGTCTGTTTTGTGAAAAGATTTTTGGGCCGACCAAAGATTGGGAATGTTATTGTGGTAAATATAAACGTATTCGTTATAAAGGAATTGTTTGTGACAAGTGTGGCGTGGAAGTAACTCGTGCAATTGTCCGTCGTGAGAGAATGGGTCACATAGACCTGGCGGCCCCAGTATCACACATTTGGTTTTTGCGTGGTATTCCTTCAAAAATTGGCTTGGTACTAGACCTAAGTATTCAGGCTTTGGAAAAGGTTATTTACTTTGCTTCATTTATTGTTAGCAAAGTAGATGATAAGGCCAGACAAGAAACCATTGAACAAATCAAGGCTGAACTTCAACAAAAGAGAAAGCAGATTGACAACGAATTCAACCAACGTAATCAAGAGATAAACAACAGAAAAGCCAAACTTATTGCTGATGGCAAAACCAAAGAAAAGGTAGAAAAAGAA
>PKTI01000029.1 GCA_002869235.1 Candidatus Parcubacteria bacterium
CTGTCCAATACTTTCTTAGTCTTTCTGTGTCGCATATGTTTAATCCAATTTTAGGAAATATTATTTCTCTTCCTCTTCTTCTGTTTCTTCTTCTTTTTTTTTTTTAGTTGTTTTTTTCTTGGTGGTCTTTTTTTCTTCTTTTTCTTCACCAATCAACAAAGCAAAGTGATCTTTCAATATAAGTGCTGCTTGAGAAACTGCGTCTTGAGCATCGGTAGTACCATCGGTCAATATGTCCAAGGTCAATTTTTCATAGTTGGTCATTTCACCAACACGTACATGCTCGATATCAAAGCCAACATTTAATACTGGAGAAAAACTAGCATCAATTGCAACAGTGCCTATGTCTAATTTTTCTTTTTCTGGACGTTGTTCTACAGTCACATATCCCCTGCCCTGCTCAACTGTAATTTCCATATTGAACTTGGCAGTCTTTTCGGTCAAGGTAGCTATAAGCAAATCTTTGTTGATTATCTCTACGTCTGAATTCTTGCTAATATCTCCGGCAGTTACAGTTTTTTCACCTTTGACGTCTATGGTCAATTTTACTGGCTCTTCTGAAAAACACTTCAATCTGAGTTGTTTCAAGTTAAGCATTATTTCTACCAAGTCTTCTTTGACTCCGTCTACAGAGTCAAATTCGTGTTGAGCACCTTCCAATTTGAAAGATGTAGCAGCTGCCCCTGGCAAAGATGACAAAAGCACTCTACGTAGAGCATTGCCCACTGTGACACCATATCCAGGATAAAAAGGTTCCATAACCAATTCGTATCGATTGTCTTTTTGATCCTTGATAGATATTTTGTCTGGTAGTGTAATTTGATCCATAATTTTGTGTATAAATTTTTATTTTATCGAGAGTAAAACTCAACAATCAAATGAGTTTCAATTTCCTTTGGCAGCTCATCTTTATTTGGCAAAGAATTGACAGTAATAGCCAAGTCTTTTTTGTCCAAAGACAACCAACCGGCGGATTCGATTTTATCGATATTTTCTTTTACTTGTTTCCAGTAACCTTTTTCTAGTTTATTTTCTTTGACCTTGATAATCTGTCCTGGCTTTACCTTGTATGAAGGAATGTCGGTTTTGGTACCGTCAACAATAAAATGACCATGAGTCACCAATTGGCGAGCCATGCGTCTAGTTTCGGCCAAACCTGATCTAAAAATTACATTGTCCAATCTTGATTCCAATGAAGTCAATAGATTTTGACCAATATCACCGTCAACTTTACCGGCTTTTTCAAAAGTCAATCTAAACTGTTTTTCCATTATGCCATAAATAGCTTTGGCTTTTTGCTTTTCCATCAACTGACGACCATATTCAGAAGTCTTGGCAAAGGTCTTTTTGGGACCATGCATACCAGCTGGATAATTCTTTCCACGATCAAGCGGAGACTTTTTAGTCTCAGCAACATTGATGCCAAATCTACGAGTGGCTTTGTGTTTTGGTGCTAAATTTCTACCCATATCTTAAATAAAATATTAAACTCTTCTTGTTTTCTTTGGTCGACAACCATTGTGAGGAATAGGAGTCACGTCTTTGATAGAACTAACTGTAATTCCATTGGCATGAAGAGCACGAATAGCTGCTTCTCGACCAGCGCCAACTCCTTTGACAAATACTTCGACTTCGGTAAGACCAAAATCTTTTACTTTTTCAGCCACATTTCTAACAATGATACCGGCTGCATAAGGAGTGGCTTTCTTAGGACCTTTGAACCCATTGATACCGGCTGATGACCAGGCTAAAACAGAGCCCTGAGGATCAGTGATGGTAACAATAGTATTATTATAAGTAGCCTGGACATGAGCCTGGCCCTTTTTTATACTCTTTTTTACTTTCTTTTTAGATTTTACTTTTTTCATATCTTAGAATATTTCAAATTATGTCTTTTGAGCACCGCCTGTTTTACCAGAACCCATAGTCATACGCTTGTTACCACGTACGGTACGATTATTTGTCTTACTTCTTTGACCTCTCACTGGTAAGCCTTTGGCGTGTCTTGTGCCACGATATGCACGAACCTCCTTGAGTCTCTTTATATTGGCAGCTTTGTCTCTTTTTAGCTCACCTTCAACTCTAAGATCCTTTTCAATCTTTTTTCTCAATTTGTTCAAGTCTTCTTCTGACAAATCTTTAACACGAGTACTGAGATCAATTTTCAGCTCGTTTAAAATCTTTTTTGCAGTAGTCAAACCAATACCATAAATATAAGTAAGGGCTATCTCCGCTCTCTTGTCATTAGGAATGTTTACACCTGAAATTCTTGCCATAATTTTTTATTTAACCTTGTCGTTGTTTATGTTTAGGATTTTTACAAATACAAACTACCCGATTCTTACGTCGGATAATCTTACAATCTTTACACATTTTCTTTACTGATGCTCGAACTTTCATATTTCGACTTTATTATTTTCTATAAATTATACGGCCCTTGGTCATATCATAAGGACTCATTTCTAGAGTGACTTTATCACCTGGCAAAATACGAATTTTGTACATTCTCATTTTACCTGACAGGTGAGCCAAAACTTCATGGCCGTTTTCCAAAACAACCTTAAAACTTGTATTTGGTAGTAAATCTATTACTTCACCATCCATCTCTAGAAAGCCTTTTTTGTTTACCTTTGGTTCGTTTTCACTCATTTTGCTAATAAAAAAAGAAATTCGTTATATAGATTCGTTTGCCTATATAAGAATTTTCCCTAAAAATGCGAAAAAATCCTCAAATTTATGTGATCAATTAACGCCCCTATATTATACAGATTTTTTTTCATTTGTCAATAATTATAAGCCATTTTTGGGAAAAAGTCCATTTTACACTACTATCTGTACTTCTTCCTGTAATTGAATACCGTATTTATCCCTTATTTGTTGCTTGATAAAGCTGATCAACATGATCACCTGCTCAGCAGTAGCCTGGCCCTTATTTACTATATAATTGGCGTGCAGTTCTGAAATCTGAGCATCGCCAATAGTGTGGCCTTTTAAGCCAACCTTTTCTATCAAATAAGCAGCTGGAATTTTTTTGAATTGAACAAACTTATCAACCTCTACATGCTTATTTTTTAAAACCTCCAAGTTATCCACATCTTCAAAACGAATATTTTTGAAAATACAGCCAGCTGATGGTTGGTTTGGTTGTGTTTCTTGGCGTCTATCTATCCTCTCTTTGATAAGAATTCTAGATTTTTCTACATTGCCATGCTCAAGCTCAAGCTCTGCTTCTACAATTATCCAGGGATTTTGTTTGAAAATACTATGACGATAAGCAAATTCAGCTTGATGACCAAACATTTCTTGGAGTTCATTGTTTTCATCCAGGTATTTTATTTTTTTGACTACATCTGACATACCCAGACCGAAGGTACCAGC
>PKTI01000011.1 GCA_002869235.1 Candidatus Parcubacteria bacterium
AGTCGTAATATAAAATTTTTCTGCCATATACTTATACTAATATTGCTGCCCAAACCGCTAGAGCCATCGATAATGTAAAAAATACAGCTCCAGTAAAACATTTGGACTTAAATGGGTTTTGATGTAGATCAACTGAACAAGTATCACACTTGTTGGCTACTACTTTATAAAATTGGTACCAGGCATATAGAGTGCCCAGACCCAAAACACCTACCAAGGCATATACAACTTCTTTCAATCCCATGAGTGTTTTTGTTTAATTTTTTAATCTGTCATGATGTTTGTCTTGGCTACAATACCATAGAAATCATCAAGTTCTTTGGTTAGTGCATTTATCTCTATACTTGTACCTTCGACAATAAGAGAAATAATGCCAGTACAATTTTTGACACAACTACGACTTGGGTTGATGCCCATGCGTCCAAGTATCACTTTGCCATGAGCCGTCAAAATACTTTGTACGTCTACGGCGTGAGTCTGGCGATCCTTGATCAAAATAGTGATTGAAGCCAAATGCTTTTTTACAGCCATAAATTTATATTAATTTTCTTCTTGATTGTGCTCATCAAAAAGATAAGACAAGAGATCTGTCAGTCCTAGTTTTTCTTCTCCTACATCATAAGTCTTATCCATATTCACTCCCTCGGGCAAACGATGCATAGCTTCATGTAGAAAAAATGCCTTTCTTCTGGCCCTTGGTCCTAAAGCATCTTTGATCTCGGCAAAAAATTCTTCTGGAGCTTTTCCCAAAATATCAGCAAGTGCCTCTACCTTGTCGGTATATTTTTTTTCTGGATTAAATTCAAAATTTGCTTCGTTCATACTATTGATTGTTTACTACAACAACAAACTCTCCTTTTTGTTGCTCTTTATCTTTTGATAATATTTCCAAAATATCTTTGGCTTGACCACGATATACGGTTTCAAATTTTTTGGTCAGCTCTCTACCTATGATTAACTTTTTATCACAATCCGATAGCTGATCCAAAGCCTTGAGTATTCTATGAACTGATTCAAAAAACACAACTGGAATATCACTAGACTTGATGGTTTCAAACAATGTCTGCCGTCCCTTTTTGTGAGGTAGGTATCCTAAAAACAAAAACTTGTCCATAGGCACACCGGCAATAGATACGATAGCAGTAAGAGAAGATGGTCCTGGCAAAGGAATGATCTCTGTGTCTGGCACTTCAGATAAAATTAATTCTATGAGTTTTCCGCCTGGGTCTGATACTCCAGGAGTACCAGCATCTGTGACCAAAGCAATATCTTTGCCTTCATTCAAAAATTCTTTTATTTTATGCCAATCTTTTATCTTGCTGTGTTGATGCCAACTCAGCATATTTTTTTTGATAGCGTAATGGTCAAGTAATTTTCTACTTACCCTCTTGTCCTCTGCCAAAATCAAATCAACTTCCTTGAGAACTCTAACGGCTCTCATGGTGATATCTTCTAAATTACCTATCGGTGTAGCAACTATGTATAATTTTGACATGAAAAATTAAGATTGTTTTTTATATTCCCTAAAAGTTTCAAAATAAACCGTCAAAGCCAAAGTCACTGGTACTGCTAGAAGAGCGCCAATGGCACCTCCCAAACGAGCACCAACTAAAATAGCAATGATGACCACCAAAGGGTTGAGGCCTGTAGTCTTACCCATGACTTTTGGCACAATAAAATTATTTTCAATTTGTTGGACAACTAAATATAATACCGCCACGAAAAATGCTTTGTCCAAGCCGCCCTGTGAAAAAGCAAAGAAAATACCAGGAATAGCAGATATCCAAGGTCCCAAAAATGGAACAATTTCAAATATACCGGCCAAAAGAGCTAACAACAATGCGTATTTCACATTCATTATCAAAAGGCCTATATAAACCATGACAAAAACTATAAGCGACAAAAGCAGCTGACCTCTGAGCCAATAACCCATGCGACGTTGAATCTTGACTATCAACTGAGCTACATATGGCCTGTGTCTATCTGGCGTCATGTTTTGGATAAGACGTTTCATGCCCTCTTCTTCTACAGTGAGATAAAAAGTAATAAGCAAAACCATAAAGAAACTAAGTATACCGCCGAAAATAGATGTCAAAGCATTAAAGATGCTAGTACCAGCCTGAGAAATGCTGCTAGCTATATCTGTAATACTAGTAGTACTAACAGGAGAATTTTTTTCAGTTTCTGTAACACTGCTGCCAAAATTTTGTAAATTGGTCAAACCTTCATTTATACTTTTGTAATACTGCGGGAACACTCTAGAAATATCTTTGATTTCTTGACCAATAGGTTTTGCTAGTAAAAATATAGCCCCGCCAATTACCAAAAAGAAGATAAGGTACACACCGATGATGCTCAAAGCGCGTGGAAATTTTCTAGCTTGCAACCAATCTATCAATGGATCAAAAGCTGAAGACAAGACTACTGCCACAAATATCAAAGCCAAAACATCCTTGATAACATACAAAAATGCTATAGCCAACAATATCAATATTGTCCTGATAATAGTGTCTGTAGAAATTGAAATAGTTGTTTTATTAGACATACTTTTATTTATTTAAAATTTGTAAAAATTTATTTTTATTTTCAAACGGCCCAATAACTGCCAAATTTGCTTCTGACCACCTAAATATACCTTTGGCTATTTTATTGACGTCAGTTAATTTTATTTTATCCAATTCTTTTAACTTGTCCTCCAAATCCTTTATCTTTTGATCAATCATCTCTTGAGACATCAAAAAGTTTAGGTGTGAACTAGCATTTTCCAACTTGAGAATCATCCTGCCTCTGATATTATCCTTTGACTTTTTGAGCTCATCTGCACTTACACCATTATCTATTACGTCATTCAATTCTTCTTTGATAGCTTTTAGAGCTTCATAAACTTTTTCCTTGTTGAGGCCAGCTTGGACAGTGAAGGCGCTAACGTGCTCGTAAGGATGAGTAGCTGCCTTGATAAAATAGCAAAGTCCTTTTCTTTCTCTAATATTGAGAAATAATCTGGAGCTCATGTTACCGCCAAGGATATTGGCCAAAACTTGCACTGTCATAAATTTGGGATCGTCCGAAGCTAGAGTTTTGAAGCCCAGCATAAGTTGTACCTGCTCTAGATTTCTTTTTATAATCCTTATTTTGGGTTTAGCTTGCTTGCCTTTGCTTATCTTGGTGTTTTTTACTTTGGATTGTTTTTTTTCTACTGGAAAAAGCTTGTCTATCATCTTCAAGGCTTGGGCTTCATTGAACTTACCTGCCAAGCCAATCACTAGGTTACTATTGTAATAGTATTTTTTATAATAATTGTACAAAGCATTTCTAGAAATAGTCTGAATATTTACTCTAGGACCAGCAATAGATCTACCCAATTTACTTCCCTCAAAAATAAGCTCTTCAAAAACATCTTCTATGTACATCAAAGGATTGTCCTCGTACATATTTATCTCTTCTACTATAACCCCTCTTTCTCTATCTACTTCTGTGGGATCAAACTTGGAGTTATAAACCATGTCTGAAATCATATCAATCGCTAGAGGCAAGTGACTGCTGTCAGCGGTAATATAATAGCCCGTCTTTTCTTTGCCAGTAAAAGCGTTGTACTCCGCACCAATATTATCTAGCTCTTTTGATATATCTATAGTATTGGGCCGTCTATCAGTACCCTTGAACATCAAGTGCTCTACAAAATGAGAAGCACCATTGTTTTTGTCATTTTCCTGACGTGAACCCACTTTATATAAAACTTCAAAAGTAACTGCTTTGGTGTCTTTTTGCGGCACCAAAATAATTACACTGCCGTCTTTACGGACAATTCTTTTAAACATATTTTAAAAAACTTTATTAATAATTTAATTTTTCTCTAAAATAACTTTCCAAATCATCAATAGCTACTCTGTCCTGCTTCATACTATCTCTATCACGTATTGTTACTTTGTTGTCTTCTAAGCTATCAAAGTCTACTGTCAGGCAATATGGTGTACCAATCTCATCCTGACGACGATAACGTTTGCCAATACTAGCTGTCTCGTCATAAGCACAAACAAAGTTCTTTTTTAATTTTAGCAAAATCTCCTGTGACAATTTTGTCAAAGGTTCTTTTTTGGAAAGTGGTAAAACCGTTATCTTAATAGGTGCCAGTGCATATGGCAGACGCAAGACAACCTCTACATCTTTGATAGCTTTGGTAGTAGTACTACGACCACCTTCTACTTCTGTATAAGCAGAAAGTAAGGCTGCCAAAACACTACGATCTACACCAAGTGATGGCTCTATTACATGAGGAATAAATTTTTCTCTGCTGATTGGGTCTGTATATTTTAGATCTTCTTTGGAAAATTTTTCATGTTGAATCAAATCATAATCAGTTCTATAAGCTAGTCCATATAATTCTTTTTGGCCAAAAGGAAACTTGTACTCAAAATCTACTGTTCTTTTGGAATAATGAGCTCTATCGCCGTCTTTGATTTCCTTTTCAACTACATTCTTTTTGTCCAGACCAATAAGTTCACACCAATTTCTCATTGTCTCTAGCCAGGCTTCAAAATGTTTTTTCCAATCTTTGGGATTTACAAAATACTCTACTTCCATTTGCTCAAATTCTCTAGTACGAAATATAAAATTTTCTGTAGTAATTTCATTTCTAAAAGCTTTGCCGATTTGAGCAATACCAAAAGGAAGTTTCATACGTTGTGTCTCCAATACGTTTTTGAAATTTACAAAAATACCTCCAGCTGTTTCTGGACGCAAATAAACGACTGAAGCGCTATCTTCAACTGGCCCCATAAATGTCTTAAACATCATATTAAATTGTTTGACGTCTGTCAGTTGTCCGCCGCACTCTGGGCATACGATATCTTTGGGATCAATTGGTTTAGCCTTGTCGTGTTTGGGCTCAAGAGAATTATCTTCCAAAAGATGATCATAACGAAAACGTTTATGACATTTTTTACATTCAACCAATGGATCTGAAAAATTATCTACATGACCAGATGCCTCCCAAACTTTGGGATGCATAATAATGGCAGCATCTAAGCCAACCATATCCATCCTGTCGGTGACAAACATCTTCCACCAGGCTTTTTTGATATTATTTTTCAATTCTACACCCAAAGGACCGTAATCATAAGACGCGCTCAAACCACCATATATCTCAGATGATGGAAAAATAAAACCCCTCCGTTTTGCTAGATTTACGACCTTCTCAATATTTCTTTGATTTTCCATAAAAAATAGCTGTATTTAATAGTTTCAATAACAAAATTATACCTAAAAATAGGGGGAAAATCAAGTTATTTCAAAAACCCCCTTTCGGGGGTTTTAATTATTGATATCCAGTTGGTTTTCTCACACTTATCTTTCCACCTGCATCATAGACTATGACATCACGACGTCCTACATTACCCGTCAGTAGAAAATTGCTCAAAGCATTGTCTACCCTCTCCTGAATCACACGTCTAAGTGGCCTGGCACCAAAAACTGGATCAAAACCAGCTTGTGCCAACTCACGTTGAGCTGCCTCGGTAACTTCAAAGAAAATACCCTTTTCATCAAGCCTCTTTCGAACCTTCTTGAGCATGAGGCCTGCAATCTTAAATATTTCTTCCTGCTCAAGAGGTCTAAATACAACTACACCATCAAAACGATTCAAAAATTCTGGCCTAAACATACCTCGTAATTCTTGTTTGATAAGATTGTCCTTGAATTCATCTACATGTTTTCCTGCAGATATTTGATCTTGAATATATGAAGTACCAGCATTGGAAGTGGCTACAATAATCAAGTTGGTAAAATCAACTGTCCTGCCCATAGCATCTGTAAGACGTCCATCTTCCATCACCTGCAAGAAAATATTTAAAATATCTGGATGAGCTTTTTCCATTTCATCCAAAAGAAGCAAAGCAAATGGCTTGTGTCTGACTGCTTCTGTCAATAAGCCTGGAGTACGATTGTTTGGTGAACCAATCATACGAGCCAAACTATCTTGATTTTGGTATTCACTCATGTCCAAACGGATCATATCATCTTCCTCACCAAAATATACTTGAGCCACTGTCTTGGCTAATTCTGTCTTACCTACACCAGTGGGCCCCAAGAAAAGCAAATTGACAATCGGTCTACTAGTGTCTCTGAGTTCAGCTCTAGCCCTACGTAAAGCTGAAGACACCATTTTGACTGCCTCTTCCTGACCAATAACACGTTGATGAATTTCTTCTTCCAAATTCATCAGCTTGCTTGATTCCTTGGCTGTGACATTGGTAAGAGGAATATTTGTCTTATGAGATATTAGTTCCTCTACATCCTCTTCACGGACCAGCTTGTCCTGTCGTCCAGCTTTGGCCACAAAAATACCAGCTTCATCCATTAGATCAATTGCTTTTTTAGGCAAATACTGATCAGGGATATAACGATTGGCCAAATCAAATATTCTTTCCAGAGCATTGTAAGTAAAATAAACATTGTGTTTAGCTTCTACGGTACCAACATGAGCTTCCATTATCTGAATAGTTTGATTTTTATCTGGTTCATTTACGGATATTTTTTTCAAAGCATTGCCCAACTCACTGCTTTCTAAATAATCAACATAACTTTTATTGTCAGTAGTACCTACTACTAGTATATTTCTCTTGCGAACTTCTGAGGCCAATACTTGTGAAAGGTCTACACCCTCTGTACCTTCGGAAGACACGCCAATAAGTTGATGAATGTTTTCTATATGCAAAATGATATTACCAGAAATCATGGCTTCCTGAAGCATGGTCAAGAATCTTTCTTCCAATTTACCTGTGCCAGTAGCACCTGATACCAAAAGTGGCACGGAAATACTGACTAGACGTTTGTCTTGAAAAAGCTCTGGTACTTCTTCAGCCATCATACGATTGGCAATACCCTCGACTATCCTATCCTTACCAACGCCAGAGGGACCAACCAAAATAACTCCAGAAAGGTCACTCTCCATGGTATTGATTACTTCTGTAATTTCTCTTTCCCTAGCTACTGTCAAAGGCAATCCACCATACTTGGCCATCAGAGTCAGATCTTGAGAAAAGCTATTTAGAAGTGGCGTGGCCACGGCTGTATAAGAACGATTAATACCTGATTTGGGTTTGAAAAATGACTTGGATCGGAAACGCTTGTATCTACCAAATAATTCTGTGTTAATTCGTACCCAAGCAATAACATTATCTATTTTTTCTTCATCTATATCAAAATCATAAAAGAAATTTCTAATAGCTTGACTAGAAACTACTAGGCCATACAAAAGATCTACTTCTGCTATTTGTTGAGCTTGCCTATCGTGCATATGTAAATAAGCATTGAGTAATACATTTTTGATTGTCTCAGTCAAAACGGGTCGTTTGTCAGGATCAATCACCATAGTAGCCAACTCCTGGTCTATTTTTTGCTTTAGATTTTCAGCACCGACTCCTAATCTAGCCAACACCAAACGTATTTCTTTGTCATCAAGCAAAGAATAGAGCAAATGCCAAACTGTAACTGGAAATATTTTTTTGTAGTTGGCATAGAGCCATGCCTTGTCCAAAATCTTGGAAGTTTCCTGACTAAGGTTGTTTGCTATATTATGATGAACATAAGTTTCTTTATCTTTGAGAATTTTGAATCTTTGATCTCTGTTTTGTTTTTCTTTGGTCAAACGATAATACAAGTACATATCCAATAAAATAAATAACCAGAGCATAAGATTGTTGCTGCTAGCTGTCTGCAAAAAATCCAAAAGAGCCCGAGGATCAAATTTTATTTTAGTAAGAATAATATAAATAACCGCTATAGTAGTAATGGCAGCCACTATCAAAAAGGTGTTGATGATTATATCAATGGTTTTTTTTGTTTCTCTGACAAAAATATGACCATAACTTATTTCTTTTTCCCAAAAGATCAAATTGTTGTCAGAAAAATAAAAATGGTCATGGCCAAAACAAGTGTTACACTTTTGTCCACCAACCTCTCCTGTGCCTCCGCACTCATTACAGACTTGGAACTTTGCTACTTCCATATTGCTCCAAGGTTAAAAAATATTCCCCACAAAACTACCACAGGTAACAATACCCAAAATACAATAGCCACCAAATTGAACAAAACCAAAAATACAAACATGATAGTCCTGGCTATAGTAAGTACTAGTCTCATGATAAAACTAATAAATCGACCTTGCCTATCATACTGACCAAACATAGGCTTGAACAAATTTTTGTACATCAAACCAACAGCTAAGCTGTGTTCGGTATTTTTGATAGAATTGACTGTGTAAATANTTAATCCCCGGACCATACCACCAAATAGGAAAATACAAAATTTCCCAGATTAGATCTAGAAAAATAGACTTAATAGCTTGTGCTACTACGTTTTGTGTCATTGTCTAAATTATAACATAAAATCAAAAAACCGCCGAGTTATATTCAGCGGTTTTCAAAATATTATTATCTCAACAAACTTTGACGTTTTATAGTCTCTTTTGTGTTGCTATCATAGCAATAATTGAAATCCTCTTCACATATTCTAGTATTCCAAGTATCTAAGTACTCTTGATATTCTGAATCATTACTATAAGGACTAGAATTTGTATAAGGAAAATTATCCATTTCCATATAAGGCATTGGATCCACTATCATTTCTGTATGACTACGTTTGGCTGCTTTGTGATAGCCAATAGTATCCAAAACATAAACACGCTTGTATCCATCTTGAATTGGTCTTTGTGGTTCTTTGTATTTCAACACCACTTCATCGCCTTGAGCCATGACTACAAACCTATCATCTTCAGAGGTGAGCAATTCCCTGACATTGCCAGTCTTGGTATAGGCCCCGTCATATCCCTGTCTGGTCAATTTGTCAGTAACATAATAATTTGGTTGACCGCCGTCTTTGTCTACTGGATGGAACAAATCATAAGAACTCAATTCGGCAGTAAGCAATCTGACGTGCCTTGGATTGGACAATAGAACATCATCTGTGCCATCAAAGGCAATCTGGTCAATATAAGTCTTGTACAAATAAGACATTCTCAATTTGGTATTGTCTGACAAAAATATGTCTGATATATCTACAACCATTCTTCTTTCAAATGGACGTGGTGTAGCTGGTTTGACTAGCTCATAAGGAACTGCCTGCCACTCTTCATTTTCATCTAGCACATAAAGTACTGAACTGACTCCTGGCTTGCCTTTTTGCAAACCTTCTTTGGTAGTTGGAAAAGCTGAGTTGGCTACTATGACAAGTTTCTTTTGCGCATACTCTGATATATCACCAAAATCAAATTCTATATATTTTGTCTCAAAATTATCAGGATCTTCATTGAGCACCAATTTTTTACCATCTCTTTCGGCAATTATGTCTGCTACATCTTCCCCTGTATCCAACCTAATTGCAGTTTTGGCCTTGATGGGATCACTAGCAAATATATGATCCTTGTATGGCGCTGTATATGGTGAATCAAGGGCAGGTTGCTCTACCCCAACATGCATATCCTCTGGTACATCGTAGTAGTACAATTCTTGGCTATCAAAATAATTTATTTCATTAAGATCACTAAAAATTCTTAGTTCTATTTCTCCATTTACAGGCACAATCTTGTCAGACACATATACATCCAAAGGACGTGGCTTGATAGGCACTGGATTTTGACCAACCTTAAATGCCAATGGACCTATAGCAGTAGTATCAGTCTGAAAGGCCCACTTTTCGCCGTCCCAACTATATAGATAAGGACAAGTTCCGCCAGCTGCCTCAGTGACAAAATTGTAACAATAATTATGGCCAGACTCGTCTTGGTTGGTTTGCCCTCTAGCCTTGGTTTTCCACGAGTATTGAGTAGAGTTGCTCAAGGAAACTGGATAAGTATTAGACGTTGTCCAAGAGGACGTAGTAACTACACTGCCAGTACAATAATAACCCGCATATACGGTGGTTTGATATTCAACTGTTTCACCATCTGGATCAGTCCAGGCTGTCCACGATAAAGTCAAATTAGCACTTTGGCCAGAGGCGCCATTACTTGGACTCCTACCAGCATTGGAAATAGTAGGAGGATTGGTTGAACAAGCTCCACAATCAGCTGAACAACTTGAGCAAGTTTCACTACCGTTACAACTAGCGTCCCCACAGCTAATACCACAATCCTCATAGCAATTAGCCGTTGTCTCACTACCGTTACAACTAGCGTCCCCACAATATGGCCCAGACAAAGTATCTGAATCTGCACTATAATTTATAGTAATATCATCAAAAGATGGAGATACATTTTCATCGGTACTAGTAAGCTTAACTTGGTATTGTATATACTTGTCAGTGTCCGTAACGCAGGAATTGCCTGAGATATCAGCGCCACTAATGATAGCCGTGCAACTATCCCAATCCGTGGCACCACTCATAGTGTCACTATCTGAAGTACGTATTTTGACACTTACGCTAGTACCGCTTGGCTCAGTACTATTCCAAGACACTGTATCAAAAACAGTATTTACTGTAGTATCCAAAATCTGAGAAGTAAAAACTACTGGATAAGCATAATAGGAATTAGGAAATTTGGTAAGCGAATCATTACTATAAGATACTACCCAGACATAATTACTAGAATTCTCAAATACTATATCCCCTTGACTTAATTCCGGCCTCATCATCTTAGATACAATGCTGATAGAACTAGGATCTATCTTGTTTGCTTGTACAGCTGACAAAGCCCAAATATAATCATTTGTACTATCAAAAGTTACACCATACATGACCTGCCCAGTGTTGTCTGTCACGCTACCCAAAACTGTTCCATTGGATGCTTGCACTTTGGCTGCGTAATCACCAACAGCTACCCAAACCGAATTGGTAGAAGAATCAAAGGTCACATCCCTAGCAGGATCAGATATACCCAAATCATAGGTACCAGTAAGTGAACCATCTGAAGCGGCTATCTTGGTGACAGTGCCATTGCCAGATAAAACATTGTTGGCTACCCAAACCGAATTAGTAGAAGAATCAAAGGTCAGTTTGTAGGGCCTAGTTCCAGCAGCATAGGTACCAGTAAGTGAGCCGTCTGAAGCAGAAAATTTTGACACTGTATTATCTGTTATATTTGCTACCCAAACCGAATTGGTATATGCCTCAAAAAGCACCCCCCAAGGAGCATCTCCTGTTGAGTAACTACCCAATGACTGTCCATCAGATGCTCTGATCTTATACACCAAATCTGAACCACTACGAGTCGCCCAAATAGAATCTGTAGAAGAATCATAGCTTATACCATCAGGCTGAAAAGCCAAATTATGTGTATCATCGATACTACCATCTGAAGGATCTATTTTTGATAGAGTATCATCTATAGTATCTGAAAGCCAAATATAACCATTTGAAGAATCAAATTCTATTTGGTCTGGTGCGCTGCCAAGCGCATAACGAGTCCCAAAAAGTCCAGTTGCATCGCTGGTAGATACTTTGTTTATCAAGCCATTGCTGCTAGCTACCCAAATGGCGTCCGAATGATCATCGAATAAAATATCCACAACATATAAAACATCCTCATATGTAGAAGTTGTACTACCATCTGATACATCTATTTTTCTGACTATATCCGAAAAACTATCTTCTGCCCAAATAGAGTTCGTTGAAGAATCAAAGACCAATTCATCCAAACTAGTGTAAGAATAAGTACCTGTTGTACTACCATCTGATACATCTATTTTATAAAGACTGCCTCCGCTAACATCAGAAAGCCAAATAGAATTGGTAGAAGAATCAAAGACTATGTCCCCGCCAGCTGTAATGCCAGGGCTATAAGTGTTGATTGTACCAGAATCAATGCTTATCTTACTCAAAGAATCACTACCATAATTTAACACCCAAATAGAATTGGTAGAAGAATCAAAATCCAGCTCAGTTGGCTGAGTGCCTACAGTATAAGTATTTAAAATACCGCCATCACTAGGATCAACTTTGGAAACAGTGCCAGCATTATAGTTGGCGACCCAAAGAGAGTTACTATAAGATTCAAATATTATATCCCTAGGCCCATCTCCAACAGAATAGGCTCCTAATAATTCTCCATCAGACGGATCTATCTTATAAATAGCATCATAATTCAATCCAACTGCCCAAATATTATTGGTGTAAGAATCATAACATTTTTGACCCGTAGAACGTGAAGCTGTCGTGTATTCTGCTATTTCATTTCCGTCCATACCTATTTTGACCAACTTACTGGAACCACTCAACCATATAGTGTCATCATAAGGACTATACATAAAATTACTCAAAGAACTTTCATCAAAAGTAAGTTCATTTGTAGAAACAGCAATACTAGCACTATCACCACTTCCAGAAACAGTGCCTTCACTGGATACAGTGCCAGCACCAAAATCTGTATCATCTGTTTCAGTGATAGCATAATTGGTAAATCCTCCTCCACCTCCCATAGGCAAGGCTGGTGGATCTGGCAAGATAGGTGCATCATACCAATTGCAATAGCCAACATCAAAAATATCACCTCGTCTTACAAGGTAATATCCTGTGTCATCGCCTGAACTAATATCAGGGTCAATTGGCATCTCTGATATATAAGGTTCAATTGTCGAGGCAATATCTAACCTGTCTATGTCCTGCCCCAATTCACCGCAAGTATACTGACCGCTAGTGCTGCCACCACTTATTACCAAGCTATAATAAGTATCCGCTGTGATATCTGTAAGAGCTGCCGGAGCAGTAGTACTATTTATCAAGGCAGTCTTAATACCTTTTTCTATAATATCTGTATCCTTGAGACGCAGAGCATTATTGGCTCTGCCTATTCTCTGTCCTGGCAAAATTGCTGCATAAACTACCACCACCAAAATTGCTGCAAAAGTAATTACTAATATCAACTCAATCAAACTTATTCCTTTTTTATTTTTACCAAACATAAAAATCAAAAAAATACTTACAATCCGCCTAAACAAAATGGTGCGCATGCCGTACAATCCTCAGCACACATTACGTCACTTTTGCCACAAGATCCTTTGACAAAGCCTCCTTCATAATATGTTTTTGAATCAGCAGTATTAAAACAGCTAGGACCTCCAGTATAATCACAAACTTCACTCAAAGTATTGTATCCACTGCAAGTAGAATTGCAGTAACTACCATTTTGTACTACACCATCACCACAACTTTCATTGACACCATCATCACAGACCTCGGTTAAATTAATTACAGCCGAACAATCAGCATTACAATGCTCATCACCTGATTCTGTTATGCCATTACCACAAGTCTGTGTTTCTGTGGTGGTGTTTCCGTCATCACATACCTCATCACCTGTTATCTCATCATCTCCGCAAACAACTGCAACATAATCTGGCAACGATGCCTTGGCTACAAATTCTATAGTATCAGCACCATATGATTCACAAGAACCAATAGTCAACATATTACTACTTGTTCTAGTGATATAATAACCAGTGTCTGTTGTATCTGATTTTTCTGGATCAATAGGTAAGCTGGACAAGTACTTGCCCAAAAAATCATTGTCATCTACAACTACACATGACTCTGTCTGGCCATCGCAAGTTAGTGAGCCCGCTGAACTACACAAAACCATCTTGGTACTAGTAGACAAGCCAGATAGGGAAAAATCAGAAGGTATGTCCTGATTTTCTAAATTGTATAGCTCTATAGCTTTGGCAATAGCAGTGATGTCTTGCCATCTTCTAGCATCTCTGGCCCTACCTCTATCAGCCAAAACATTGTCCCCAAAAATAACTACAGCACCAAGTATAAGAACTATAGAAGTGACTATAACTATTTGGATCAAATTAAAACCTTCTTGTTTTTTCATAATATTATATATTATAACACAAAATTATTATGGTGGTGGCAAACAATTAAAAGTTCTAGCTGAACAATCATTTTTACAATATGAACCCCCACTAATAGACTCCGTATACCAGCCGTCAGGAGTATAGCAATCATTTGACCAACCAATATAATCACAAGTTTCATTCAACGAATATTCTGAGGTACAACTAGCATTACAATAAGTACCATTTTCTACTGTACCGTTGCCGCATTGTTATGTAGTGGTATTACCATCATCACAGGTCTCGCCTGTATCAGTATCACCATCCCCACAAACAGAAGAAAAACTTGGCAGAGAAACTTGAGCATCCATAGCTATACCAGTTGATGCATAAGCACTACAAACCCAAAAACTCAAAGATCCACTACTACCTCTGGTCACATAATAACCAGTGTCTGTAACCGCTGATTTGCCAGGATCAATTGGCAATGACCCAAGGTAAGGGCCAAGAAAATCCGCGTCATTGACTACCAAACAAGCCTCAGATTGACCATCACAACTCAAAGTAGCTGAGCTACTACACAAAACTACTTTTTCTCCCACGTCAATGCTACTGACATTAAAATCATCGGGCAATTGTCCATTGTCGGCTGTATAAAGCTCTACGGCTTTGGCAATAGCCACTATATCGGACCAACGTTGAGCATCACGAGATTCACCAATACGCCTAGCTGGATCCACAGCTACAAAAACACCTATAGCTATAATAGCTATAATAGCTATGGTCATAACTAGTTCTATGAGTGTAAAACCAGTAGTGCTGCACCAAAAACAATGATTTTTTTTACAAGTTTTTCTCATTTTTTATTTAATCTTTATCAGTGGCCGCGCCAATTATAAAAATAGTCACTATAATAACAACCAAAAAAATTATCCCAATAACTACCATAAAATTACAACTTAGCTTGTTTTATTGCTTGTCTAATATATTTCATCATACTCAAATAAAAATCCAAATTATTCAATGTTGCCAATCTCAAGGCTAGTGGTTCCTGAGTTTTAAACAGGTGATGAAGATAAGACAAGGAATAATTTTTGAGATTGGTATTGTTTATAGATTTGGTACTTTTGGCAAACTTGGCGTTGGTAATATTTATTGTTTTGTAAAAATCTTTCTTACTCACGTCTGGCTTGCCTCGCCAAAGATAAAGCCTGCCATGCCTGGCTTCGCGAGTAGGTATCACACAGTCAAACATATCAACTCCTGACTTTACAGCTTCTACAATATTTTCTGGATAACCAACTCCCATTAGATACCTAGCCTTTTTTTCTGGCAAGGCTGGGGTGATATATGACAAAACTTTGTACATAGTACTAGCTGGCTCACCAACTGCCAAACCACCAATAGCATAACCGTCAAAATCTAAATCAACCAACTCCTGCGCTGAACGAAGACGTAGATCTTTGAAATCTGCACCTTGAACAATACCAAAGGTTAACTGTTTTTTGATGTCCTTGGATTTTTTGTTTAACTCATTTTTGTAATCAATAGCCATCTTGGCCCAACGACTAGTTCTCTCCAGAGCTTCTATGGCTTTTTTTCTACTAGCTGGCAAACCCACACATTCATCCAGCACCATCATAATATCACTACCCAAAGCTACTTGAATGTCCACTACTTTTTTGGGATTAAGAATATACTTCTTGCCATCTATATGAGATTGGAACTCTATGTTGTCTCCTTTTATTTTCCTAAACTTTGATAATGAAAAAACCTGATAACCACCGCTATCGGTCAATATGGGTAGATCGTTGTCCATAAACTTGTGTAGCCCACCAAATTTTTTGATAGTGTCTAGTCCTGGCTTGAGAAGATTATGGTAAGTATTGGACAAAATAATTTCTGCACCAAGATCTTTGACCTCATCGACAGTCAAGGATTTGATGGCTGCTTTGGTGGCTATAGGCATAAAAAAAGGAGTACTTACTTTTCCCCTTCTAGTAGTAAGTACACCTAATCTTGCATTAGACTTATTTGATTTTTTCTTTAATTCAAACATTTCATTCTATTGTTCCAATCTGTCATTCCCGACTTGATCGGGAATCTAATAAACATAATTAGTTCCCGGCTCTTCGGCCGGGATGACGGGATGGATTCTATTCTACAATACCAATTGGCTCACTTGTATTGGCCACTACGTCAGAAGTTTTTATAATCTTTGTTTCCACTATTACCTCCTCCAAGCCTACTGCCTTGAG
Source organism: Candidatus Parcubacteria bacterium (assembly GCA_002869235.1). Lineage (GTDB taxonomy): Bacteria > Patescibacteriota > Patescibacteriia > UBA1558 > GWA2-36-10 > BM519. The sequence continues at coordinate 16,028 of PKTI01000011.1, forward strand.
TGTTGCTGAATTGATCAGTGACATAGTTTGACCTTGGTCTTCTTCAGTTGGTTCAAGGGATATAATAAATGAAGCAGTAGATGGCAAAATCAAATCATCAAAATTATCAACTGTCCAACTGAGTACTCTAGTTTCTTCATCAAAACTTAGCTCACCGTCAGTGACGTCTGTCTCTTCTACAAAACTAACTTTTGGTGGCAAAACTGCTTCAGCGCTGACTGTATCAAAATATCCTGTAGCCTGAGTAATTGACCAAACTGCCAAATACTGAGTTTCTTCTCCAACTTGCGGCGGTAGATAACCAGAACCAACTTGTCTACCTCCCAGATGCCAGTAAACTCCATCATTGAAAGATAAGCTTTCACCTACCGTCAACATAACAGGACTAGTGACCTGCTCCCAATCAGACAAACCTTCAATATTTAATTTGACAATATTTTCTATCAATCTATAAGCCACTGGTTCGTCTACTACACTCACCTCCCAAGTAAACAAACGAGTTTCTCCAACCGGCCAAATAGCCAAAGCTTCATCCTCTTCTTGGGTCCAAACAATATTACTTTCTTCTGTGTTGCTACCTATAGTATCCAATGTGTCCCAATCAATAGCATCACCCTCCACAAAGGCTACTACCTTTACATCCGTAATTTCTGTTTCACTATCATTGGTAATCTCCAATTGATAGCGTAGTGAGTCATCCCATTTTACATTTTGATCACCTTCTTCACCATTTATTTTCAAACTTACATCAAATTCTGGATTGACAACCATAAAATTCTTCTCTGCTCTAGCCAAACGACGGAAACTATCGTTGACCAAATTACCCACTTCTATAACCAAAGATTGCTCCGTTTTACTATCAGTTGGGAAAGTGCCAAAAATAGACATAACTTTTTCCTCTTCTGGTTCCAAACTAAAATCCCAATACTTACCATTGCTGACAAATTCACTTATTAGCTCTTCTGTGCTTGCGTTGTCTTCTGTGGGCTCTTCTTCATCTGACTCTTCCTCTGGCTCTACTGGCAACCAATCGTCTGGATACAAAATATCCATAGACAATCCTTCTAAACTTTCATTACTTAGGTTTTTCAATACCAATTGAAACTCTTGATCAGTGGAGACGAGTGTCTTGTCCAAGCCCTGTATTTCCAAGGACAATTTGTTTTCACTAATTTCGGTTTCTACTGTTTGTTTGACTTTGAAGTCTGAATGAAAGTTAGCTGGTTGATAATGAAGGCTAAATGTAGCTGACAACTGATCGTCCTTGTGTCCTACTAAGACACCTTTTATTTCTAAATTGGCAGTTTGTCCTGGTGCTAAATCTGGAAGCTTCCAGCTGGTAGCTCCCTCATCGCTAGCTTCAATACTAGACTCGTCAAAATAAAACCCAGCTGGCCAACGAACACTCAATTCCATTTCTTGCAAATCAACTGTATCAATATTTTTGTATTCAATATTATAAGAAACCTGATCTCCAGATATTGTCTTTTCTGGACCAACTACTACCATCTCCATACTGTTGTCAGCCACTCTTGTGTTTTGCTGACTCCAATAAAAGAATCCTGCTACGGCCGCCAAGAAAGCCAAAAATAGCAACCACAAAAATCCATTGTGATGGCGGGGCGCTTTTTTGAGAGTTTGATATTCCTTTGGTACTGATTTTTTCTTGCCCTTTAAGGCAGGTGCCTCATAAGATTTTTTTCGAACTGGTGCTCGACGAGCGGAGTCCAAATTTCTTTTTACAATTTTAGCCATATATAAATAATTTTAATGCTTGAGAGGGTCTGTCATAAACAGCTTGGTAAAAAAGCTGCGAAACACGTAGCCACTCACGATTTAACTCATTGTCAATTGATATTTCAGCCAAGTCTTTCCACTCAGCCAAAATGATAAATTTTAAAAAATTTGCTAATTTTTCACTCAAAGAAACTGAATGATTATTGTTGTGTTCAATACATATTATACCCCGACCAGGCATATATTGACCAGCCTGGATAGATTTGCCACAAATCTGGCAATTATCCAATTGTGGTTGCCAGCCTGACAGGCTCAGATACTTCCATAGAAAAACCCGAACCAACCAAAGTTTTCTTTCCGGACTGACATCTTCATCATTTATATAAGAAAACAAATCACTGAGCAATTCAAACTCTTGCCTTTTGTCACCCCCATGATCTTCGTTGAGAAAAAGCTCAGCAATAGAAGATGCCAAAGACATGTTGCGTAGATTTGTTCTAATGTTTTTATAATCTACAATAGTGTGCACTCCGGCCATATGATCTAGCTTGCCGCGGCCTATCATTACTTTGACTTTGGAAAAAGGCAAAAGATGTCCAGCTAGCTTACTCTTGGATTTGGCAGCAGATTTTAGAACAACCTTAATAACTCCCTCCTCAGGAGTGAATAAATAATAAACTCTATCTGCCTCTCTCCAGGCATGTGCTTTGAGGACAAAAGCCTCGGTCTTAAAAGACATGGGGTATCTTTTAATTTTTTATATTTTCAAACCTAAAATAATTTCTTCACCGTTTATTTTACAACCCTTATTTGGTTCTGGACTATCGCTTACTTGTTCCAACATGCCAGCTGAGGTACCAGTAATAATTTCGTCTTTAAACTTTACAATAATGTCTTGCAAATACTTTGAATCTGTCTGATATGTTTCTACTGGCCTGTCACTTGGTTTGAGGCCAGAGTCCTTTCTCAGAGCGTTGATAAAACGAATAATCTCACGTACCACTCCTTTATCTTTGAGGTCGTCAGTAAGATTTGTATCCAAAGCAACTTTAAAATTATTTGTTTCAGCCAACTCCCAACCGTCTTGTTCTTTGATTTCTTTGGAAGCTTCTACAGACTCTACATTTAATTCTTCGGCCAAAATATCTTTATAAGCATCTTCAACTTTTTTACTGACCACTACCTTGGCCAATGGTTGTCTGACTTTGATACCTGCCTTGGCCCTGATAGCATGTACTGTTTCTGTGATGCTACGAATCAAATCCATTTGTTCCAAAACCTCTTTGTCTATATATTTTTTATCTATTTCAGGCCAATCAGATAAATGAACTGATTCTAATTCTGTATTATTTGTTTCTTTCCAAATACTTTCTGCTACAAAGGGGGTAAATGGTGCCATTATTTTTGCCAACCTAATTAAAACATAATGCAGGGTAGCAATGGCTTGATTTCTGCTATCTTCATTTTTGAATCTAGCCCGGCTTCTTCTGATGTACCAAGTTGATAATTCCTGAACAAAGTCCATTATATACCTGGTTGACTTTACGGTATTATAATTATCCATTTCCTTGGTAACATTTTCTAACAAAACATTTATCTTGGTTAAGATCCAAGAATCCATTATATCATCTTTATTAACATCCAATTTCAATGCTTCCTCGTTCTGATACAACAAATAAAAATTTAAAACATTAACCAAAGGATTAACAACCTTACTATATACCTGCCTTACTTCATCATCACTAAAATTCAAATTCTCCGCTTGCATGACAACTGAGCTCATCAAATAAAATCTCAAGCTATCAGCTCCATAAGTATCTATCAATTTCCAAGGGTCTGGGAAATTACGTTTTGATTTTGACATCTTTTCCCCTTTTTCATTCAAAATTGTCCCTGTAGTCACTACATTCTCAAAGCTTATATTATCAAAGAGTAGCGTAGACATAGCATGCATATAATAAAACCAAGTTCTGGTCTGAGCTATATACTCTGCAATATATTGTCCGGGAAATCTTTTTTCAAATACTTCCTTATTGTCAAAAGGATAATGAAATTCTGCAAAAGGCATTGAAGCTGATTCTACCCAACAGTCAATAACTTCCGGAACACGCTTCATAGCACCACCACAATCACACTTCAATTCTACTCTATCTATCACATGCTTATGCAGGTCCATTTGTTCAATATTGTCTGTTTCGTAAACCTCATCAAAATTTAATGCTCTTTCCTTCAGATCAGCTACAGAGCCTACACAAACAATATTGCTACAATTTTTCTCTGTACACTTCCAAAATGGTAAGGCGCTAGCCCAATAACGATTGCGAGAAATATTCCAGTCTGGAGCGCTTTCTATATTATTCAAAAAACGCCCGTGTTTGAGATGATCTGGATACCAATTTATTTTTTCATTAAGTTTTACTAGTTTATCTTTTATTTTTTGAATATTAATAAACCAAGCCTCAATAGCATTATAAAACAAAGGATTTTCACAACGCCAACAATGAGGATAAGAGTGAGTATATTCTTCTGAGGCAAAAAATAATTTTCTTGACTTTAGGTCTTCCAATATTTTGTCCTCTGAATCTTTAAAAGCCATTCCTCTGATAAGATCAGGAGCCTCCTCGTTGAATACCCCCTTATCATCCAAAAGAGGAATCATAGGAAGATCAATTTCCAAACCTAAATTGAAATCATCTTCACCGTAGATAACTGCCGTATGCACTACACCTGTACCATCTTCCGTAGTTACAAAATCCGCATTAGTAATGTAATGAGATTTTTTACCACTCTTGGCTACAGCGGGAATCTCATATAAGGGTTCATATTCCAAATCAAGCAAATCTTTTCCCTTTATATCTCCTATTTGTTTGTACTCGTGGCTTTCTTCTTCAGGATAATATTTCAAAACATCCTGAGCCCTATCTTCAGCAACTATATAAACTTCTCCAGTTTTTTCATCTTTAAATTTTAGATAATTTATATCTTTTCCCACGGCCAAAGCTACGTTTCCTGGTAAAGTCCAGGGTGTAGTAGTCCAGGCTAATATATAAGTTGAATTGTCTATGTCTTTTCCAGAAAGTTTTTGCCCAGATTTTAATTTAAACTTTATAGTAACTGCTGTGTCTACAACATCTTTGTAACTATTGTCCATGGCCACTTCAAATTTTGAAACAGGAGTTTCACAACGAGGACAATAAAGCAAAACTTTCCTACCTTCATAAATCAGACCCTTGTCCCAAATAATTTTGAGTGCCCACCAAACAGACTCCATATAAGTAGAGTCCATAGTCTTATAAGAGTTGTCAAATTCTACCCATCGACCAATACGATTGACCATATCCTTCCACTGTTCGGCATAACGCAAAACTTCGCTGTGGCAGGTATTATTAAATACATCCACACCCATTTTTTCTATTTCTTTTTTACCAGAAATCTGCAATTTTTGTTCTACCAAATTTTCTATAGGCAATCCATGACAATCCCAACCCCATCTTCTCCTGACGTGGTAACCTTTCATCGTCCAATAACGAGGTACTACGTCTTTTATGACTGAAGACAAGATGTGGCCATAATGAGGCAATCCCGTAGCAAAAGGAGGACCATCATAAAAAGCATAATCACCATTAGGTGCCTCTTTATCTAAAGTTTTCTGAAAAATCTTCTCTTTATCCCAGAAATCTAATATTTCTTTTTCTTTATCTTTAAAATTTGACATGTTTAAACATTTTTTAATATAAAAAGTCAAGTAAAAATTATTCTAACCCAAATTTTTGTCTTTGACAAATATAGACCTAGAAAAACAAGGAATAAAGCATCTTCCAGATAGACTGCTTATCTTTTTTGGCAGCCTTGGCCTGATAGACCTTTTTCTTGGGCTTGGGTGTATCAAATACCTTGTCTAATCTCCTCCTCATAAAAAGTGGTTTTAATTTTTATATATAAACCCCTTGGCCCCATAGCATGGAAAGGGGCCAAGTAGGATTTATAGCATTTTTTTGATCTCCTCGATGGTAAATCTTTTCTTATTCTGGAGATGCTCTATTTTTCTAAGCCGAGACATTGCTTTTTCTACATTATAAAGACGGTAGCCGCCTTGGCTTCTACCGTCTTCGGGAAGTAGACCTTCTCTGGTATAAAAATTGATTGTTGAAGGCAAAACAGAAAACAGCCGAGCTAATTCGCCTATTTTAACCAGCCTCGTTATAGACGAGTCTAGGCGGGTAAGTTTCTTTCCGGTCCTCTGTTTCGGCATAGACGCTATATATTATAAACCATAAAGTATAAAGTGTAAAGTAATTCTTGGTACTTTATGGTTATATTAAACAAAAAACCGCCTCCGCATAAGCGGAGGCGGTAATAAAATGTTTATTGAAGACTCTCTCTTTCCATTATTATTTTGTATACATCTGAATCTTTACCAATATCCTCTATAGCAATTACCTTGTCTCTATTTATCTGGAGCAAGCCACTTGGCCTATGCAAAGCTTCTTCACCGCGCTTGACCAAGACCAACACTTCTTCTGTCCTATCTTCTTCTCCTTCTTCTGTAGCTGGAATAACTTGTTGATCCCATCTAGTATAGTAAACGTCATCCAAATAAATATACAAAGCGTCCTCTTTCACTATCTTGGCATAATAAGCTTGGTTGTCATCCAGGATCACAGTCCTGAATTCTTGCTCTACAGCCAGATTCTTATTTTGACTAGTATAAAATAAGGCTGCTAACAAGAATATGATTATTACAAATAGCGTAGCCAAGAGCCAGCCTTTGCCGCGATTGTTTATTGCTTGAGGTTTGCGCGATACAAATTGCTCGAATTCCATCAATTCTTCTGTTGGATCCTTTTTGGCGCTACTTTTGCTAGTCCTTTTGGTAGTAGTTTTTTTAGCTTGAGGCATACTATTTCATATTAATTTTGATGATTAAATGTTAGCAAGAAACTTTTGGCATGTAAAGAGGATAATTTTACAAATTTATTTTACTATATTATGATATTGAATAGTTACAATTAAGAAAAGTATATGAAAAGCGATTTCAACAATGTTTCCATCGGCATATCCGATGGTGATTACCCTGATCTTTTAAAAAATATTTATGACCCACCCAAGCGTTTGTTTTGCAAAGGCAATAAAAATCTATTGCGAAATAAAAATCTATTGACCATTGTCGGATCACGACAAACAACCACCTACCACCAATCTATATTAGAAAAGATAATATCCGATTTGAAAGACCTACCTTTTGTCATAGTCAGTGGCCTAGCTACTGGTATAGACGGCCTGGCTCATAAATATGCCCTAGAAAACAATCTACCAACTATAGCTGTGCTGGGCTCTTGCCTTGATAAAGACAAGATATACCCCAAGGAAAACTTGACATTGGCCAAAGACATAATATCAAACAATGGTCTACTGATATCTGAACAGGGTCCCGGGACAAAAACACAAATCTGGCATTTCCCCAAAAGAAACAGAATACTAGCAGGATTGTCTCAAGTAAGCATTATAATCTCTGGTGCCAAAAAATCTGGTACACTAATAACAGCCCAGATAGCTATTGATGAGGGCAGGGATGTGTTGGCTTTGCCAGCCAACATAAATCTACGTTTGAGCCTTGGACCAAATGAATTGATAAAAAATGGTGCTCAAATACTGCTCGACTCCCAAGATATATTGGAAATCTACAATATAGACAAAAAAATAGAAAAACAAAAAATAATAATCAAAGATAAAAGTCATGCTAAAATTTACTCTCTACTACAAACAGAACCTATGAGCTTGGTCACTGTATCCAAAAAACTAGAGTTACCCCTGGAAGAGGTCAATTCTATTATTTCACAATTGGAGATACAGGGTTTGATAAGATTTAATCAATTTGACCAAGTAGAAATAATATGACAACAATTTTTAAAAATATATCTCAAGATAATAAAATAACATTTTTACAAACTATTTTTGTCGCCTCTATTATATTGGCAAATATAGTTGGTATAAAAATTATAAACATTGGACCAATCAATGTTTCTATGGGTATTTGGCTAGTGCCAATTACTTTTTTAATTACAGACATTCTAGCAGAGGTCAAAGGCAAGAAATTTGTCGGACGCTTAGTTTGGACCACTGGTTTAGCTATGTTCTTTAGCTATTTGTTTATCAAGCTCAGTATATGGATAGAGCCAGCCGATAGATTTCAAGAGCTAAACCCTGCTTTTGTCACTATATTTGAAAGTAGTGCTAGAATATTTATAGCCTCTATCGTAGCCTTTATGCTATCACAGTTACATGATATCTGGGCTTTTGAATTTTGGAAGAAAAAAACCAAAGGAAAATATTTTTGGCTCAGAAACAATCTTTCTACTATTGTCAGTCAATTTATAGACACAACTATTTTTATTTTCATTGCTTTTTATCAACTAACACCAAAATTTGATTTTGCTTTTATGTGGACACTAATTGTGCCTTATTATATCCTTAAGATAATTTTGGCTATAGCAGACACACCCCTTGCTTACCTGGGAGTAAAATGGTTAAAAAAATAATATATGCTAGAACAATACCAAAAAGATATATATTTTATAGAAAGTCTTAGCAATATTCCTAGAAAAAATTATATGCTAGGTCTCAAAGACCGTAGTATTTTTGTAGAAAGAACTAGAAAATTTTTAACTTTGCTTGGTAGCCCTGAAAAAAAACTAAAGTTTATCCATGTTGCTGGTACTAGTGGCAAGGGAACTACTAGCAAAATCCTCCAAGCCCTGATGGCCGACGCTGGTTATAAAGTCGGTGCTTATACTTCACCCTTTGCTACTACTAGTATAGAAAAAATAAGTATAGGGGATAAACTAATTGATCCAAAATCTTTGCATAAAATTTTGGAAGAAAAAATAAAACCAGCTTGGGATATTTATACAAAAAAATACAAAGATGATCCTATATCATACTTTGAAACTTGGCTAGCTATTGCTCTTTTGTATTTCCAAGAGCAAAAATGTGATTGGGTTGTACTAGAAGCAGGCTTAGGTGGTACTCACGACGCTACCAATGTAATACCACAAGCAAAAATAACAGCCATTACCAATATAGGCATGGACCATACTGAAATTTTGGGTAACAGCCGAGAAAAAATTGCCAAAGACAAAGCTGGTATTATAAAAAAGAATAGTATTTTTGTTACTACAGAAAAAAACAAAAAACTACTCAAAATATTTAGAGCTGTCTGCAAAAAGAAAAAGGCCTGGTACATGGAAACCGAAAATATTGTCAAAGATTATAAAACAGACAATTATTTTGATACGACAAAGCAAAAAGAAAATCTCAACCTGGCCCTCAATATATTGCAACTACTAAAGATAGATCCCAAAAATACTCAAAGTATAATCAACTCATTCAAATTGACCTGCCGTCAAGAAATAATCCAAAAAAATCCTTTGGTGATATTGGACGGCTCTCACAACAAAGACAAGCTAGCAAATCTAATTGATTTTGTACAAAAGCAAAAATATAAAAACCTACACCTGCTAGTAGCTTTTGCTCAAAACAAAAACTATAAGATACCCTTCAAAAAACTACTGAAAATATCAGATGAGGTATACTTAACTAGATTTTTGATGACAGAAAGAAAAAGCGCTTCTCTAAGAGATATGCAAAAAATTGCTAAAAGTATAAAAACCGAGAAGTCTATATATATGTATAATGACCCCTATCAAGCCCTGGATACTGCTCTAAAATCAGCCAAAAAAGATGACCTTATACTTGTGACCGGTTCATTCTTTTTGAGTGGAGAATTGAGAAAAAAATGGGTTAGTGAAGAATTCATAGTAAAAAATCTCAAACTTGACAATAAATAAACATTGATTTATAGTCCAATTTATGTCCAAATTAGTAATAGTAGAGTCCCCAACAAAGGCCAAAACCATCAAAGGTTTCTTGGGTCGCGGCTACAAAGTCGAATCATCATTCGGCCATATCAGAGATTTGCCTAAAAGCAAATTGGGAGTAGATGTAGAAAACAATTTTGAACCTAGCTACGCTGTTCCTGCCAAAGCCAAAAAAACGGTGACCAACCTAAAAAAACTCGCAAAATCAGCTGATGAAGTATACTTCGCAACTGATGAAGACCGTGAAGGAGAAGCAATATCTTGGCATTTACAAGAACTTCTTAAGGTGCCTAAAGAAAAAACAAAAAGAATTGCTTTTCATGAAATTACCAAAACAGCTATTCAAGAAGCTTTGGAAAATCCCCGCGATCTAAACAAAAACTTGGTAGACGCTCAACAAGCGCGTCGTATTTTGGATCGCTTGGTTGGCTACAAACTATCTCCTCTGCTCTGGAAAAAAGTGGCTCGCGGTTTATCTGCTGGTCGTGTACAGTCTGTAGCTGTCAGACTAGTAGTAGAAAGAGAAGAAGAAAGACGTGCTTTCAAACCAGTTGAATATTGGACTGTAGAAGGCGAGGCCAAAAAAGTAAATTCAGAAAATTTCAAATTGGCCCTACACAAAGAAGTCGATAAAGTAATCGGAAAACATGATCTAAAAGAAGACAAGGCCAAACAAGCTTTGTCTGAAATAAAAGCTACTGACTTGATAGTAAGTGATGTCAAAGCCAAGGAAAATAAAAAGGGTCCTTTGCCTCCATTTACTACTTCTACCTTACAGCAAGATGCTAACCGTCGCTTTGGCTATAGCGCCAAACAAACTATGATGATAGCCCAGCAATTGTATGAGGGCATCAAACTTGGCGAACAAGGTAGCGTAGGTCTTATCACCTACATGCGTACAGACTCCGTTAATCTTTCTGATAGTTTCAAAAACAATGCTTCCAAATATGTCATAGACAAAATCAGCGCCAAACATATTCAATCTGGTGGCCGCGATTTTAAAACTAAATCTAAGATGGCTCAAGAAGCTCATGAAGCTATCCGTCCAACTGATGTCTTCAATGATCCAGAAAGTGTCAAAGAATTTTTGGATAGCAAACAATTTAAAGTATACAGCCTCATCTGGCAAAGAGCTGTAGCTTCACAAATGTCTGAGGCTATTACAGAAACTACCAGTGTAGAAATAGAGGCCAAGGGTACTACTTGGTCACTCAAGGCAACTGGTACTGTTACCAAATTTGATGGTTTCAAGGCTATCTATCATAGTAATGGAGATGACAATGAATTACCAGAAATAAAAACTGGAGACAAGCTTGATCTAAGCAAGCTAGAAGCCCTCCAACACTTTACTAGTCCACCGGCTCGTTATTCTGAAGCTGGGCTGGTCAAAGCTATGGAAGCTCTGGGTATTGGTCGTCCGTCAACTTATGCACCAACTATTGCTACTATAGTAGATAGACAATATGTCACCAAAGAAGACAAGCGTTTGGCTCCTACTGAAATGGGTGAAATAGTAAACAAGCTTTTGATGGAACACTTCCGTGATATTGTTTCTTACAATTTTACTGCCAAAATGGAAGATGATCTGGATGAAGTAGCAGATGGTAAGATAAAATGGCAGCCAGTCATAAAAGATTTTTATATTCCTTTTGCAGAAAATCTAGAAAAGAAAGAAGCAGAAATTGACAAAAAAGAATTGACCGAACAAAAAACTGACGAAGTTTGTGAAAAATGTGGTAGCCCAATGATTATCAAGCTAGGACGCTTTGGCAAATTCTTGGCTTGCTCAAATTATCCTGATTGTAAAAACACAAAACCAATAAATGAAAAGGGTGAAATAGAAGAACCCGAAAAAGTAGAAGAAGATTGTCCAGAGTGTGGCAAACCAATGATAATGAAAACTGGTCGCTTTGGAAAATTCATTGCTTGTAGTGATTACCCAAAATGTAAAACTACCAAAAGAGTTGAAAAATCAACTGGCGTCAAATGTACCAAGTGTGGCGAAGGTGAAATGGTGGTCAAAAGAAGTAAGCGTGGTAGAAACTTCTATGGCTGTAACAAATACCCTGACTGTGAGCATGTCACCTGGGGTAAGCCGACCGGCGAACTCTGCCCAGAGTGCAAACAACTTCTGGTAGTAGCCAACAAAACTACCATAAAATGCGAAGCTTGCGACTTCAAGAAAGAAAATGAATAATATAAGCCTCCCGGAAACGGGAGGTTTTTTGGTATTTACAGAATAATCTGAAAAGGATAATATAAATAGTATCAACACATATATGAAAACCTTTGAAGATTTGAAAAAAATACTAGTAATAAACTATCCAGATGAAGACATAAATGTCGTCATCCGGGCTTTTCATTTTGCCTCAGAAGCTCATAAAGGACAAAAACGTAGAACAGGTGAAGACTATATCTATCATGCTCTGGCTACCTCATATACCTTAGCCCAAATGAAAATGGACCTAAATACTGTAGCTGCTGGTTTGCTACATGATGTACCAGAAGATACTGATTTTAGTTTTGATGATATCAAGAAAAACTTTGGCAATGAAATACACAATCTAGTAAAAGGCGTAACCAAGCTTGGCACTCTCAAATATCGTGGCCTGGAAAGGTATGCTGAGAACTTGCGTAAAATGTTTTTGGCAATGAGCAAAGACTTGAGAGTTATTATCATCAAGCTAGCTGACCGGCTCCACAATATGCGTACACTCAAAGGAGTCCGCAAAGAAAAAAGATTACGCATTGCCCAAGAGACTTTGGAAATTTATGCTCCTATTGCCAATCGTCTAGGTATGTTTAGGATGAAGAGCCAATTAGAAGATTTAGCCTTCCCTTATGTCTACCCCAAAGAATATGATTGGGTAAAAAACCTTATCCAAGATAGGCTCAAGACAGAAACAAAGTATATTGAAAAAATAAAGAAACAAACTCAAAAAACTTTGGCCAAAAATAATGTAGATTACATTCACATAAAAGGACGTGTGAAAAGTATCTATAGCATCTACCAAAAATTGCTACGCAAAGGAAAGGACATAAATAAAATTTATGACCTTATTGCTCTGAGAATAGTAGTAAAGGATATGCCTGACTGCTATAGTGTCATGGGTATTATCCACAAAAAATGGTCACCACTCAAAGGACGTGTCAAAGACTATATTGCCCAGCCAAAACCAAATGGCTACCAATCATTGCATACATCTGTATTTACAGACTTTGGTAAAGTGGCAGAAATACAAATCAGAACCATTGGTATGGATGAGGAAGCTGAATATGGTATTGCTGCTCACAGCCGCTACAAAGAAATAGGTATTTTGGGCAAAAAGAAAAATCCACCCCGTTGGCTAAGACACTTGATAGACATACAA
>PKTI01000019.1 GCA_002869235.1 Candidatus Parcubacteria bacterium
CCTTCACAATCTTTTATTTTTTTGAAATTTCCATTATTAATATCGAAAATATATTCTCGGTATACATGACAACTGTTTTCCGCATAGCCTCCGCCGTGACTAAGTAATATTTTATCGCTATTGTCATCTATAAAGCCTTCTATGAGGTAGTTATCAATATTTTCAAGCTGATGGCTGACAAGTTGTTGTTGGGATTGGCTAAATCCACCTATGATACGATTTTCTGAGTTTCTGCTGTAAGCTAAGAAAGCATAATTTAAACCGGCCTTGCATATTTGATCAAGTATTAGGTCCTCTCTGTCGCTTAATATTTTAAGCTGTTGTTCAAAATTTTCAAAATAATTGTCTCGGTCACTGATAAACAAATTTCTTTGACGATTGTAATTGGTCGAGTCTATCCGGTCGGACATTATTATACACACTGGTCGCAATGGTAGATTTTGCAATGCTAGATCGCAGTTTTGATCGCACTCGTTATTGTTGGATTGGGATGTATTTGTTTGTAACTTATTTATTGTCTGCTGTAGGTTATTTTCCACATTTTTTATTACAGATTTTTGCCATGCGTAAATTCCACCACCTACCAATAGAGCGGTGAGAATCACGATGATAAAAATCGTCCAGATATTTTTTTGGCCTTGGGCTGGTTCAATAGGCTGCTCATTTTGTTCCATATGTTTTTAGTAAATGTTAAAAAGGGTTCTTTATAAATAATAAGAGAAAAATTTTAAAACAGTATGTCACACAACAATGTGTTTGTGTACCTATTAAAATCCTAGCCCAAATTAGCCAAAAAGTAAATAAATTGTAGCAATCAAAAAACCTCCCAAACGGGAGGTTTTTGCTAAGCTAGTAATTTTTCAAAAGTAGCTTTTTCTATAGTTTCTTTTTCTATTAGTTCAGCAACTATTTTTTCCATCTTATCTTTGTTGTCAGCTATAGTCTTGGTAGCAGTGTCTAGAGCATTTTTGACATAGATAGACATTTGCTCGTCTATTGTCTCAGCAGTTTTTTCGCTGTAGTCTTTTTGCTCGTGTATTTCCTTGCCCAAAAATACCATTTCTTCTTTTTTGCCAAAGGTACGAGGACCTAGTTTTTCGTTCATACCATATTGGGTAGCCATACGGCGAGCAATATTGGTTACTTTTTGTAGATCATTGCTAGCGCCAGTAGTGATTTCGCCAAAAAATGTTTTTTCAGCAGCATAACCACCTAGGAGCACAGCCATGTTGTCGATAAAGTCAGAGTAGCCCTGCATTTTTTTGTCTTCCTTGGGAAGATTGATAGTGTATCCGGCTGCTCGACCACGAGATATGATAGATACCTTGTGCACTGGATCAGCGTTTGGCAGGAGGTGAGCTACTAGAGCATGGCCAGCTTCGTGGTAGGCAGTAATCTTCTTTTCTTTGTCAGATAGGATATGACTCTTTCTTTCACGGCCAAGTAATACTCTTTCTATAGAATCAAGAACAGTTTTGTTGTCAATGGTCTTTTTGTTTTCTCTGGCAGCTAGGATAGCAGCTTCGTTGAGCAAGTTGGCCAAGTCAGCCCCAGAAAATCCTGGTGTACGTTGAGCTACTATTTGTAGGTCTACGTCTTTTTCCAGTGGTTTCTTTTGGGCATGAATTTTCAAGATAGCCAATCTATCTTTGATATCAGGCATGTCGATGACCACTTGTCTATCAAAACGTCCAGGGCGTAGTAGGGCTGGGTCTAGCACATCAGGTCTATTGGTAGCAGCTAGGACAATGACATTGGTCTGATTGTCAAAGCCATCCATCTCAACTAGGATTTGGTTCAAGGTTTGTTCTCTTTCATCATGAGATCCACCTAGTCCAGCACCACGTTGACGACCTACAGCGTCTATCTCATCTACAAAGATAATACATGGTGAGGCTTTTTTGGCTTTTTTGAACAAGTCTCTGACACGAGAAGCACCAACACCAACAAACATTTCTACAAACTCAGAACCTGAGATATGAAAAAATGGCACTTTGGCTTCACCAGACACAGCTCGAGCTAGTAAGGTCTTACCAGTACCAGGCGCACCAAGCAAGAGCACACCCTTGGGAATCCTAGCTCCCATAGCTATGAATTTTTGTGGGTGTTTGAGAAACTCTACTATTTCAGTCAAATCTTCTTTGGCTTCATAAGCACCAGCTACATCCTTGAAGCTGACCTTTTTTCTTTTGTCGTCAGCTAGCTTGGCTCCAGATTGACCAAAGGTCATGGCTCGATTGTTGACTCCTTGAACCTGACGCATCATAAACCAGATCAAACCTATGATAAATAATCCAGGAATAAGAAAAGGTAAGATGGTAGTCAAAAACATATTGGAATCAGAATCTTCACCAATGACAATATCTACTGCTGCTATTTTTTCAGCAGGCACCTCATAATTTTGTAGCAAATCTGTGAGAGATTGATTTAGTTCTTTTTTACTTTTTTCTTGAGTATCATCATCTAAGGTAACGAGTAATTCATTACCATTTACAGTGATGGATTTTACTTGCTCATCTTTTACCTGTTGGACTACTTTGGCAATACTGACCTCTTCAGTAGAATCATTTCTGCTACTAAAAAATCCTAGTATTGTGGAAACAATAGCCAAAATCAGGAAAAATATAAGAAAGTTTTTGAGTATATTTTTCATAAAATAATTGCCTTACTTTTTATTTTAATGTCAAAAAGACAAAAGGGCAAATTATTTTTTAGCCTCTTTGTCTTCTTTTTCAGATGTTTTTTTATCTTCAGCAGGCTTGTCTTCAGACTTTTCATCTTTAGCAGCCTTATCGTCAGATGTTTTTTTGTCGTCTTTTTCGTCAACTGTCTTTTCCTTTTTTTCTTCTTTCTTATCTTCCTTGTCGTCTTTCTTTTTGTCTTCTTTTTCTTCTTTCTTTGGTTTTTCGTCAGCTGCTTTAAGAGACAATCCTAGACGGTGATTGTTGGCATCAATGGTCAAAATGACAAATTCATATTCTTTGTCTGCCTGAACAACATTGTCCAAGTTGTTGATTTTTTTGTCACTCAATTCAGAGATATGTACTAGTCCATGGATGTCTTGATCCAATTCTACAAAAGCACCAAAAGGATTTACTTTCAAAACTTTACCTTTTACCTTTTGTCCTACTTTGTATTTTTTCGTTACTTCTACCCAAGGATCAGTTTTTAGTTTTTTGATAGACAATGAAATTTTGGTATTTTCAATATCAATAATTTCGGCGTCTACTACATCACCAACCTTGATTACATCTCTTGGATCATCAATTCTTTGCCAGGCAAGTTCTGAGATATGAACCAAACCTTCTAGATTGTCACCGAATTCTACAAAAGCACCAAAGTCGACCACACCAGTGACCTTACCTTTGACTTTATCACCAACTTTGTATTTGGAGATAACTTTTTTCTGCTTGTCATCCCAAGCAGCTTTTTCAGAGACAATTAGCTTTTCGTCTTTTTCATCTACATCGATGATCTTGGTTTTTAGGACTTGATTTACAAAACTTTTGAGGTGTCCCAAAATTTTATTTTTGTCACCACCTTCTATACGAGGGTAGTGCTCTATAGTCAATTGTGATACCGGCAAAAATCCGATTACATTGCCAAGTTTGATCATTAGACCACCCTTGTTGGCATCAATTACCTTGGATTCTACGATTTCACCTTCTTTATAAAGTTTTTCTAGATTATCCCAAGCTTTTTTGTGACCAGCTTCACGGAAAGACAATTCCATGTATCCATTTTCGTTGTCCAAACCGATTACAGTAGCGGCTGCTTGGTCACCTTTTTTTAGATTGGAAAATTCTTCTGATTCATCATAGATTTCGCGTCCACGGATTATACCAGTAGTAATTCCATCTAAATCTAGATAAATTTCATTCTTAGAGATACTAATTACAGTACCTTTTACCAATTCACCAACTTTTGGAATGTTTACTGCATTTTCTTTCTGCAGTAGCTCGTCCATTGGATTTATGGCTTGTGTTTGAGTTGTCATATTAATTATTAGCTATTTAACCCATCTCTATAAAAGGAGACGAGTGCTTCAAAAATACTTATTTTAAAGCCGAATTTATTAATTAGATAGCCGCCTTAAATTACCATAAATCTAAAAAAAAATCAAGCCCCCTAAGGTCTTTATTTTTATAGCCAAAAATAGCCTATTTTAGGCCCATTTTTTGGGCCTTTTTTGCTTTACTTTTAGCCTATTTTATGCTAAAATTTAGCTGTTTAAAGACTAATAAAAAAAGTAAAAAATATGACAATTTCATGGCATGGATTCAACTATTTTAAGATCAAAAATACTGATCATACCCTAGTTTTAAATCCTTATAGCTTGGATAAAAGTAGTAAATTTTCCAAAATTAAGGCAGATGTAGTCCTATTTACTGACCCTAGTCGTCCTGAAATCAAAAAATACGAAAGTGATTCTTTTGTTATGGATTCACCTGGTGAATGTGAAGTTCATGATGTTTTTATTTATGGGCGCAAAGTTTCTGGCCAACTTATTTATCAAATTACCATGGAGGACATCAAGATTGTCTTTATGGGAGAATTTGGCCATCAAGAAATAAATAGTGATGAGTTGGATTTTATCAAGGGTACTGATATTTTGATTGTGCCAGTTGGTGGAGGAGATTTGGCTACAGCCAAAGAGGCCAACAAAATAATCAGCCACCTTGAACCAAGAATAGTTATACCTAGCTGTCATAGTGCTGGTTCAGGCAAACTCAAATTGGACAACGTAGAATCTTTTGTCAAAGAATTTGGTGTAAAACCAGACCAAGAAGAAAAATTAAAATTAAAAAAGAAGGATCTTCCACAGGAAGATGTTAAGTTGGTAGTTCTAGAATCACAGTAATGATTTTTTTAGGCAACAACAATTCAGTAAAAACATTTTTGTTGTTTGCCCTAGTGTTTTTGATAGGGGGGCTTATTTTTTTGAAGTGGTTTGATTTTGGGCCAGTTGGCGAAAATAAAAACTCAGCAGATACAAGCTGGCAGAGCATAGGTGATAGAGTCAATCAAGCTTGGTTGAACATAAAATCAGAATTGGAGTTGAACAAATATGAGAGCCAACAAACCTGGGAAGAATTTCAACGACAAAATAAGGAAGATCAATTTATAAAAGACGTAAAATTATATTTAGAAAATTATAGTACCTCTACCAATAGTACTTCGACCGAAGAAAGTCAGGAGAACTCAGAGGACGAGGATAGTATTGATAATAGATAATATATGCCGAAGAAAAAAACAGTAAAACCAAAAAAATCTGTTTCTAAGAAAACAGTTAGCAATGACAAAGATGTGGCTGTAGCTACAAACAACAATCAAGGAGCAGTTGAGCCTTTGTCTATAGTGTCAGAAATGCAAAGTTCGTATATAGATTACGCTATGAGTGTGATTGTGTATCGTGCCTTGCCTGATGTCAGAGATGGTCTCAAGCCAGTCCACAGACGTATCTTGTATGCAATGTGGACAATTGGTCTCAGACATACTGCCAAGTTTAGAAAATCAGCTACAGTAGTAGGTGAGGTTTTGGGTAAATATCATCCTCATGGTGATTCTGCTGTTTATGATTCTATGGTGAGAATGGCACAAGACTTTGCTATGCGCTATCCTCTGGTCAACGGTCAAGGAAACTTTGGCTCTATGGATGGCGATGGAGCAGCAGCCATGCGTTATACCGAAGCCAAGCTACAAGCTTTGGCAGAAGAGTTGATGCTTGATATAGAAAAGAATACAGTTGATTTTATACCCAACTACGATGGTTCTCACAAAGAGCCTAGAGTCATGCCAGCCAAACTGCCAAATCTTTTACTCAATGGTACAACTGGTATTGCTGTAGGTATGGCTACCAACATACCGCCACACAATTTGGGTGAGCTTATTGATGCTATCAATCTTTTGATAGAAAAACCTGACTCCACAATTGATGATTTGATGGAGTATGTCAAAGGTCCAGATTTTCCAACTGGCGGTGTTATATACAGTATAGAAGATATCAAGACAGCTTACGCTACTGGTCGTGGCGGTATAGTCATGCGTGGTGAAGCGGAGATTGTAGAAGAAAAAGCTGGTCAATATACAATTATTATTTCTTCTATTCCTTATCAAGTCAACAAGGCTACTTTGTTGGAAAAAATCGCTACTTTGGTCAAGGATAAAAAATTGGAAGGTATCAAAGATTTGCGCGATGAATCAGACAAAGATGGTGTCAGGATTGTAGCTGAACTCAAAAAAGATTCATATCCAAACAAGATTTTAAATAATCTTTACAAACACACTCAACTTCAAGAAAAGTTTCATGTAAATATGTTGGCTTTGGTAGATGGTATTCAGCCAAGAGTTTTGACTCTGAAATCAATCTTGGAAGAATATATCAAACATCGTCAGGAAGTGATCACTCGTAGGACTCAATTTGAATTGGACAAAGCCAAAGACCGAGCTCATATATTGGAAGGTTTGAAAAAAGCTTTGGACAAAATAGACGCAGTCATAAAAACTATTCGCGCTTCAAAAGACAAAGAAGTAGCCAAAAGCAATTTGATGAAAAAATTCAAATTGACCGAAAGACAGGCAGTGGCTATTTTGGAGATGAGGCTTCAATCTTTGGCCAACATGGAACGCAAAAAGATAGAAGACGAGCTCAAAGAAAAATTGAAACTTATCAAATCTTTGGAAGCAATCCTCAAGAGCAAGAAAAAAGTTTTGGATATTATCCAAGATGAGCTCAAAGAATTAAGAGATAAGTTTTCTGATGATCGTCGTACCAAGGTGATCAAATCTGCTATTGGTCAGATGTCAGCCAAAGATTTGATTCCAAATGAGTCTACTGTTATTACTATGACTCATGATGGCTATATCAAGAGATTGGCTCCAGAGACCTTCAAGTCACAAGGACGTGGTGGCAAAGGTGTGATGGGTCTGAGCACCAAAGAACACGATGAAGTCAAAATATTTTTGACTACCAATACTCACGCTGATCTGATGTTCTTCACTACTGCTGGTAGAGTCTTTCAGCTCAAGGCTTATGAACTACCTCAGCAATCCAGAACTTCCAAAGGACAAAATATAGTAAACTTTATCCAACTTTCACCAGACGAAAAAGTAACCGAGATTTTGCCTAGTGAAGATTTCAATGCTTTCAAATATTTTGTCATGGTTACCAAAGCGGGTGTAATCAAACGTGTGGAGGTCAGTCAGTTTGACAATGTCAGACGTTCTGGACTTATTGCCATAAAACTCAAAAAAGACGACGTACTTAAGTGGGTGAGACTTTCTTCAGGCAAAGACGATATCATGTTGGCTACTATCAAGGGTCAATCCATACGTTTCAAAGAAAAAGGTGTCAGGTCCATGGGTCGTTCAGCGGCTGGCGTACGTGGTATTAGACTCAAAAAAGATGATCATGTAGTAGGTGTAGATATAATAGCTGATGGTAAGGTGGCCAAAGATGAACAACTTTTGATAGTTACCAACAATGGCTTTGGTAAACGCACATCTTTGAGCGCTTATAAGGTACAAGGGCGTGGTGGTAGCGGTATCAAAACCGCTCAGGTGACCGAAAAAACTGGTCCAGTTGCTTCTGCCAAGATAGTCAGCTCCAATATGGAAGGAGAGGATATAATCATTATATCTCGTAAGGGTCAGGTCATTAGATTGCCTATCAAGGCGGTCAATGTCTTGGGTAGATCTACCCAAGGAGTTAGACTGATGAAGTTCAAGGCTCCAGATGATAGGGTTTCTTCAGTAACATTTGTATAATACAAGCCCCGCATAGCGGGGCTTGTTTAAACCAAGTATTAGTGATATTTTTTATAATATGGAAGAGGATAGAATAATATCAGCACAAGAGCTAAAAGACGATCGCGCCTGGGATTTGACTTTGCGTCCACAAAGTTTGGATGATTATATTGGACAAAAACAAGTAAAGACAAATCTGGATGTAGTTCTTCAAGCTGCCAAGCAAAGAAAAGAAGCCTTGGACCATGTGCTTTTGTTTGGCCCTCCAGGCTTGGGCAAGACTACCTTGGCTCATATTATATCCAAAGAAATGGGAGCTGGCATCAAAGTCACTTCTGGTCCAGCTATTTCCAAAGCAGGTGACTTGGCTGCTATTATTACCAATCTTCAAGACGGAGATATTTTGTTTATTGATGAAATTCATCGCCTCAACAAAACTATAGAAGAAATACTTTATCCAGCCATGGAAGACTTTGCTTTAGATATTGTCTTGGGCAAAGGACCGTCTGCGCAGATTCTCCGTTTGGATTTGCCAAAATTTACTTTGATTGGCGCTACTACTAGATACAATCTTATTTCTTCACCATTGCGTGATCGTTTTGGTGTAACCTTTCGTCTTGATTTTTACAATGATGACGAGATAGCAAAAATAGTAAAGCGTTCAGCCGATATTTTGACAGTACCAATTGCTCAAGAAGCTAGTCATGAAATAGCTAGCCGTTCTCGGGCTACACCTCGTATAGCCAATCGTATTTTGAAACGTGTCAGAGACTATGCTCAGGTAAAACATGATGGGAATATTTCTCATGATATTACCAGAAAAGCTTTGGATATGATGGCGGTAGACAAATATGGACTTGATGATTTAGATAGACGCTTACTCAAAGCTTTGGTAGAAAATTTTGCTGGCGGCCCCGTCGGTATAGGTACTTTGGCAGCAGCAGTCCAAGAAGAAGCTGGCACTATAGAAGAAATATTTGAGCCTTATTTGATGCAATTAGGATTTTTGGCACGCACTTCCAAAGGTAGGATTGCTACTGACAAGACTTATGAGTATTTGGGGTTAGAAAAAAATAAAGATAGTAAACTATTTTAATATATGAAGCCAAAGCTGTTGCTGCACTCTTGTTGCGCTCCATGTTCAATATATGTTTTGGATCAGTTAGCTCATGATTATGATCTAACTATCTTTTTTTATGATCCAAATATACATCCTCGTAAAGAATATTTACTTCGTCGTGATGAAATAAAAAATTATGCCAAAAAAATTGGCGTAGATTTTGTAGAAGGTGAATACGAAAGCAAAAAATGGTTTGATATGGCCAAAGGCATGGAAGATGAGCCAGAAAAAGGTAAAAGATGTGATATGTGTTTTGATTTGAGATTATCAAAGACAGCTGCCAAAGCTAAGGCAGAAAAGTATGACATGTTTGCTACAGTATTATCTATTTCTCCTCACAAAGACTACAAAAAGATAAGTATAATAGGAAATAAACTAGCTGATCAACTGAATATAGATTTTTTGGATCGTGATTGGAAGAAAAAAGATGGCTTTAAGATAGGCTCCAAAATGTCCAAAGAAGAAGGTTTTTATCGTCAGGATTATTGTGGTTGTATTTATTCTCAAAGAGACAAAAATGAACATTAAGTTATTTGACTACAAATTACCTCAGAGCCTTATTGCTCAAAAACAAATCAAACCTAGAGATCATTCACGTTTGATGATTTTGGATATAGCCAAAAAGAGAGTGGCTCACAAGCACTTTTATGATTTGCCAGACTTTTTGACAGACAATGATGTGCTGGTGGTCAATGAAACAAAAGTATTTCCAGCTAGGCTTTTGGGCAAAAAAGCTACAGGAGGCAGAGTGGAGGTTTTGCTTACTGAAAGGTTGGGCAAAGACAAATATCAGGCTATGATTGGTGGTCGCAATCTCAAAATTGGCGATACAATTTATTTTGACTCTTCGACTAAGCTCAGAACAGGCAAAAAACTTGAAGCCAAAATAAGTAAAAACATAGACGGCAAGACCAAAGAAATAGTTTTTAATAAAAGTGCTTTGTCTCTGGACAAAACAATTGATGCTATAGGACACACTCCCACACCTCCTTATATAAAAATAAAAGATAGTCAAAAAGTAAAATCAGACTACCAAACTGTTTACGCCAAGAGCCGTGGTTCAGCTGCTGCTCCAACTGCTGGATTGCATTTTACCAAAACTATTTTGAACAATTTGGAAAAGAAGGGTATAAAAATATTTAAAGTTACTCTACATGTTTCTCTAGGCACTTTTGCGCCAGTAGAGGTGGAGGATATAAAAAAACATCAGATACATCATGAGTGGGCTACTATAGACAAAAAAACAGCTGACTCTCTCAATAAATTAAAAAAACAGGGTAAAAATATAATCGCTGTTGGTACAACTAGTGCCAGAACTTTAGAATCTTTTTCTGCAAAAAAAAATCAGATTAAAGCTGGCTCAAAATGGGTTAGTATTTATATTTACCCAGGTTACAAGTGGAAGTTTGTTGATGAGATGTTGACTAATTTTCATTTACCCAAGAGCTCTCTGCTTTTTATGATATCATCTTTGGCTGGAAGAGAGTTTGTACTCAAGGCTTACAAAAAAGCAGTAGCCCTTAAGTATAGATTTTTTTCTTTTGGCGATTCAATGTTTATAACTAGAGATCGCTTGTAGAATTTGTATAAAAATTTATTCAAAAAAAATCTCGCCGGCCCCAAATGTCGACGAGATTTAAAAAACTTCCATGTATTTTTCGATATTAAATTGTTATTGTCTTTGAGCCTATTTTTATATCAACTAATTTTTGTTATTACTTTGTGTACCTCTTTGGGCACGCTTTAGTTGTCTATGAAAACTCCTCAAAGATAGGGGAATGAACTATAATAAATATATTATAGCATATTGGCATCAAAAAACCCACCGTATAAGGTGGGTTTTTATATAAACAAGGCAATGAGTAGATTGTGAAATATCAGTATCACCTGGCTAGAAGTAAAGTATCGATACAAAAAGTATATACCTATCATAGTGATTGTTCCTGCTAGGTAAACATGATGAATACTATTATCTTTGAACTGTTTTTTGATAAGTGGTGGCACAGCTAGCAACAAAAATATTACTTGGTATATCCAGAAAGGATGGTATTCAAAAGGACTTTGTACTATGCCCGTCTTGAGCCAGTAAGCAGACAAGCCTAAGCTACGGATTGGGTAGATGTGATTGAGATAATAGACAGTATCATGGTACAAGGCACCAAAATCCCATATTAGCCAAGGCAAGAGCAACAAAACAAAGGGGATTGTCATAGGGATAGCATAACGACAAAATCTTAGTAGTGATTTTATTTTAAAGTTGTATTGTTTTTTGATAAATATATAGAGCAAGAAAAAGGGTAGATAGAAAACGGTATTATATTTTATCAAAATTGAAATAGCAATAAAAAATGAAGCAGAATAATATTTATTTTTTTTCAAAAGATATAGAGAAAATAGCAGTGGTAATATAGCGGTGACATCATTGTAACCATAAATCAATGAGTCCAAAAACAGTGGGTTGAAAGTATAGGCAATAGTCAAAGACAGTTTATTTTTTCTATCTTCAGGTAAATGGTACACAACAAAAATAGAAATAATAAAAAACAAGGCTATAAAAAACCTATGATCATAACGACCAAACAAAGACTCAGTCAACAATTTTATGGGACTAGCCAAGACAAATTGAGCTGGAGGATAAACATAATTTTCAAAAGCAGGATTCAGGCTATGATACATTCTGTCTTTTCCGGCCACATTGATTATTCGGTATAAGTTGTAATCAGCCAAAGCAGTGTCATAGTAGTCTTCGGTGTAATGGTTTTTTCCATCCAAAAAATAATCTATAGAGGCTTCTATTTGTGGTATTCCGTCGTGATATTGAGATATTATATTATCATCAAAGCGTTGTTGTATTTTTATCGTTAGTACATTGACGAAAAAAAGAAACAAAAAAAATAGAACAAATATTTTTGTTTTGGTGCCATTTCTTTTGTGGGCCCTGTAATATAGGTATGTGAGGAGCAAAAAAGATACAAAGATAATAAACTGTATGAAACTTAATTGGCCGCCACCTATATTTTGGTAGTTTTTGAGTAGGTTTATAGTAGAATTCAAAATCCACAATAGATACAAAGGAACAAATAAAATAAAAATACCAAAATCTGTTTTGAGAAAATTTTGGCTTATTTTAACGTAGGACTCTATTATAAAGAGAGCCACCTTTTTGTATATTGATAAAAGACTGTTGTTATCTTTTGTTTCGGACACAAGCTTATTTTTTTAGCCTCTTGAGGTCAGCATCAACCATCATTTTTACCAACTCTTCAAAATCAACTTTTGGTTGCCAATTTAATTTTTCTTTGGCTTTGTCATTTTTACCAGTCAAAATATGTAGTTCAGCTGGTCTTTTGAATCTAGGATCAATGCTAACATATTTGTCCCAATCTTTAATTCCCACATGTTGGAAGGCCACATCCAATAGCTCGCGGATACTATGAGTTTTTCCAGTACATATCACATAGTTATCTGCTTCTTCTTGTTGGAGCATGAGCCACATGGCCTCTACATAGTCACCAGCAAAACCCCAGTCTCTTTTGGCGTCCAGATTGCCTAGTTTTATTTCATCAGCTAAACCTAGTTTTATTTTGGCTACGCCATCAGTTATTTTTCTAGTGACAAATTCTTTGCCACGAATAGGTGATTCATGATTAAAGAGTATTCCACTGACAGCAAACATGCCAAAACTTTCTTTGTAATTTACAGTCATCCAGTGAGCAAAAAGCTTGGAGATAGCGTAGGGACTACGTGGATGAAAAGGAGTATTTTCGTTTTGAATACCATCGGTAGCACTATTGCCAAACATCTCACTGGTAGCAGCTTGATAAAATTTGGCTGTAGGCCAGTGAGTCTTGATAGCATTGAGGAGCTTGAGTGTGCCCAAGGCATTTATCTCAGATGTGACTAGAGGCTGGTCCCAAGAAGTACCGACAAAAGATTGAGCAGCTAGATTGTAGACTTCGTCTGGCTTTACAGTTTTTATTACATTTATCAGAGATGCTTCGTCAGTTAGATCGCCATCTACTAGCTCTATGTCTTTATCAATACCTAGGTACTCTAAGTTAGAAAAATCACGATTGACAATACGTCTTATCAAACCATAGACTTTGTAGTCTTTTCCCAATAGAAGTTTAGCCAAGTAGGCTCCGTCTTGTCCGGTTATGCCGGTAATCAATGCTTTTTTCATATAATTATTCTAACATGTTTTAATTGAAGTGAAAATGGACTGTGTCGCCGTCTTTGATTATATAATCTTTTCCTTCCATTTTCATATGTCCGGCTTCTTTGGCTTGATTCCAGCCACCATCGTCAAGTAGTGTTTGCCAATTGACTACCTCAGCTCGGATAAAGCCTTTTTCAAAATCAGTATGTATCACTCCAGCTGCTTGGGGAGCTTTGCTACCTTCAGTTACAGTCCAAGCTTTTGTTTCTTCAGGTCCGGTTGTCAAAAAAGTAATAAGGCTTAGTAGTTTATAACTAGCAACAATCAAACTTTCTAGACCACTTTTTTCAACACCAAGCTCTTGTAGATATTCCTTAGCCTCAGCTTCATCTAGGTCAGCCAGCTCAGCTTCAGTCTTGGCACAAATAGCAATTGAGCCTTCAGGCAAGCCCAGGTCTTTGCCGACGTTTTCTTCATCTACATTATAGAGATATATGATTGGTTTGGTGGTTAGAAGATTCAATTGGCGTAAAATCTTTTTTTCCTCTTTATCAAAATCCAAAGTATTTAACATTAGATTTTCTGCCAAAGTTTTTTGGCATTTTTCCAAAATCTTTTTTTCCTGATCCAAAGATTTGTCATAAGCACCTTTCATTTTGGTCAAGACTTTTTCCATGTGTTTGCCGACAGTATCTATATCAGCCATGATCAATTCCAAATTGATAATTTGTTTGTCATAATCAGGGTCTATATTTCCATGGACATGAGTGACATTGTCGTCACTAAAATGTCTGACCACCTGGACTATAGCATCTACCTCTCTGATGTGGGACAAAAATTTATTACCCAAGCCTTCTCCCTCAGAAGCTCCTTGAACCAATCCAGCTATATCTACAAATTCTATAGCAGTTGGTATTATTTTGGCAGATTTGGAAATCTCAGCTAGTTTTTCTAGCCTAGGATCGGGTACAGGCACTACGCCCACATTTGGGTCAATAGTACAAAAAGGGTAGTTTGATGCTTCTACCTTGTTGCGAGTAAGTGCTTGAAATAGTGTTGATTTGCCGACATTTGGTAAGCCGACGATTCCTAAAGAAAATGACATATTTTTTTATTTAATAGCAAAATTAAAGCATAAAAAAGACTAAAAAGCAACAATTGTCCTTTCATATTCAAACATGATATTATATAGGCATATTATGAATAAAAACCATTGGATCAGCCTAACTCCTATAATATTGTTTATGTTTTCCTATGAGCTTATGGGAGCATATGACTTTTTTGGTTTGGAATATTTCAAGACTTTTTATTTGAGTTTATTTTTTGTTGTATTTATATTTTATTTACTTTTGGAAATCAAAGAGAGGTTGAAAGGCAAAAGTTTTTATTATTATAAATTGGCCATTGTCTTGTTTTGTATTATTTTTGCCAGTGGCGGCGGCACAGCTATGTTGATAAACAATAGCTTGGGAGATAGTGGCTATTTACATATACATGATTGAGCTCTACAGACTGATTTGGCAAGCAAAAAATTGCTTCAAGGAAAAAATTTCTATAGTGAAGACTTCAATGAAAGCATTTTTGCTCAGTGGAACCAAAATGAAGTGTCATATTTTTTGGGTGAGGCCTATCAAGGTACACCAGCACTTTATCATTATGTATATTTACCATTTTATCCTATCTTATCAGCTCTAGTTTCTTGGCCAATAGAAAATATTTTTGGTTTTTGGGATCAGAGGATTTTGCTTTATGCTGCTTTTTTGGCATCTCTTTATCTTTTGTATAAATTGGTCAAAGAAAAAGAGGACAAACTTTTGGCCCTCACCTTATTTGGTTTTAATCCCTGGTTTGTCAGAGATGTTGTAGAGGGTAAAAATGATGTACTTATTTTGTTTTTCCTTTTGTGGATTATTTATCTCTTGAGACAAAATAAGATTGTTCAGTCATCTTTGGTTTTGGCTTTGGCGGTTTTGACCAAGCAGACTATGTGGTTGCTTTTGCCTTTTTATTTTTTCTATTTATTTTGGCAAAAGGACAATTGGCAAAATTCTTTGAAGTTTGTTTGGCAAAAAACAAAATACAGTATTTTTTTGTGTTTGATTATATTACTTCCATTTTTGTTTTGGGATTTTAGATCTTTTTGGCAGGATATATTTCAGTATCCAAATGGTAGCTTAGCAACCAGCTACCCTATCAATGGTTTTGGTTGGTCTAGATTTTTGTACCATATAGGAGTCATCAAGTCAGTTAGGGATTACTATCCTTTCATAATTTGGCAAGCAGTATTTTGTCTGCCTTTGGCTTTTTGGCTTATCAAATATCAAGCAAAAAAGAATTCACTTTCACTTATGATTTTGGCTTATGCTATATTCTTGGCCTGCTTCTGGTTTTTCTCTAGATTCTTTCAAGCCAACTATATAGTGTTTATTTGGCAACTGCTGGTCATCAGTTATTTTTTGGGTTATAATAAACCGACTTATGGCAAAGCTTGATTTTAAAAATGAATTAAACAGAGAACAATATGAGGTCGTTACCGCTGGTAAGGGGCCTCATTTGGTTTTGGCTGGAGCTGGTTCAGGCAAGACTAGGACTCTGACTTATAGGGCGGCCTGGCTAGTTGATCAGGGTGTAAAACCAGAAAAAATATTATTACTTACTTTTACCAACAAGGCTGCCAATGAGATGATAGAACGAGTAAGGAGCTTGCTTGGTATTGGAGAAAAATCAAAGTTTCCTTTGTGGGGTGGAACATTTCATTCTGTGGCCAATAGATTGTTGAGAATATATGGCAAAGAGATTGGTATTCGGCCAGATTTTACTATTTTGGACAGTGATGACAGCAGCAAGCTACTCAAGACAATTAGCAAAGAATTTTTTGGTAGTATTTCCGAAAAAAATAAACCATCACCAGCTCTTCTAAGAGAAACTATTAGTTTTTCCAATAACTCAAAAATAAGCATCGAAGATAGCTTGGAACAAAAATTTCCTGAATGGATGCCGCTTTTGGAATATTTTGAAAAAATAGCTGCTGAATATCATAGACGTAAAAAAGAATCAAATGTTTTGGATTTTGATGATTTGCTTTTGTTTTGGAAAATACTAACAGAGCATCCTCAGGTAGGAAAAGTTTTGGCAAACAAGTGGGAATATATTTTGGTAGATGAATATCAAGACACAAATATTATCCAAGCAGAAATTATATTTAATTTATCAAAAGGCCACAAAAATATTTTGGCAGTAGGAGATGATGCTCAGAGTATTTATTCTTTCAGAGCAGCTGATATTAGAAATATTTTGGAATTCCCCGATAAATTCAAAAATTGTAAAGTACACAAATTGGAAACAAACTATCGTTCTACTCCAGAGATACTCAAGTTGGCCAATCAGATTATTGCAGCCAATGGCAATCAGTTTGAAAAAAACCTCAAAGCAGTCAAAGACAATCATGTACGCCCAGAGCTACTAGCTTTGCGCAGCAATTTTGAAGAAGCCTGGTTTATAGCAGATAGAATAGATCAGCTTATAGACAGGGGCATGAACCCCAAAAATATTGCAGTACTTTTTAGAGCCTCTCATCATAGCCAATCATTGGAAATGGAGCTAAACAAAAAAGGTATAGCTTATGAGATGAGAGGTGGTTTGCGATTTTTTGAGAGAGCTCATATCAAAGACGTTTTGGCTTATCTCAAAGTCTTGGGCAATTTTAGAGACGAGGTGGCCTGGGTGCGTATTTTGGAAATGTATGAAGGTATTGGTCCAGTCACAGCTAAACAGATTTATCAAAGACTCATGGAAATGGCTAGCATTGATGAGCTTGTGGACTTCAAATTGGATCTAGCAGCCAAAGCAGGTAATAGTTGGTCCAAGATACTGGATGTGCTCAGCCGTCTTATAAAAGACAAAGAAAAAAATGTTGGCAAAATGCTCAATGTTATAATTGATAAATACAGTGATTATTTGTCCAGTAAATATACTGACTATCGTCAACGTCACGATGACTTGGATCAGTTGGTTATTTTTTCTTCAGAGTAT
This sequence comes from Candidatus Parcubacteria bacterium, assembly GCA_002869235.1. Taxonomy (GTDB): domain Bacteria; phylum Patescibacteriota; class Patescibacteriia; order UBA1558; family GWA2-36-10; genus BM519. The sequence goes on from PKTI01000019.1 coordinate 17,058, forward strand.
GATGAGCTAGAATTGTTTTTGCACGAAATTAGCCTACAAGAATCATTTTCTGGTAGACAAGCCAGCAAAGAAAATAAAGAAAATGTAGTCTTGTCTACAGTCCATCAAGCCAAGGGCTTGGAATGGGACGCAGTTTTTGTCATTTCTATGACTGACCAATCTTTTCCTCATCCTTTGTGCGTCAGAGAAGAAGAAAGAGAGGAAGAGCGTCGCTTGTTTTACGTGGCAGCTACCAGAGCACAAAAATATCTTTATTTGACTTATCCAATGTCTATGTTTCGTTATGATGGTCACAAAAGCCTCAAGCCGTCACCTTTTATTATAGACCTAGACAGCAATTTGTTTCAGCACAATGATCTATCACGTAGTGTTACTTATGCTTCTTCAGACGGAGTAGAGTATGAGCCAGATCCTGACTATCATGATAGCAACGACGATGGTGATGACGGTTTTTTGCCAGATATAAGTAACTGGTAAAAATCTGTCAGTTTGTTATAATATTTTCTATGAATAAGGAAAAAGAAAAATCTATCCCTAGCGAAATCAAAGGAGATAAAATTGTTTTGGATTTGGAAACCAAAAAAACCTTTGATGAGGTAGGTGGACATCAAAACAATCATTTATTAGGGATTTCTTTAGTAGGAATCTACTCATATAATAGAGATCAATATCGAGGATTCAAAGAAGAGGAACTTCCTGAACTTTTGGAAATTTTGAAAAATGCGGAATTGGTAATTGGTTTCAATAGTAAGAGTTTTGATTTTGCTGTGCTCCAACCTTATTACAAAGATTTTGATTTATCTACTATTCCACATTTGGATATTTTGGAAGAAATAGTTTATGCCCTGGGTCATCGCCTCAAGCTAGAATCAGTAGCTCAGAGTACCTTGGGCTATGGTAAGTCTGGTAGTGGTTTGGACGCTATCATGTATTATAGAAATGAAGATTGGGACAATTTGATTAGGTATTGCCTTGATGATGTAAAGGTTACCAAAGAAGTTTATGACTATGGCAAAGAGCATGGGCATATTTGGTATACCAATGCTGGTCAAAAAGAAAAAATAGTATCTCGTTGGGCCAATGGTAATACCAATACAGTGGAGCAGAGAGTTCACGATGCTTTGGCAAATGGAGATCAATTGGAAATAGAATATATAGATGATAAAGGAGCAACTACTCATCGTAAGATTGATATCCAAAGGATAAACGGCAACAAAGTCAAAGCGCATTGTCATTTGAGGGATGCAGTCAGAGTATTTGATATCGACAAAATAAAAACAGCCAAAGTGGCTGGCAAGATGGATTCCTGGCAAAATACCTTGCTTTAGTTTTTTGCTAGCTCGACAGTATTATACAGCAACATGGCGACCGTCATAGGTCCTACACCGCCCTTCGACTACGCTCAGGACGCAGACCTTATGTTATTATTTTGTCTCCGCAAGTTTAACAGTGTTGTATAATAGCATTGCGACAGTCATAGGACCAACACCGCCGGGAACGGGGGTGATATATTTTGTCTTGGAAAACACAGATGAATAATCTACGTCGCCTACAGTATAATCGCCGACTTGATTAGTACCAACGTCAATGACTATGGCTTCATCTTTGACCAGCTCGGTCCCAACAGCAAAGGCTTTACCCCAGGCACTGATCAACACATCAGCTTCTTTGCATCTGTCTGTCATATCTTTGTCTCCTGGGTGGACAATGGTAGTGCTGACGCCTTGGTCATTTAGCAATTTTGCCAAGGGTTGATAGAGTATATTGCTTTTGGCAATAATAGTTGCTTTTTTATTTTCCAATTTTTCTTCAGTGCTATTTATTAGTTTAAATATTCCCAAAGCCAAGCCTGGCACAAAGCTAGATTGATTTTCCAAAAAGTTTTTAATGTTTATTTGGTGGAAGCCATCTACATCTTTTTTGGGGTCCATAGTAGATATTATTTTGTCAGTATCTATATGTTTTGGCAAAGGCAATTGAACCAATATAGCATCAATCTGCTCGTCTTTATTCAAAAAATCTATTACATCCAAAATTTGTTTTTCACTAGAATTTTCTGCCAATAGATATTCATGAAAATTAATACCTACTTCCTGGCAGGCTTTTTTCTTGAGATTTACATAGAGCTTAGAAGCTGGGTCTTCGCCAACCAAAACAACAGCTAAATTAGGCCTTAATTTTTTTTCTCTTATTTCTTGTTTTATTTCTTTTTTGATTTCATCGGCCAGTTTACGGCCATCTATCATTTTGTCCATTAG
>PKTI01000041.1 GCA_002869235.1 Candidatus Parcubacteria bacterium
GTACCTGAGACAAAAAGAAAAGACTCATACAAATTTGTACGCGAAAAGATATCCCAAGGACAACAGGTTTTCGTCATCTGTCCTCTGGTGGATGAAAGTGACAAATTGGGAGTCAAATCTGTAAAAAAAGAATACGAAAAGCTAAATAGCGAAATTTTTCCTGACTTGGAAATACGACAAGTACACGGCAAGCTAAAAGCTGAAGAAAAAGAAAAAATAATGGCTGATTTCAAAGCCAATAAATTTCCCGTGCTAGTAGCCACCTCTGTCATAGAAGTGGGTGTTGATATACCAAATGCTACTGTCATGTTTATAGAAGGCTCAGAAAGATTTGGTTTGTCTCAGCTACATCAATTTCGTGGTCGAATTGGCAGAAACGATATGGAAAGTTTTTGTCTATTGTTTACCAGCGATAAATCTCAATTGGACAAAGAAAGACTCCAAGCTATGACCAAAACCAGTGACGGCTTTGAATTAGCAGAACTAGACTTGGAACTCAGGGGCTCAGGAGAGATATTTGGTACCAAACAAACAGGACTCATGAAACTCAAAATAGCCAAACTATCAGATACTTCTCTAATCAAAAAAGCCCAAAAATGGGCTAAGGAAGTCACTGAAAATAAAAAATACTTATCTCAAAAACAACTACAATCAGTCTTATCTGATCTCAAGACTGAAATGCACTTGGAATAAATCAATAGCCAAGTGATTCTACACACCTTTCAGGGTGAGCGTATTGGTTTGTCCAGCCGTAATAACGACCTCTCTCTGGGCAAAGATCATCACAATCCTGACCACTGCCTAAATTGGCATAGGCATAGGCAATACCACTTTCACCAGATCTATTCAATTCACAACAAACAATCTCCCCATTGGCACCTGATGATTCCAGGTTACTCTTTTCTGCTTGGCTCAACTGACATTTATACAATTCTGGTGTTTCCAATGGCTCGCAAGTTCTAGTTACGCTTCCTGTCCAACGACAAATTCTATATCCGTTTTCATCCCTATGATCTTCACAAGGACCTTCACTATTGTAATACTGACAACCGCTAGCTTGATTTTCATGAGATACGTCTTGAATATCCAAGGTATCAAAACTGACCAACCTGACACTTATCTGACTAAGCAACAATTGTCCCCCCAAAAGAAGTATCATACCAATCAAAACACCGTTTATGGTTTGTTTTGCGTTGTTTACTTTTTCTGCATTACCAGCAGCAAACAACCATTGCCAACCGGCAATGACAAACATAAACATAGCCAAGATAGCTACAAATCTAGCCGCATAGCTATAAATAGCAGCTATGTACTGACCTATGGTATCTCCACTTATTACATAACCTTGAGCCTGAACAACACAATTACCATCAGCATCCTTTTCTAGACATTTACCCTCAATGTCTTGCTTATCACCCAAAAAATCTTCCAAAAGTGGTATTTCCACGTTTGGCTCAAAATACATTTGACTTGCTGCCTTGGTATGAGGAGCAAAAACAAAAGAAAGGCTAGAAATAAATATTGATAAGATTAATACTGCAAATACTTTTTTGTTTTTCATAATATTTTATTATTGTAATTGTATCATTTGTAAAACACCGTCTTGATCCGTAAAATACAAATTATCTCCTGAAACAAACAAATCATGAGCATTATAACCCAAGCTAGCACCTACTGGATCGGCTATCAACTGTTGAACTCCGCTATTTAAATTTACACTATAAAAAGTATCAGTATAATCTTGCGCTATTTCTGGATACAAACCAGCTCCTCTTGGCAAGCCTCTTGGCACGGCACAATACATAGTATCCTCACTAGCAAAGGTACACTTTTCTGGCCAAGTGTTCAAATTCAAAGAAACCTTAATTTGACCCAAGCTACTAGTATTACCTTGTGTTACGTGCAAAGTTGGCAAATAATCTGACTCTTTATTGTACACACTGTAAACCAAAGACCTACCCCCTGGGGACCACTCAGAAGTAAATCCAGCGCCATTTACTACAAATGAACTAAAATTTTCTCCATGAATTCCTATGGGGTAGACTTCCTGCCTCTGTGTATCTATATATTCTCTATATAGAGCTGCTACTTGATTGTCTGGTGAAAAAGCTACTTGTGTATCAGCAGCTTGATCTCCTAGTGGTTCTATCAAATCAATATTGGCACCATTTTCACTTACCAAAACTAGCCAATTATTTTCATCATTGCCACTAGCATCTATCCACTCTGCTGCCAAAGATGTGCCAGACCTATCAAAAGAAAAATCTTCCAGCTCTACTGGCAAAGTCACTTGATCACCAGTTTCAAAATTATAAAGTATATTGTTTCCGTCAGGGTATTCCAATACTGCCTTATCTCCTTTTTGAGACCAACTTACTTTATCTACGTTATGAAATTGCTTGTCATCCAAAACCTCTGGTTCACCCTTTTCGTTTAGCTTATAAAACTTCTTTTCATTTTCATCATAATACCTTAGACCAAAAGCACTATTATTGAGACCTTTTATACTACTTTCTGTAATAGTATTTACTGCTGTTAGCCCACCATTGGCCACGGGAGATATCCGATCTTTTATTTGATCAAAAGGAAGAGAATCTATATTTGGTGTACTAGTACTAATAATACTGACATTTCCAGCACCTATATTTGGCAAAGATCCACCAGCATTTGTATTGTCGTCACCCCCTCCAGGCAAAGATCCTCCTCTGAAAAATACCCAGTACAAAGCAAAGGCCATTGCTATGACAAAAATGACAAAACCTACTACTAATAAAATTCTCTTAGGATTCATATAATATTTTATTATTTATTTTAATTTCCAAATAATTTTTCTATTGCTGCTTGTACAGCTATCAAGGCTACGCTCCATGGATCGGAAAAAAGTGTAACCAGCATTAATGTTAATATATATAGAGCAAAGAATAATGCGCCTAAAATAATCAATATACCAATCTCAAACCCTGATAACTTTGTAACGCCTGGTAAGTTTAATAAATTTCCAAAAAATCCCTGGTATAACATTACAAAAAAGACTATTATCAACCCAATACCCGAAA
>PKTI01000048.1 GCA_002869235.1 Candidatus Parcubacteria bacterium
TATATTACGACTCCGATTTATTATGTAAATGATAAGCCGCACATAGGACATGCCTACACTACTATAGTAGCAGATGTCTTGGCTCGTTTTTATCGTGAGAAGATTGGTGAAAAAAATGTTTTCTTTTTGACAGGCACTGATGAACATGGTGCCAAAGTAGCTGAGGCAGCCGAAAAAGAGGGTTTAGACCCACAGGCTTTTACAGACAAAGTATCTCAGACATTCAAAAATGCTTGGCAGAATTTGGATATAAACTACGATCATTTTATCAGGACAACCGATGATAAACACAAAAATATAGTTACAGATATTTTGCAGAAATTGAAAGATGCCAAAACTCCTCAAGGCAATGATGTATTGTATGAAGGAGACTATCAAGGTTTATATTGTGTAGGTTGTGAAAAATTTATTATTGAAAGTGAATTGGTAGATGGTAAATGTCCAGATCATAACACAGAACCAGAAAATTTGACTGAAAAAAATTGGTTTTTTAAATTGTCTGATTTTTTACCAAAAATAAAACAAGCCATCGAATCAGGGGAGCTAGTCATATATCCTGAAACCAGAAAAAATGAAGTACTGTGTCTGATAGACAAACAAGATTTGCCAGACTTTTCTATTTCTCGATCCAAAAAATCTGTACCTTGGGGCATAGACATTCCTTGGGACGACACTCAAAAGACTTATGTTTGGGTAGATGCTTTGGCCAATTACATTACAGCCTTGGATTATCCAAACGGCAAAGACTTTGAGAAATTTTGGCCAGCTGATGCTCAGTTTTTAGCTCTAGATATTTTGAAGTTTCATGCCTTATTTTGGCCAGCAATACTTTTGGCTCTTGATTTGCCTTTGCCAAAACTTTATATACATGGACACTTCACTATAGACGGCAAGAAAATGTCCAAGACTTTGGGCAATGTCATTTCTCCAAATGAGCTAGTAGAAAAATATGGGCCAGAAGTAAGTAAATATCTTATCTTGTCTCAATTTTCTTTTGGCTCGGAGTCAGATATTAGAGTTGACGAGTTTCCCAACAAGTACAATGCGGATTTGGTAAATGGTTTGGGTAATTTGGTCAATCGAGTGACCAATATGGTAGAAAAATACCTGGATGGCAAAATTGACACCAAGCAACTTACAGCAGGAAGCGTAGGTGGAGAAGAAATAAAAAATCTTCGTTTCAGAGAAGCACTATTGACTATTTGGCAGGTAATTCAAAAGGATAACGCCTTAATCGATGAACACAAGCCTTGGGAGTTGGCCAAAGATGAAGCCAATAAAGAAAAATTGGAAAAACTTTTGCAGGAATTGTCCAATGACCTGTATACTGTAGCTACTTCTCTTTTGCCTTTTATGCCACAAAAAGCTCAACAAATTATAAATATACTCACAGCCGACAAGATGACCAAGCCTAGCGAGCCCTTGTTTGAGCGCCTAAATTAATCTAAAATAAATACATGAATATTTTTGACATCGCACTCATAGTAATAATCCTCATATTTGTTTGGAAAGGATTTAGAGCAGGTTTGGTAGGAGCCATTGGTGGCTTTGTTGGTATTATCATTGCTATTTGGGCTAGTACCCATTATATGCAATTGGCCGGTGATTGGATTATGCAGGTTTTTGATTTTGAAAATGAAGCTTTGGCCGCTATTATTGGATTTGGTGCTATCTTTATCGGAGTTAATATAGTAGTAAGTATTATTATTGCCATTATCAATCGTATTTTTCACATTATTCCTTTTATTGATCTGGCCAACAAACTTTTGGGGGCCATAGTGGGAGTAATGGGCGGAGCCTTAGCCGCTGCGGCAGTAGTATATCTTATGTCACTTTTTCCAATCAGTGATACTATCAACGATAATATCAAAGAATCAAAACTGGCACCAAGAGCCATGGTAGTAGCATCGGTGGTCAAGCCATTTGTCCCAGAAGCAATAAAAGAACTTAAATCTATTTTTGAAAATTAATATATGTTGATTGACTCACACTGTCATCTCAATTTCAAAGCTTATAAGGACGACCTGTCAGAAGTGATAGGTCGTTGTCATCAGGCCAACATGAAAGTGATAAATGTTGGCGCAGCTTTGGATACTAGCAAAAAAGCAGTAGAGCTAGCTAGAGACAACAAAGATCTCTATGCGTCATTGGGCTTACATCCTATCCATGTCTACGATGAAGAGTTTGTAGTGGAGGATTACCAAGATATTATAGACAACAATAAATCAGAAGTTGTAGCTATTGGTGAGACTGGTATTGATTATTTTCATTTGTGGCAATGCCTGGAAAAAGGTGCTGACTCTATAGAAGAGGTAAAAAGCAAACAAGAAAAAGTATTTAGAGGTCACATCAAATTGGCTATGGACAACGATCTTCCTTTGATAGTGCATGGACGCAATGGCAAGGAAGACAAAACTGCTTATGGTGACATCTACAAAATTCTCAAGGATGCAGGCGCCAAAAGAGGGGTTATTCATTGTTATGGCGGCAACTTAGAAGAAGCCAAAAAATTTGTAGAATTAGGATTTCATCTTGGTTTTACAGGTATAGTTACATTTGACAAAACAGGTGTTTTGGAGGAAATTGTAAAGTGGATACCCAATGACAAGATGCTAATAGAAACAGATGCACCTTACCTGACACCAGAGCCTTATCGCGGCAAGAGGAACGAACCTTCTTATGTGCGCTATGTGGCAGAAAAAGTAGCCACTATAAAAGGTGTTTCAGTGGAAGAAATAATAGAAATTACTGGCAATAATGCTATCAATTTATTTTCTTTAAAATAATGTCATTTGTAGAAGATAAAGAAGAAGAACTTAAATTTACTCAGTTTACACCTGAACAGATTTTGGCTAGCTATTTAGCTGGGTTTGAAAACGGAGATTTCAATATTTTGGATGACCTGACCTCAGCTATGCATCAAGAAGTAGCTTTGGCACTTATTAAGGCTGGTAAGTCAAAATTACTTTTGGATAATTTTTATAAATTTAGAGACTTAAAAAGAGAGCAAATATTGGAAGAGATTTTGCGCTCAGGAGAAAATATGTTGGCTCAAGAATATTCCTATCATTTTCCTGATGTTGAGCCAGAAGAAATAAATAAATTTTTAGATAAAATATAATATTATGGAAACAACTTTACTTATAATTTTGATACTTGGCTTTGCTGTTGTTATTTGGCTGATGCTCAAAAATCAAAAGCCAGTAGAAAAAGATGACAAAGCTGCTTTGATGCTACAACAACAAATAAATGATCTGACCAAACAATTGGGAGAAAAAATAGACAAAACTACTCAGCATTCTTCCAAGATGTTGCAAGATCAATTTATGGAGACTAGCCGTATATCTAAAGAAGTGACAGAAAAGTTGCTCAAACTAGAAGAAACCAATAAGCAAGTAGTTGGTTTTACTGACCAATTGCAAAATTTGGAAAAAGTTTTGACTAATGCCAAAACCAGAGGAAATCTAGGTGAGGCTAGCCTGGAAATGATTTTGTCCAACATTTTGCCGCCACAGTCATTTGAAATGCAGTATCATTTTAAATCTGGCGAAGCAGTTGATGCCGTAGTAAAAATAAAAGATAAAATATTACCAGTTGATGCTAAATTTTCTTTGGAAAATTATCGTCGTATTATAGATGAAACCAACAAGGAAAAGAAATTGGTTTTGGAAAAAGAATTTAAAAATGACTTGAAAAAACGTATTGACGAAACCAGTAAGTATATAAGGCCAAATGAAGATACACTAGATTTTGCCTTTATGTTTATCCCAGCCGAGGGTATCTACTATGATCTGCTTATAAATGAAGTGGGCGCAGTAAAGGTAAATACTAGATCGCTCATTGATTATGCTTTCAATGAAAAGAAAGTAATCATTGTATCTCCTACTACTTTTGCTGCATATCTTCAGACAGTACTTCAAGGTCTCAGAGCTTTACAGATAGAGGAATCAGCCAAAGAAATCAGAAAAAACGTAGAAAAATTACAAAAACATATGGCGGCTTATGATGAATATCAGAAAAAATTGGGCAATCAGCTATCTACAGTGACCAATACTTACAATTTTTCCAACAAGGAATTTAAGAAGATAGACAAAGATATCCTCAAGATTAGCGGAAAAGGGGGAGATTTGGAGCTCGAAGATGTAGATAAACCACGTTTAGAATAATTTTAAAAGTATTGACTTTTAAGGGCGGCTGATATATAATGTAGCCGCTTTTTGTTAATTTTAAAGTAATGCAGCCTCAAAGCAATAAAGACAAAAATAAGTCAAATGAGTGGCTCAGAGTAGGCCTGATAATGTTTACCGAAACCACTGGCTGGATAGCATTTCCAGTAATAGGAGCTTTATTTTTGGGCAAATGGCTGGACACAAAATACGATACTGGTCAGTTATTTTTCTTTTCATTGACTGCTGGTGCTTTTATCATCTCAAGTATAGGTATAGGCGTAACCGGATTAAAATATATGAAAAGAATAGAATCAGCTGATCGAGAATCTAAGAATAATAAAGAACATGAACGCAGAAGCGACAAATCATAGTGATCAACAAAACTCACATATAATGGACTCATCAGAAAATGGTGAGACAACTGAGCATGAGACAACTCATGAATTAGGACATGCTGCCGAATCACATGACGAGGAGCATGCGGAGCACGAACACACTTTGTTTGCGGAGCCAGTTTTTCATGTAGGTGAATTCAATATAACCAATTCACTGCTTACCTCTTGGTTGGCAGTGTTTTTGATTATAATTTTATCTTTTGTGATTCGTGCCAAAAATAGTCGTTTACCTTCAAAGTTTCAAAGTTTTATAGAGCTGGTCATAAACGGCGCTTTGGATATGATGGATTTGGTGACAGGTGATAGAGAAAAATCCAAAAAAGTTTTTCCAATAGTATTTTCAATTTTCATATTTATTTTGATCAATAATTGGCTAGGCCTTATCCCTGGTATCGGGTCATTGACTTACAATGGCACAGCTATTTTCCGTGGTGGTACTGCGGATTTAAACACTACTTTGGCCTTAGGATTGTTTTCTGTGGTAGCGGCCAATGTATTTGGTGTGATGATAGTAGGTGGTTGGAACTATCTCAATAAATTTGTAAATATCAAGGCTCTTTTGGATATCCCAAAAAAGATCACCAAAGAACCGACCATAGTTTTGGTCAATCCAATAAACTTTTTTGTTGGTTTGATTGAGATTGTGTCAGAAGTAGCCAAAGTGGCTTCATTGTCATTTAGGCTTTTTGGTAACGTATTTGCCGGTGAAGTTTTGATAGCTTCTATTACTGCTTTGGTGGCCTATCTAGTACCACTACCATTTATGTTTTTGGAAATAATAGTTGGCATTGTTCAGGCACTTATTTTTGCAGTACTTACTTTGGTATACTTTACCATTGCCTCTACTTCACACGATCATTAATTTTTTCATTTAATTAGTAGACAATTGCGGCGACGTAAAACAAGCAATAAAAAAGATCGACCAAAATTGTCAGAAAGGAAACAACAATATGGAAGGTTTAGACCTAACACTAGTTGCAAAAGCAGCTGCCATCGCTATCGGTGGTTTTGCTCCAGCCTTAGCTATCGGTAAGATCGGTGCCAAGGCTATGGAATCAATTGGCCGTAACCCAGAATCTGCTGGTAAGATTTTGGTACCTATGCTTTTGGTATCAGCTTTTGCTGAAGCTATTGCTATTTACGCATTGATTATAGCTTTCTCAATCAGCTAATTTGATTGTTTAGTCTGTCCCAGACTTCATATCTGGGGCAGGAATAAGCAATTAATAAATAACAAATATGGAAATTTTAGAATTATTTGGTATTGATTGGAAATTAATGTTAGCTCAGTTAATCAACTTTGCTATTGTAGTTTTGGTACTATGGAAATTTGCCGTAAAACCTTTGACAGAAACCATGGACAAGAGAAACAAGGAGATTGAGCAGGGCTTGTTTGATGCAGAAAAAGCTAAAGAGAAATTGGAAAAAGTAGAAGAAGAAGTAAAAGAGCAATTGCAAGAGACCAAAAGAGAAGCTGCTGTTATTTTGGACAAGGCTCGACAACAATCTGAAGAAAACAAGCAAGCTTCCGTAGGAAAGACCAAGGAAGAGGTTGAAGCTTTGATCAAAAAAGCTAAAATTCAGATCGAAAGTGAAAAAGACTCTATGGTAGCCGAGGTCAAATCTGAAGTTGCCAAAATGATAGTTACTGCTTTGGAAAAAATCTTGTCTGAAGGTTTGAGCAAAGATTTGGACAAAAAATATATTGATAAAGTTTTGAAAGACTTAAAATAATCCTTAGAGGCTTCGACTGAGCTCAGCTGAAGTCCAAGCTCAGGATTTAATTATAGATATATAATAAAAAGTTAAATGAAAAAAGATCAAGCCAAAATTTTAGCTAGAGGCGTTTATACCGCTATAGCAGAAAAAGGTAAAAATGAAGTTGAAAGCATAGTCAACAATTTTTTGGCTTATCTCAAAGATCATCGTTTGAATTTTTTGATCCCAAGTATTTTGGAAGAATTGGAAAATATTTATTTAGATGAAAAAGGAATTGTCAAAACTACTGTCAGCAGCAAAGACAAGCTGGCCGAGAAAGAAGTAAAACAGATTTCAGATTTAGTCAGCCAAAAAAGCGGCAAAGTAGTTCAAGTCAAAGAAACAGAAGATAAAGATTTGATTGGCGGAGCCGTAATCAGATATGAAGATAAAGTGATTGATTTATCTATTAAAAAACAATTAAAAAATTTAGCTAAACAATTAGCCAGTTAATCATAAAACATATGTCTTACGATTATTTAGTAAAAAGTTTGCAAAAACAACTCGAAGACTTCAAATCAGATGTCAAAGAAGAATCATTTGGTGAAGTTATCGAGGTCGGTGATGGTATTGCCAAAGTTTCAGGTCTATCAGACGTGATGTCTTCAGAGATGCTTGAATTTGAAACCAGCGACGGCGAAAAAATTTATGGTGTAGTTTTGAACCTAGAAGAATATTCTGTTGGTGCCATTATCTTTGGTGAATACAAAAATCTCAAAGAAGGTGACAAAGTTCGACGTACTGAGAGAATCTTGGAAGTTCCAGTTGGCGAAGCTGTAGTTGGACGTGTAGTCAATCCTTTGGGTGAGCCAGTAGATGGTAAGGGTGATATCAAATCCAATCAATTTTATCCAGTAGAAAAAATTGCCCCTGGTGTTATTGCTCGTCAATCAGTCGGAGAACCACTCAAGACTGGTATCAAAGTAATTGATTCCATCATTCCAATTGGCAAAGGGCAACGTGAGCTTATAATTGGTGATCGTCAGACTGGTAAGACTGCTTTGGCTATTGATACTATTATCAACCAAAAAGGTAAAGACGTAATTTGTATTTATGTGGCTGTAGGACAAAAAGAATCCAAGATTGCCAAGATCGTGGGTAAACTTGAGGAAACTGGTGCAATGGAGCACACTACTATTGTTTTGGCTGGTGCTTCTGATTCAGCCTCTATGGCTTATATTGCTCCTTACGCTGGAGTAGCTATGGGAGAATACTTTATGGACCAAGGTAAGGATGTGTTGGTGATTTATGATGATTTGTCAAAGCACGCTGTAGCTTACCGTCAGATATCTCTACTTTTGAAACGCCCACCTGGACGTGAGGCTTATCCTGGAGATGTTTTCTATATTCACTCAAGATTACTTGAGCGTGCTGCCAAGATGAGTGAAAAAGAAGGCGGGGGATCACTTACTGCTTTGCCAATTATTGAAACTCAAGCTGGAGATATTTCAGCCTATATTCCAACCAACGTTATTTCTATTACTGATGGACAGATTTTCTTGGAAACTGATTTGTTTTACAAAGGTGTAAGGCCAGCCTTGAACGCTGGACTATCAGTATCTCGTGTAGGTTCTGCTGCTCAGGTCAAAGCTATGAAAAAAGTTGCTGGTAAATTGAAATTGGATTTAGCTCAGTTTAGAGAATTAGAAGCTTTTGCTCAGTTTGGTTCTGATTTGGATGAATCAACCAGAAAGCAAATTGCTCGTGGTACTAGAATTACTGAGATTTTAAAACAAGGTCAATACAATCCTATTCCTCAACCAAAACAAGTAGCAATTATTTATGCTGCTACCAATGGTTATCTAGATGAGCTACCAGTAGAAAATTTGGATGCTTTTGAAGAAAAGTTGTTTGCCAAATTGGACAACGAAGCCAAAGACATTTTGGATAATATAGAAAAAACAGGTGAACTATCAGAATCAGATGAAGAAAAGTTAAAAAAGCTTATTGCGGAATTGGTAGATATGGAAGAAAAGTTGAGCGACAACAAAGAAGAGGAATCAGCAAAGAAAGAAGAAGATAAAAAAGAAGAAGATAAATAATTTATGCCACAGGCAACCAGAGACATTCAAAGAAGGATCAAGTCGGTAAAAAATACCAAGAAGATCACCAAGGCTATGGAGCTAGTAGCAGCCTCCAAAATGCGCAAGGCTGTTGCTAAAGTTTTGTCTACCAGAGCTTATTCTGATTTGGCTTGGCAAACCGTGCTTCATCTAGCCAAGAAGGTTGACACATCACAGCATCCTTTCTTTCAACCAAGGGAGGAGATAGACAATGTGGCAGTTATTTTGGTTAGCACCAACCGTGGTTTGTGTGGTAGTTTTAATGCTCAAGTAGTAAAAAAAGTTGTTGATTCTATCAAGGTTCATCACCCAGAAACCCGCAGCACAGATATTATTACCTGTGGTACTAAGGGTCGTGATGAGGCCAGAAGAAGTGGCTTGAGTATCGTGGCTGATTTTGCCAAAGAGGATATTACTATTAGTTCAGAAACTATACGCCCTATTTCTCATATGATTACCAAAGAATTTTTGGCCAAAAAATATGATAGAGTTTTTGTGGCTTACATGGATTTCCAATCTTCTCTTCGTCAGATTCCTCATGTCAAACAGCTTTTGCCAATAGTAGCAGATATTGACGAACGTCTAGGACACATAACGCATGAAAAGGGCAAAGTAGAAGAAATCAACGTAGATAGTTTTTCAGATTTTCTATTTGAACCTAGCACAGAAAGTGTTTTGGATGCATTTTTGCCACGTTTGGTAGAAATGCAAGTCTATCAAGCTGTGCTTGAGTCAGAAGCCTCAGAACACTCTGCTCGTATGATGGCTATGAGAAATGCTTCTGATGCAGCCAATGAAATGATAGATGAATTAACCTTAGTATATAATCAGGCAAGGCAAGCTGGTATTACCGCTGAGATTGCGGAGATAGCCGCTGGTTCTGCCGCCTTAGAATAAATTTATTAATAAATAATTATATGGAGAACAAAGGAATTGTTAAACAAATTATTGGTGTGGTTGTTGATGTGTTTTTTGAAAAAAACCTGCCAGAGATCAACGATGCACTAGAAGTAAACATTGGTGACAAAGTTTTGGTTCTTGAAGTACAGAAGCACTTGGGAGACAGAATGGTTAGAACTGTTGCTATGGGATCTACTGACGGTCTAGCCCGTGGAGTAGAGGTCATCAACACTGCCAAGCCTATTTCAGTACCTGTTGGTAGAGAAACACTAGGACGCATGTTTGATGTATTGGGAAATCCAATCGACGGACAGGAAGGTGTTAGTACTGACAAAAGAGCCCCTATTCACCGTAAGGCTCCTGATTTTACGGAGCAAACTACCAAGACTGAAATTTTTGAGACAGGTATCAAAGTTATTGATTTGATCTGCCCATTTACCAAGGGTGGTAAAGTTGGTCTATTTGGTGGTGCTGGTGTAGGTAAAACCGTGGTTATCCAAGAGCTTATTAGAAATATTGCTCAAGAGCACGGTGGTTTTTCTGTGTTCTCCGGTGTAGGTGAGCGTACTCGTGAGGGTAACGACCTATATCATGAAATGAAAGACTCTGGTGTTTTGAAAAATACTACTTTAGTTTTTGGTCAAATGAACGAACCACCTGGAGCACGTCTTAGAGTCGGTCTTAGTGCTTTGACCATGGCCGAACACTTCCGCGACAATGAAGGAAAAGACGTCTTGCTATTTATTGACAATATTTTCCGTTTTACTCAAGCCGGTTCCGAAGTATCAGCCCTTTTGGGTCGTATGCCTTCTGCTGTGGGTTATCAACCAACCTTGGCTACTGAGATGGGAGAACTACAAGAACGTATTACTTCAACCAATAAAGGTTCTATCACTTCTGTGCAAGCCGTATACGTACCAGCCGATGACTTGACTGATCCAGCTCCAGCTACTACCTTTGGTCATTTGGACGCTACTGTGGTACTTTCTCGTGCTTTGTCTGAGTTGGCTATTTATCCAGCTGTTGATCCACTAGACTCAAGTTCTGTAATCTTGGACCCAGAAGTAGTCGGTCAAGAACATTATAATGTAGCTCGTGAAGTACAACGTGTTTTGCAAAGATATAAAGACCTTCAAGATATTATTGCCATCTTGGGTATGGACGAGTTGTCAGAAGAAGATAAACAGACAGTATCTCGTGCCCGTAAGATTCAAAGATTTTTGTCACAACCATTTTTTGTGGCTGAAACTTTTACTGGCCGTAGTGGTCAATATGTACCATTAAAGGAAACTATCCGTGGTTTTAAAGAAATTTTGGAAGGTAAACACGATGACAAGTCAGAGCAAGCTTTCTATATGAAGGGTACTATTGACGATGTCAAAGACGAATAATATTTCGCAATATTTTTATGAAAAAGTTTAGCTTAAAAATTGTCACTCCAGAAAAAGTCTTATTTGAAGACCAGGTTTTGCAAGTGTCTGTTTCTACTACTATGGGGCAGATTACAATATTACCAAATCACCTGCCTTTGGTCAGTCAATTGTCTCCAGGGGAGGTAGTGGTACGTTTCAATGGTACTGATGAATCTTTGATGGCAGTTTCTGGCGGTATTATAGAAGTTTTGCCTGATCAGGTTGTGATTCTAGCTGATACAGCTGAGCGTGCTGAAGATATTGATGAAGCTAGAGCAGAAGAAGCCAAACAAAAAGCTGAAGAATTACTCAAAGAAAAAGTTACTGATGCTGAGCAATTTGCTGCTTTCAGTGCTATGATGGAAAAAGAAATGGCCAGATTGAAAGTGGCCCGTAAATATAAGAAGAGAGGGGTAAGAACAGGAGGTCCAAGTAACCAGTAATCTGGAAAGGAGTCTTATGGAGTATATAGTTCCCAATGTAGATTTGGACGCGCACGAATGTCCCCTGGCAGTGATCAGGTGTGTGGACTGGCGTTTTCGCGAGTCAGATCAAGAATACGTAGTCAAAGGTCTGGGTTACAGGCATTTTGATTTGTTTGGTTGGCCTGGTTCAGCCAAAGAGGTTCTCAAGAACAATGGTTTCAAAACTGCTTTGCTCGAGAAGATTGTTTCCGTTAGTCGCAATTTGCACAACGTCAAAAAGTTTTTGTTGCTGTGGCATTGGGACTGCGGTGGTTATGGTGGTTCAGCGGCTTTTGAGTCTGCTGAAGCAGAGGAAGAACAATACCAAAAAGATCTGCGAGCGGTTCGTGACATACTAGCCAAAGAACTTCCCGAAGACTTGGAAATTATCATGGCCTATAGCAGGGCCGTGCCCGAAGGCTTGAAATATTCAGTGTTGGAATAGTTGAAGCAACTCCCGTCAAAATGACGGGTTTTTTATTTCCTGCCTGCCGGCAGGTAGGTGCCAAGATATCTCTAAAATATTTTTTGATTTTTGTATAGTTTTGCGCTAAAATAGGGTATATGGCAATAGACTTATCTTATTTGAATAAAGCCCAAAAACAGGCGGTAACCCACGATACAGGGCCCGCTATTTTAATCGCTGGTGCTGGTACTGGCAAGACAACGGTTATTACCCAGAGAATAGCTTATTTGATAGAGCAGGAAAAAGCTAAAACCGATGAAATATTAGCTGTTACCTTTACGGAAAAAGCAGCTGGTGAAATGGCCGAAAGAGTAGACAAGCTCCTTCCTTTGGGTTATGCCGATTTGTGGATACACACTTTCCATGGCTTTTGTGAGCGGATACTCAAGGACTATGCTATTGATATTGGTCTTTCCAATGATTTCAAACTCTTGGACAATACTTCAGCTTGGATGTTGGTCAGAGAAAATCTGGATGATTTTTATTTGGATTATTATGCCCCTATGGGTAGTCCTACTAGATTTATCCATTCTTTGTTGTCACATTTTTCTCGTCTCAAGGATGAAGTGGTCTATCCGGAAGATTATCTCAAATACGCCGAAGACCTTCATCTGGACACTGATCAAGCTGGAGACAGAGAAGAAGAAGAGATGGAAATAGCTCGCACAAGAGAAGTAGCTAACGCCTATCATGTTTATCAAAGGTTGCTTTTGGAAAAAAACGCTTTGGATTTTGGTGATTTGATAAACTACACGCTTCGTCTTTTTCAAAAACGTCCGCATGTACTCAAGAAATTTCGTGAACAATTCAAATATATTTTAGTTGATGAATTTCAAGATACCAATTGGGCTCAATACGAATTGATAAAATTGTTAGCAGCTCCAAAAAATAATTTGATGGTAGTAGGTGACGATGATCAGGCTATTTATAAATTTAGAGGAGCAGCGGTTTCCAATATATTGAATTTTAAAAAGGACTATCAGCCTCGAGGCAAGACAGCTAAAAAACTCACAGAAATATTTTTGACTGATAATTATCGTTCTGGTCAAAAGATATTAGATACTGCTTACAATTTTATTCAACTCAATGATCCTGATAGATTAGAGTATCAATACAAAAAATTAAAAACTCCACTGAACAAAAAACTCAAAAGTCATCTGGAGGACAAGGGTTCAGTAGAGGTCTTATCATACGAAGATAAAAATTCGGAGATAGACGGGATACTGAATAAAATAGTAGAAATAAAAAAACAAGACAAAGAAGTCAGATGGTCTGATTTTGCTATATTGGTCCGTGCCAATGATCAGGCACAAGGCTTTGTCTCCATGATGAGAAAGTTGGGCATGCCTCACCAATTTATGGCCTCCAGAGGCTTGTACACTCAGGATATTGTCCAAGACATTTTGGCTTATCTAAAGCTACTGGATAATTATCATGAATCAACAGCCTTTTTCAGATTACTTTCTTTGCCAGTTACTGGCCTTGGGGTAAACACCATTATCAATCTCAGCCATCTAGCCAAGAAAAAATCTTGGAGTTTGTACTATACTGCCAAAAATAGTCATCATCATATCAAGCTACCTTTGGGAGAGCAGAGGATAATAGAAGAATTGATCTCAAATATAGACAAACATACTGAGTTAGCTCAGACCAAGCCAGTTTCTCAGATTGTTTATCATTGGCTAGAAGATAGTGGTTATCTGAAGATGCTCACTATAGAGCAAAATCAATACAACAAAGAGCAACTACACTTTTTGACCCAGTTTTATCGCAAAATTAGAGCTTGGGAAGAAGAAGCTATCCAAAGTACCTCAGTACATGAATTTTTGGAAATGATAGAAATGGAGTTAGATTCTGGTGAGTTGGGAGCATTGCAGTACGATGCAGAAGCTGGTCCAGATGTAGTCAAGGTAATGACAGTCCATGGTGCCAAGGGTTTGGAATTTAAGTATGTTTTTGTTAGCAATATGGTACACCTTAGGTTTCCTAGCACAGCTCGTCGTGACCCTATTGAAGTTCCAGAAAAATTCATCAAAGAAGATTTACCTACCGGTGACGCTCATCTTCAGGAAGAAAGGCGTTTGTTTTATGTGGCTCTTACTCGTGCCAAGCAAGTTGTGTACCTGACTTGGGCCAAGGACTATGGTGGAAGTCGCGAGAAAAAACCATCTAGATTTTTGGATGAAATCAAAATAGCTTCATTGCAAGTACCAAGTCCAGTCAAAGAACCTGAAGACATAGATAAAAAATCTATAAAGCCTAACTATCCAATACCAAAATCATTTTCTTTTTCTCAGCTCAAAGCTTTTGAGTCATGTCCCTGGCAGTATTTTTATCAATTTATTGCCAAAGTACCAACCAAGGGCAATGCTTACTTTAGTTTTGGTAAAACCATGCACTCTACTTTGCAAAAATTTTATCAAACTATTATTGACAGAGATGATAGTGGACAAGGAGATTTGTTTGGCAAAGGCAAAAAAGTAAAATATCCAACAGAAAAAGAATTGCTTGATTTTTATGAAGAGTCTTGGATAGATGATTGGTATGAATCAGAGTCACAAAAGAAAAAATATCACGAGGAAGGAATCAAGCAGCTTAAAGAATTTTACAAAGAACACAAAGATAAATTGACCAGACCTTTGTTTTTGGAAAAAGGATTTACTATCAAAATAGGTGAGCACAGTATCAGGGGAGTTTTTGATAGAGTTGATAGTGAAAAAGATGCTTGGGAGATTATAGATTATAAAACTGGTAGACCAAAAGAAAAATTAACCTTTGACGATAAGAAGCAACTTTTGCTTTATCAAATAGCTGCCAAAGAAGTATTTAAAACAGACATAAAAAATCTTACCTTTTATTATTTGACCAACAACACAGCAGTTTCTTTTGTTGGTACTGACAAAGATATTGCTAAGGTAAAAGAGTGGGTTACAAAAATAATTGAACAGATTTTGTCACACGATTTCACAGCTACACCAGGCCATGTTTGTGCTACTTGTGATTTCAACAAAATTTGTCCGCACGCCAAATTAAACGGTAAATAATTATGTCATGGCAAAGTTTAAAAGAAATCGCTGACAATTCCTTGGAGCAAAAAGGTATTAAGCTCAAGATTAAGGAATCTTTGGTAATAGAGCAGGCCAATGATATTATTGGTAATTTTTTTGGCGCAGATGCTCGTAGTAAATCAAGAGCAATATACTTGAAAGATGGTGAACTTATTATAGCTGTTTTGTGCCGGGATCTTTATGTAGAAATAGAAAGTCAGCAAGGGCAATTTATTAGAATTTTGAACAATCGCTTTTCTGATATAGTGGTTTATAGGCTAAAATTTTTGGGTTGATTTTTCCCTTATTTTTTAGTATATTTAATCTACGATGAATATCAAAACTTACAATATTATCATGCTTTTGGCCACATTACTTGCGTGGCTGGGTTTTTTTATAATTATAAACAATTTCGACCCCTTTCAGGGAGACATGGTAGTATTTATACTATTCTATTTTGTTTTATTTTTGGCTGTTTTGGGTACTTTGTCTCTTTTGGGTTTTTGGTTTAGAAAAATCTGGAATAGGAAAAAAGGCATTATGAGAATAATGGTCAGCGAGTCATTTAGACAGGCAATTATATTTTCTTTGGCCCTGATAGTGGCCTTGGTACTTCAGGCCAATCGACTACTTTCCTGGTGGAACATAGTTCTTTTGGTGGTGATAGCTGCTATAGTAGAATTTATGATATTGGTTTTTCGCCAGGATGAATCTAAACAATTAGACAGTTAATATATGGAAAAGAAACTTCAAGAATTAAAAGAACAAGCCTTAAGAGAGATTAAGACGCTCAAAGACAGTGGATCTTTGGAGGACTTCAAAAAACAATATCTTGGTAGAAAGGGTGAATTGACTAGAGTACTCAAGGAAGTCAAAAACTTGGCTGCTGAAGAAAAGCCCAAGATTGGTAAATTGGCCAACGAAGTCAAAGAAGAGCTATCTGAGGTATTTAGCAGGACAGAGAGGATTATGAAAAACAAAGGCTCTGATAGAGTCAATTTTGATCCTAGTGTACCTGGCAGGGCTCGGTCAGTTGGCACTATCCATCCTTCTACAGTTATCCAGCATGAGATAGAGGATATATTTTCTCAAATGGGATTTTTGGTTTATGATGGTCCGCAAGTTGAATCAGAGTTTTATAATTTTACGGCCCTTAATACCCCAGAAGATCATCCAGCTAGAGATTCTCAGGATACTTTTTGGCTAGAGAGCGGTTTGCTTTTGCGTAGTCAGACTTCCAATCTGCAAGTAAGAATGTTGGAAAAACACGGAGTTCCTTTTCGCGGCATTTTTCCAGGAAGAGTTTTTAGAAATGAAGCAACTGACGCTTCTCATGATCATACTTTTTATCAGCTAGAAGGTTTGATGGTGGATAAGGATATAAATATAGGCAATTTGATATCAGTCATGCGCTCTATGCTTTCGGCTGTGTTTAGACGTGAAGTTGACGTCAGACTTAGGCCAGGATTTTTTCCTTTTGTGGAACCTGGGTTTGAAATGGACATAAAATGTTTGATTTGTGATGGCAAGGGCTGCTCTGTTTGCAAGCAATCTGGCTGGTTAGAGCTTATGCCCTGCGGTATGGTCCACCCAGAAGTACTCAAGTATGGTGGTGTAGACCCCAATGAATATTCTGGATTTGCCTTTGGCCTTGGGCTTACTAGGTTGGTAATGATGAAGTATCGTATAGATGATATTAGGTTATTGGAATCAGGTGATTTAAGATTTTTAAAACAGTTTTAATATGTATTTATCATTAAATTGGATAAAAGATTGGCTCAAGCTCCCCAAGGATCTAGATGGAAAACAAATAGGTCTTGATTTTACTATGGCTACAGTAGAAGTAGAGGAGGTTATTGATCAAAAGAAATCTCTTGAGGGAGTGGTTGTCGGCAAGATAGAAGAAATCACCAAACATCCAGATGCAGATCGTCTCCAGGTTTGCCAGGTTGATATTGGCAATGAAAAAAGAGAACAGATTGTATGTGGAGGTAATAATTTGAGCAAAGATATGCTAGTGGCAGTAGCCAAAGTTGGTACTAAGGTAAAATGGCACGGAGAAGGTGAGCTGGTGGAACTCAAAAAAACCAAAATCAGAGGAGTGGAGAGTAATGGCATGATAGTTGCATCTTCTGAAGTTGGTCTAGAAAATCTTTTTCCAGCTGAATCAGAAAAAGAAATAATGGATTTGTCCGAGCTCAAATTAAAGGTGGGTCAAGATTTGGTAGTAGCTTTAAAATTGGATGATATTGTCATTGATGTAGACAACAAGTCTATCAACCATAGGCCAGATCTTTGGGGCCAATATGGTATGGCACGTGAATTGGCGGCTATATATAAGGTAAAATTGGCCGAATATAAAATAGCAGCACTAAAAGAAAAAAATGAATTAAAACTCAAGGTAGATGTGTTGGACAAGGAAAATTGTTTTCGTTATTTAGGTTTAGCTATCAAGAATATCAAAGTAGCTGAATCTCCCTTGGAATTAAAAAAGAAACTTGAAGCCGTAGGTATACGTCCAATCAATAATATAGTTGATGTGACCAATTATGTAATGTATGAATTAGGGCAGCCCATGCATGCCTTTGACTCTAGACAAATAGAAGGGGCAAATATAGTGGTCAAACAAGCCAAAAAAGGTGAGTCCTTCGTGACTTTAGACGGAGAGAAAAGAAAATTACCAGAAGGAGCTTTGATGATATGCGACAGCAAAAAGAACGTTGCTTTGGCTGGGATTATGGGAGGACAAAATAGTGAAATAAGTGATGATACTACAGAAATTATTTTGGAATCTGCAAATTTCAGAGCAGCTAGCATCAGAAAAACATCTATGGCCCTAGGTCTCAGGACAGAAAGTTCTGCTCGTTTTGAAAAGTCACTAGACCCAGTTTTGGCCGAAACAGCTATCAAAAAAGCTGTTGAAATGATACTAGAGCTTTGTCCAGACGCCTATGTAGCTAGCAAGTTGGTAGATGTAAACAATAACCCTTTCAAAGAGATTATTTTGGAAGTGCCAGAGGAATTGATTAATAAGCGTTTTGGTGTAAAGATACCAACCAAGGAAATTAAGGATATTTTAGCTAGGCTTCAATTTGGTGTTGTTTATAAGTCCAAAAAGTTTACTATCAAAGTTCCTAGTTTTAGAGCTACCAAGGATATTTCCATCCCAGAGGATATCGTAGAAGAAGTAGCGCGTGTTTATGGTTATGACAATATCGACGCTACATTGCCTGTAGTACACGTACGTGAGCCAATTATGGATATAGAGCGTAGGTCGGAGAGAGATATTATTTTGTGGCTAGCCTGGTCTCAAGCTTACAATGAAGTTTATAATTATCCCTTTTCTGATCAAGAATGGCTCAAAAAATTAGACCTTGAAGCCAGCCAACACATTAAAGTCAAAAACTCTATTAGTCCCGAACTTTCTTATTTGAATATTTCTCTTTTGCCGAATTTGTTTAAAAAGGCAGAAGAAAATTTGCGTTGGTATGAAGAGTTCAAAATTTTTGAATTGCAAAGAATTTTTGATAAAAATCAAAAAGGTTTTTATCATATAGACAACAACAAAAAAAAGTTTTTGCCCAAACAGGATAAATATTTGTCTGGCGTTGAAGTGAGCAAGTCCAGCTCTGAAGAATTATTTTTATCAGTCAAAGGTTTGGTAGAATCTATGATGGACCATTGGCAAATTGATTGGGATATAGAAATTAGTGACCTTTCTTATGCTAATACATCTTATGTTGTCAAACATCAGGATATAGAGTTTGGTCATTTTGGTCTTTTGGACATGTCTTTGTTTGATAGTCGTGACATAAAGGTAAGTGTTGGTTTCTGGGAGCTCAATTTTAGCTCTTTGGTAAAATATATATCAAACAAAAAGAGATATCAGTCTTTGCCAAAATTTCCTAGCATCAAGAGAGATATGGCTATCCAGGTAGAGGATAATATGGCTTGGAGAGACATAGAGGCTGATATTTACAAAGTAAGCCCTCTTATACGTAGTATAGAGCTATTTGACATCTATAAAGGTAAGGGAGTAGCACCTGGTATGAAGTCTTTAGCTTACCACTTGGAGTTTAGGAGCGATGATAGGACTTTATTGGCCGAAGATGTAGATGAATTGATGAATGAAATTTTGGCTATTTTGAAGAAAAAATATAGTGCTATTTTACGCTAATATTAGATAAAAAAATAGTATATAAACAAGCTCACTTTGAGCTTGTTTTTTGGCCTATTTTATGCTAAAATTAAGGTAGATTTTTGTATTAAAAAATATTTACAATATGACAAAAAAA
>PKTI01000003.1 GCA_002869235.1 Candidatus Parcubacteria bacterium
ATATTATTTATTTCGATATGCCGCACTCTGTCATCCCGAACTTGTTTCGGGATCCAGTCCTTTAGATTCCCACTTACGCGAGAATGACATGAGGGAAAGGCTATTTATTGTCGATAATTTCTTTGAGTTTGTTTAGTGCTCTATGAATAAGCACCCTAACGTTTCTCTTGTCCTTTTGAATGACCTCTGCTATTTCATCTATAGTCAAGTCTTCAATATATCTTAGGGCCAACACTTCTTGATACTCTGGCTTGAGTTGATTTATCTCTCTTATAAGAGTGTCAGCATCAATCAACTTATCAAGTTTTTTTATTTCTGCATCTTCAGCTGTACCCACCATGTCTTCTATATAGTCTAGTGGTAGCTCTTGTTTGTTGTTGACTCTATAATGATCAATAACGGTATTTCTAGCTATACGGAAGATGAATGCTTGAAAACTTTTTATTTCTTGCTTATCAACTAAATGTTGCCAAATTTTGAGGAATATATCCTGAGTCAAATCTTCGGCTATTTGCTGGCTTGATGTCCTTATATATACAAAACGATAGATACGAGTCACATATTTATCGTAAAAAAAGGCAAAAGCATCTGAATCTCCAGATCTCAGCTTCAAAAACGCTATTTTCTCTTGTAAATTACCTTTTAGACTCTTCATATATATAGACGAAAAAACAGACAAAGTGTTACACTTTTGCCCTTGTTTTTTTTATGCTAACATTAGCTATGTTTATAGGGTTTTGTTTAATGCTTAGTTTAGTAAAAAGATTTGATGAACGAATTATAACATTTTAGTTGTCAATTGTAAATACCTTAAGCTAAGTCAATAATGGCTAGAATAAAAGATTTTTTTACGCCTCGAGTATAGCATATTTTGTATTATTTGGACCAATTTTTTATCTATTCATTGTATGTATTTATCCACATTTTTGTATAAAGGTATAGAGTAGTGTATACTTAAAATGTTATTTGTGGAAAAATAAAAATGGAAAACATTATCCGCGTATCAGTTTCTGAAGCAGCTCGTTTGTTTGGGGTTTCTTCAAAAACTATACGTCAGGCTATAAAAAATGAAGAACTACGTTATATTGTGGTGTCTGGCCGCTACAAAATAAGTTTTGTTTCTCTGATAGAGTGGTCACAAAAATCTACCAGACGTTCCAATCAATTGGCCAAACAAGGACTTGGTCAATACGTAGACAAATGGAAAATAAGTAATAAAAAGTTTAGCCCCAATATAAAATTGGCTTTAGAAAATAAAGAAAACAAAAAACCCCCTACCAATGAGTAAGGGGTTTTATATTATAATTCTACTTCTACGTCTTGCTCTATGCCTTCACGTGATACCTTGAGTATAATCTTGTCTCCAGCTCTATAATTTTGGATAACTGCGCTCAAACTATTGTTGGCTGAAATAACATCGTTATTTATAGACACTATCTGATCACCCGCCTTAAGACCAGCCTCATAAGCTGGGGAGTTTAAATTTACCGCCCTAAGCGTTGGGTGGTACAAGATAACTCCTTTTCTGACAAAGCCGCTATTATTTTCTAAATCTAAATAATACACACCTAAGCTTGGTCGCTCTGTATCATTTAATAGATGCTTTACACTCTGCTTGAGGTATTCAGATGGCAATAGGACAACTTCCTTATCTTTTGTGTAAGCCAAGCCAATCAAATCTCCGTCCGTATTGAAGTATGGAGCAGCTTCGACTTTGCTTGGTAAGTCACCTGATATAGCTATGTAATGATCCAATTTGTCAGATGACAAATAAGTATCTAGCACATAGTGGCTATTGGTAAGAAAGCTAGTGTAAAATGAATGTTTGAGACTATTGCTTGCATCTACATTGGCAAACAACCTCTCACCTGCCTTAAGACTATCAGTCAGCTGAAAATCAACTGGTTGAAGAAAGCTAGCGTCTATTTTTACAAATACAGCTCCAGAAAATGGGTCTTGCTTGGTGTCTGTAATTTCATAAATCCTATCCCCCAAGACTACTTGCCGCAAAACCTTGTCAGCTGAGACCACTTGATCTGTAGTCATGAGCCAGCCATCAGAAGTGACCACTACTGCTGAACCCAAAAATTGCTCTGAAGAAAATACTGATTTACCTTCTACAATAATAGATCCAGCGCTCTTGTATATTCCAGCGACACTATTTTCATACTTGTAAGCTAAATCCGTAAAGGGTTGTTCAATATTTATTTTTACATCCCTCTGTCCTCCCAAAAAACTCAAATAGTCAATATCTCCCACTGGTAAAAGAGATCTAGCAAATAAATACCCAGAAAAACCAGCTACCAAACCCACAAAAACTGTCCAAATAGTAATATTGAGCAAAGATGGCGGTCTGGCGGTGGTTGGTCTTTCAAAATGCTTTTTTCTGTCTTCTGCCATATGTTTTTTAAAAATAATAAATTAAAGTAGTGAACTAAAGATTAATAGACCTGAGCCCAATAAAAATAGGCCTAAATAAAGGGGGAAATTAATCTTTCTCATTGTGCTATCTATTATAAAGAAAAACCACAAAGTTGCAATAGTGCCCATCACATAGAAACTAACAGGTATAAAATAAACTATAGTAATAACTTGGGCCAAAAGAAACAATCCAAAATAAATATAAAGGCTATTTTTATCATCTGCAGTGTACAAAATCTCCCTACCCCAAAGCCAGGCAGCTCCTAATATAATAATTATCAAATAATAAAGAGGAATGCTCAAAAATATAACCAGAGAATACAAACTAGATGTTAAAAACCAAAAACTTACATAATAAAAAAATCTTTTGAAAGCCAAATACTCCTGACTAAAGGCATCGTCTATTCTGTCAAAGTAGCGACGTAAAAACCACCAAACCATAGCCCAAAATACTCCCAGCAAAACTGACAGACCATAACGCATAGTGCCAGAAGTCAAAAGCAGTAAAAACAAAAGCTGAGCTATGTAAGAAAAAATAAGACTCAACCAAAGTAAAATAAAGCGCCACCAACGTTTACCTGACAAAATACGACCACTAACAAAAACCGTTATGATAGAAATGGATATTAACCAAAGTAAACCACTGTGAGAATAAAAAAATATCCAGAAGCCTATCAAAAATATCAGCGGACTAACAAGTGGTACTAAATACTTACCCATTTATCAAAATGTTACTTAAATCATTAACTTCTTTTTCCAATTCTGGAACTAAGGATAAAACCATCTCCAATTTGTCCAGAGCGCTCTCTTTTGCTTGCAGATTATTTTCTTCTGCGTATTTTTCTAAATCCACAAAAGCCAAATAAAGGTTTACATGAACTTTACCAACACCAGCATCATTACTACTAAAATTCATCAAATTATCTTTGATATTTCTTATTTCTTGCAAATTAAGTTCCGAACCAGATAAGCTTATAATTGGTCTTATCTGCTCTATGTATTCCAAGTGATCGCCAGAATCAAAAGGTAGCCCAGACAAAACTGCCGGTTCTGGCTCGATCACTTCTGACATATCAATTTCCACTGCTGGTTTATGAGTCAAAGTGGCTATTACTGTGCCAATAGTCAAAAAAGCAAATACAGACACAAATATCAAAACATCTTTAGAAAATTTCATAACTAAATTATACCCTTTTTATTCTTTAAAATAAAGATTGAGATTCTATTTTTTGCCAATCATTAGTATCTGATGACAAAGTATAGACCTCTAAATGTGAAACAAATTCATCCTCAGAAAACACATAATCAACTTTGACTCCAGAACCAACTCGATTGGAATAAGTAGTTTTCTTGTCCAAAAGCTTTGGCCTAGTGACGTACCTTACTTTCATTTGTCCCTGGGGTCCGTCAAATTCCAAAACCTCTGCCTTACCAGGATCAAGGTCTTCCTCATAGTCCTCTCTGATGGTAAAATTTTGTTGAATTTGTTTTTTGACTTCTTGCCAACGTTCTAAATTCATATATTCTTCGTCTCGAGCTAAGCCTGCACTGAAAACAGTCGAAGTGCCGAGAGGTTAATTATTTTCTATTTTCTTTAATTTAAAATTTAACCAGCTGCTTAAAACAAACATTACTACAAATAAAATCAACAAGGCTCCTATCTTTGTTTTGGTGGTAAAAAATATTGAAACCAAACCAAAGGTCAAACTAACTACTGTAAAAAATACTACTACTTGTTGCTGACGAAAGCCAGCCCTCAATAATCTAAAGTGTAAATGCTCATTGTCACCCTGATACCAAGATTTTTTTTGTTTTATTCTTCTGATTATTACCCAAAAGATATCCAAAACCGGCAAACCCATGACCAAAAGAGCTGTAGCTATCTTGCTCCCAGATATAATAGCCAATACACCCAAAGAAAAACCTACAAAAGTACTACCCCCTTCTCCCAAAAAAACTTTGGCTGGGTGCCAATTGAGAATCAAAAAGCCAAACAAAGCTCCGCCTAAAACCAAAGACAATAACGAAGTAGTAGAGCCAACTACATCCCAAGAAAGGGAAACTATAAATATAACTATACTAGCTATCAAGCCTATACTAGAAGCCAGGCCGTCTATGCCATCCAATAACTTGGTAGTATAAGTTATGCCCATGAGCCAAAAAAAGGTAATGATAAATATCAAAAATTCCGCACCGCCAGGCAAAGTAGAAAAAAGTTGATCTAGATAAAGCACGCCTCCACCTGGATTGGTGATATAAGCTATCTTCAAACCACCAACAATCATAGCCAAAGAGGCTAAAATAGGCCCCCAAATGCTCACATAAGGCTTTATTTGGTGTTTATCATCTATATAGCCATTTAGCATCAAAATAAGCCCAGAAAGCAAAAACCAAGCAATCATTGTTGGCTCTATTCTAGAATCCAACAATTGCCCACTTTGGCCTAAAAATAAAACCATAATAGCCAAAGTAAAATAAATAGCCAAACCACCTAATAAAGGGGTTGGCTTTTTGTGTATTTTTCTTTCTGAGCTAGGACGGTCTAGCACATTCAATTTTCTAGCTAAAATAATAACTAATTTTGACAAAACAAAACTAATAAAAGCTGAGGTCAAAAAAATCAAAATAAATTTTAGCCAACTATCCATTTTGCAAAGATATATAAGTATCTAAAATAGCTGTGGCTGCATGCTTGTCAATTTCTTTAGTTATTCCCAATTTGGCATACATCTTTGAAGTTATCTGCTCATCAACTGTAGCCACTTTTATATTTAAATCGTTTTCCAACAAAGAAACAAAATCTCTTGTTACTCGCAAACGTTCATTTTCTTTGCCAGATAAACTGTGAGGTAATCCAACTACTACTACTTCTATATTTTCTGACTCAATTAAATCTTTGAGTGATTCCAATACAAACTTCTTATCTTTATTTTCCAATATCTTAAAAGGCAAGGCAGGACCTTCTATATCAGCTAGGGCCAATCCAATGTTCTTATCTCCATAATCTATGCCCAAAAGTCTCATAATTATTCAGTAATAATTAAATGCCCGTCTTCTACAACTGCTATAGTGTGCTCAAAATGAGCTGTCATAGATCCGTCAGCAGAATTTACATCCCATTTATTTTCTGCTATGCCAACCCTATGATCTTTGCTCATTATTATCATTGGCTCAATAGCGATAACCAAGCCTGGAAACATCTTATCTCCTTTGCTACCACTATCATAGTTTGGTATCAATGGATCTTCATGAACCTCTCTGCCCACTCCATGACCAGCCAAATCTCTGACAATACTATAACCATGTGGTTTGATAAATTTTTCTATAGCTTTGCCAATATCACCAATATAATTTCCTGGAGCTACTTGAGAGATGCCTACCTCCAAAGCCTGCTTGGTAACTTTGAGTAATTTTTCCAAATCTTTAGTTATTTTACCTACTGCCACTGTAGTAGCTGTATCAGTATAAAGTCCCTTATATTTCATACCCATGTCCAAACCAACCAAATCACCTTCTTTGAAAGGGACGTCATTGGGTATACCATGGACAACTGTTTCATTTACAGACACACATAAGCCTGCGGGAAAACCATTGTAATTTTTGAAGGCCGGTGTACCACCAGCCTCTTGGATGAGTTTTTCTGCTTCTTTATTGAGCTCTATACCAGTCATACCAACCTTAACCTGGCTGGCCAATTTTCTACGGATTTCTCCCAAAATCTGACCACCCTCTTTTAGAATTTGTATTTCCTGTGAAGTTTTTTTATCCAGCATGTTCTGTCAAATAATCTACTATCATATCCGAAACCTCTTTGATGCTGCCACTACCATCAAAAACAACAAGTTTGTCTTGCTCTTTATAGTAATCCAGCAACTTAGAAGTGGTTTCTCGATAAATTTCTAATCTTTTACTTACAGCCCCTGGAACATCATCGTCTCTTTGCAATAATTGACTATCACATAGATCGCATATACCAACCTTCCTTGATGGATTATATTTTATGTGAAATACATGTCTATTTTTACAAACTCGACGGCCACTTATTCTCTCAATAGCCAATTCATCAGATATTTCCAAATTAAATACCCTATCAATTTGATGCTCTTTGTCCAGAGCTTTGGCTTGAGCTAAATTTCTAGGAAAACCATCCAATAAAAAGCCTTCCTTATATTCGGGTTTCTTTAATTCCTCAAAAAACAAATCGATCATCAATTTATCTGGAATCAAAGAACCTTCATCCATTATTTTATCTATTTTTTTACCCAAGTCTCCTCCTTCAGCAATAAGCTGTCTAAGCAAGCCACTGGAAGATATTTTTTTGACTCCCAAGGTGTCTGCCATCAGTTGACTCTGAGTACTCTTGCCTGAGCCTTGAGGGCCCAAAAGTATTGCTCTCTTCATTAATTTCAATTAGTTTTAATAGTTAAATCAATTTAAATTATAACAAAATAAAGCCTTAAATCAAAGCCCCCCGTTTTTGACGGGGGGTATAAATTTTTTTAAAATCCTTCGTAGTCTCTCATAACCAGCTGCGCGTCTATCTGCTTGACCGTCTCTATTACTACCGCCACCGTAATCAGCAAACTGGTACCCCCAATGCTCAAAGTTTGTATTCCGGTAATCGGAGCTACCACAATAGGCAAGACTGCAATCAATCCCAAAAACAAAGCTCCTGCCAAAATAATTCTATTCATAACAGTGTTTAGATAGTCAGAGGTATGACGACCTGGTCTAATACCAGGAATAAAACCACCTTGTTTTTGTAAATTTTCAGATATCTGTTGAGGTTTGAATATAACTGAGGTATAGAAATAAGTGAAGAAAAATACCATCAAGAAATATATAGCTGCATAAAAACTCTGATCTTGAAAAATATTTTTGGTCCAATTGGCAAGACTAGCCACCCAAGAAACATCTGATCTAAGGAAAAATTCAGCAATCATTGGTTGCACCAAAATAACTGAAATAGCAAAGATGATAGGGATAACACCAGCTTGGTTGACTCTAAGTGGTAAGTGAGTTTTGACACCACCTACACTCTTTTGTCCAACCACGTGTCTGGCATAAGACACTGGAATATTACGTGTGCCCTCAGTAATCAAAACAATAACTGCTATGGTTATCAAAGCTATTACTACAAATATTAGCAAATTAAGAACCATACTCTGATCAAAGGCTGCTACTGTGTTGAGCAATGACTGAGGTAGTCTAGCTACTATACCAGCAAAGATTAGTAAAGATATACCATTACCTATTTGCTTTTCGGTAATAAGCTCACCTAACCACATCAAAAATATAGTACCAGCAGTAACGATTACCAAAGTGGTAACCATCTGTAATATAGTGATATCTCCCAAAAATCTCCCGCCAGTTTGACTAGAAAGCAGTCTAACAAAAGCGTAACCTTGGATAAAAGCCAAAGGCACTGTCAACATTCTAGTCCATTGATTTATTTTTTGACGTCCATACTCACCCTCTTTTTGCAAAGCTTCCAACTTTGGCACAATCATTACCAATAACTGGAAAATAATTGAAGCAGTAATATATGGGCCAACACCAAGCATAACTATAGAAAAGTTTTGCATAGCGCCGCCAGAAAATAAATTTAACAATCCCAAAACCTGATTATTTTCAAAATAACTTCTAAGGTCACCTACATTGATACCAGGAACTGGAATATGAGCTGCTACCCTGAAAATAACCAAAAGAAGCAATACGTATAATATTTTGTTACGTATGTCCTTGGCTTTCCAAATTTGTTGTAATTTGGCCAACATAATTTTTAGTCTTTTTTAGTTTCTTTAGTCTCTTCTGCCTTTGCTTTTGGTTTTTCAGCATCGCCGCTAGGCGCGTCTTCTTTTTTGCTTGGGGTAACTACTACGGCTTTACCACCAGCTTTGTTGATCTTTTCCATAGCATCTTTAGAAAAAGCATTAGCTTCTACTGTGAGTTTTTTGCTTATTTTACCTTGAGACAAAACTTTTACCCCGTTGGCAATAGTTGCTACCAACTCTGCCTTAAGCATATCACGAGCATTGACAGTTTGACCATTTTGAAAATTCTTTTCCAAATCTCCTACATTGACTACTGCCATTTTATTTTGAAGTGACTTAAAGCCACGCACCTTAGGAATACGGAGCAAATAACTTTTGATACTTCTGATAGCCAACCCAGATTTACCGCCAGAACGAGATCTTTGACCCTTCAGACCACGAGTAGAATAAGTACCCATGCCAGAAGCGTCACCACGTCCAACTCTTTTTTTACGGTGTTTGGCTGATTTTTTATTTTCCAAATTATGTAAAGTCAACATAGAATTTATTTTTTAGTGTCTTTATCTGACTTTTTATTATCAACTTTCTTAATTTCTTTGTCTTGTTTTTTGTCAGTAGGCTTTAGCGCGTCTTCTTGTCCAATAAATGAACCAAGGGCCAATAAGGCAGTTTTGGTGTTGTTGATCTTATTGTTTGTACCTAGAATTTTACCAACAACGTCCTTAACGCCAGCCAATTCAAACACAATACGCATCACACCACCAGCTTTGATACCACTACCCTTTCTACCAGGCTTCATCATCAAACGAGAAGATTTTTCTTTTATATTTATTTCATGAGGAATGGTGCCATCTATAATAGGCACGTTGATGATATTTTTCCTAGCTTTGGCAACTGCTTTTTGAATAGCCATTGCTACATCAACACCTTTGGCAATACCAACGCCAACTTTGCCTTTTTTATCACCAATAACCATGCAGGCTCTAAACTTCATACGTTTACCACCGGCCATAACACGAGTAACTCTAGCTAGATCAACCATCTTTTGTTCAAAATCATCCTTAGGTCTTTCCATGCGTCTACCGCCTGGTCTTCTAGGTCTATTTGGCCTTTTACCACCAAAATTGTTTCTTGCTGGAGCCCTGTTTGCTCTGGCATTTGCCACTGGAGCTTTTGGTGTATCAGCTTTTGGTGTATCTTCAGCCTTTTTTACTTCCCCTTGAGTTTTCTCGGGATTTTCAACTGGCTTTTTATCTTCAATTTTTTTCTCTTCTGCCATTTATATAACAATTAAAAATTTATACCTGCTTTACGAATACCTTCTGCCAAAGCTTTTACTCTGCCATGGTATTTGTAAGCTCCTTTATCAAAAACGATATTTTCCAACTTTTTTTCTTTCAGTTTGTTGCCCATCAATTCTCCAACTGCACTAGCCAACTCAGTTTTGGCACCTTTAGATTTGACCTCTTTATCAGAAGCAGCAACTAAAGTAACATTATTTATATCATCAATGGCCTGCACTGAGATATGATTCAAACTACGAAAGACTGATACTCTTGGTTTGACTGCAGTACCTGTGATTTTGGCTCTAGTTCTAATCTGACGACGTATAGCCTTTTGCTTTTTTACTTTATTTCTATCTTTCATAATTTTAAATTAAGCGGATTTAACAACTTTACCGGCTTTGCGGCGAATTTGTTCGTCTTTGTATTTAATACCTTTTCCTTTATATGGTTCTGGTTTTTTGATAGATCTAATTTCAGCAGAAACTTGACCAACCAATTGTTTGTCCATACCAGAAACTTTGATATTATTTTTTTCTACTTCAATGCTAATTCCTTCTGGTATATCATATTCTACTTGATGAGAAAAACCAACATTTAAAACCAATTTTTTACCTTGTAAGGCTACTTTAAAACCAACACCATTAATCTCCAATTCTTTACTAAAACCTTCAGTAACTCCCAAAATAGCATTGTTGACCAAGGTTCTACTTAGTCCCCAAAGAGCACGATTGTTTTTATCTTCTTCATCGCCTACAGTAAACAAAACTTGATTGTCTTTGTTTTCAACCTTAACTTCCTTTGGAGTACTAACTTCCAAAGACCCTTTACTTCCTTTTACAGCCACCAAATTGTTGCCCAAATCATCTTGACTGATTTTGACTTCAACTCCTTGTGGTATATCGATTGGTTTTTTTCCTATTCTAGACATAATTTTATTATTACCAAATTTCACACATTAATTCACCACCAACATTTTGACGTTTGGCTTCTTGGCTGGTCATCACTCCTTTTGAAGTAGATATCACAGCAGTACCATAACCATTCAAAACATGTGGCATTTCCTTGCTAGACACATAAATTCTCTGGCCAGGACTAGAAATACATTTTATATGACGAATGGCTGCATTTTTACCATTGTACTTGAGAGCAATACGAATAGCATCAAAGTTACCATCTTTGATTTTTTCTGCTTTATCTACATACTTCTCCTGCTCCAAGAGCTGAGCAACGCTGAATTTTAATTTAGAGAATGGTAAAACCACCTCTGGCTTTCTTACTGCCACAGCATTGCGAATTCTAGTTAGCATGTCTGCAATAGGGTCTGTCATAATTTATTTTAACTTCTTTATAATATTTATTAATTACCAACTTGATTTTGTTATTCCAGGAATTTCTCCCTTGTCAGCCAACTCTCTAAAACAGATACGACATAAATCAAATTGACGCATATATGATCTTTGTTTACCACAACGCCAGCATCTTCTCACCTTACGAGTGGAATACTTTGGTTTTTTGTTTGATTTTGCTATTTGTGCTGATGTTGCCATAATTATTTCTTAGTTTCTTTATCTTTTTTAAAAGGAAATCCTAATCCTCTAAGTAAGGCCAAGGTAGACTTATTGTCTTTGGCACTGGTAACTACAGTAACTTCCAAACCATGAGTTTTTTCTACATCATCCATACCGATTTCTGGAAAAACAATATGTTCTTTAAATCCCATAGTATAATTGCCATTACCATCAAAACCTTTTTTTGGTTCCAAGCCATAAAAATCTCTAAATCTAGGAATAGTAGAATTGACTAATCTGTCTAGAAAATCATACATTCTTTGGCCACGCAAAGTTACTTTGGTGCCAACAACCATGCCTTCCCTGATCTTAAAATTGGAAATAGCTTTTCTGGCTTTTATCTCAATTGGTTTTTGGCCAGAAATTCTCTCCAAAATTGATTTGGCGATCTCAATCCATTGTTTGTCTTGAGAAGCTTTGCCAATACCAACATTGATAACTACCTTTTCAATTTTAGGAACAGCCATGATATTTGTAAGACCAAGCTCATCTTTGAGTTTTGCTCTTACTTCTTTTTTATACTTGTCTGCTAGTCTAGTCATATTAGTCTATTACTTCGTTACATTTTTTACAAAATCTTGCTTTTTGTGTCTTTTTTGGATCAGATGGAGATTCTGACACTTTGACACCTAAGCGTGATTCTTTGTTACATTTTGGACAAATAACTACAACATTACTGGCATTTATTGGTCCATTAAATTGCACTCTTTGGCCTTTTTCTCCACGTTGTCTTGATTTGATGTGTTTATACATTATATTCACACCTTCAACTACAACCTTATTATCTTCAGGCATTATCTGAATAACCTTACCAGTTTTACCTTTATCTTTACCGGAAGTTACTTTTACTTTGTCGTTTAACTTTATCTTGATAGTCATATGTTTATCTATAGTGAGTTTATCGAACTATAATACCTCTGGGGCCAAAGAAATAATCTTGTTATATCCTTGAGCTCTTAATTCTCTAGCAACCGGACCAAAAATACGTGTTCCTTTGATTTCTTTTGACTTTCTATCAACGATAACTACAGCGTTGTCGCCAAAACGAACATAAGTACCATTTGGTCTTCTGATTTCTTTTCTTTGTCTTACAATCACTGCATGCAAAACTTGGCCTTTTTTGACTGCGGCATGTGGTTGAGCACTTTTTACAGTAATTGTAATAATATCACCAACACGTGCATATCTCTTTTTGTAGCCACCCAAAACACGGATGCATTGTACTAATTTTGCACCAGAGTTATCGGCAACTTTTAACATGGATCTGTGTTGAATCATATACTTATAACTTTATTTTACCTTCTTAACTACTCTCCATCTTTTATCTTTGGAGAGTGGGCGGCATCCTTCAATAACAACAATATCGCCTACCTTATACTGATTTTTCTCATCATGAGCTTTGTAGCTTTTTGATGATTTATATCTTTTCTTATACTTGGACTGAATCTTTATAGTAGTAACTTTGACGACAACTGTTTTGTCCATCTTGCTACTAACTACTTCGCCCTCTAATTTTCTTTTAATTACTTCTGACATTGTATATTATATTATTTCTTTTCTTCGCTAATTTTTTCTTGAGATTTGGCTTCAGATTCACTCCTTTTTTCATTTAAAACAGTCAAAATTCTGGCAATCTCTTTTTTGGCAGCTCGCAACTGACGAACTGCTTTTAATTGATTGTTAGCAATAGAAAATCTAAGCTCTCTAGACTGATTTCTAGTTTCAGCCAAGGCTTCATTTAATTTATTGATATCCAATTTTCTTAATTCTTTGATTTTCATATTATATCAATTCTTTAGTTACAAACTTGGTTTTGACTGGCAATTTGTAGCCGGCCAATTGCATTGATCTTTTGGCAGCATTTTCGTCCACACCTTTCATCTCAAACAAAATGGTTCCTGGTTTTACTACTGCTACATAATGATCAACCGCACCTTTACCTTTACCCATAGGCATTTCATTACCTTTGGCAGTGATAGGCTTGTCTGGAAAAATTCTAATGAAAACTTCACCACCACGTTGGGTATGACCTACAATAGCACG
The DNA here is from genome assembly GCA_002869235.1 of Candidatus Parcubacteria bacterium. Classification (GTDB taxonomy): domain Bacteria; phylum Patescibacteriota; class Patescibacteriia; order UBA1558; family GWA2-36-10; genus BM519. The sequence continues at coordinate 13,093 of PKTI01000003.1, forward strand.
ACGGGCTGACTCAATCTGACGAGCTGTAATCCAGCCTGTCTGTAAACTCTTTAATCCGTATTCGCCAAAGCTAATCTTGGTCATACGAGTAGCTTTGCCCTTGACCTTGTCACCACGGTGCCATTTTCTATGTTTTACTTTCTTTGGTGCTAACATATTTCAAAATTATTTCTTCTTAACAGTTTCTTTTTTATTGGCTCCAGCATCTTTACCAACTGGTTGAAATTCCAATTTTTCTTTGGAAAAAAGTTTTACACTCTTTTGTGGAGCTTTTCTTTTGTTATCGTCTTTTGGTTTTTTGTCAAAATATTCACCTTTATAAATCCAAACCTTAATACCAATAGTTCCATACATAGTGTTGGCTACACCACGACTATAATCAATGTTGGCACGCATAGTTTGCAAAGGAATTTTACCTTGAGTCAATTTTTCTGTACGAGCAATATCTACACCATTTAGACGTCCGGCCAACATGATCTTTACACCTTTACCACCAGCTTTGACTACCTTATCAATGTTTTGCTTCATTACTCTACGGTAAGGAATACGTTTTTCTACATCTTCACGGATACTTTCTACAATAACACTAGCAGATAAATTTGGTACTGAGACTTCAGTAATATTGATATTTAATTTTGTATTTTGATCCAAAAACTTTTTGGCAATCTCTTTCTTCAGTTCATCAATACCTGCTCCACCGCGACCGATTATCAATCCTGGCTTGGCAGCTGTTACGTTGATGCTGACTTCACCACGACTACGTTCAATCTCTATTCTGTCGATAGCAGCGTCACGAAGTTTGCGTTTGATAAATCTACGGATAGAAACATCTTGTTCTAAGAACTTGGCAAAATCACGACCTGAAAACCAACGAGATCTCCATTTCTCGCTTAAGCCTAGTCTAAATACTCTTGGATTTACTTTCTTACCCATATTATTTTTTATCTTCTTTTACTTTATCTTTTTTCTTATCGTCTTTCTTGTTATCTTTTTTTTCAACTTTTTTTGTAGTAGTTTTCTTTTCTGTTTTTTTAGCTGTCTTTTTATCTGTGCTTTCAGCTGGTTTTTCTTTTTTGGTCAAATCAACAGTTTCTACTTCAGCTTGTTTCTTAACACGAGGTGTAGCTTTGACACCTTCTTTGGCAGTCAAGCTAAGCTCAACATGGCTACCATGCTTACGAAAAGGATGAGCTCGACCAAAAGCTGCTGGTTTCCAACGCTTTAGATCCATAGCCTTGTTGACAAAAACACTCTTGATAATCAAGTCCTCTTCCTTTACACCATCATATCTATCCATTACATTAGCTACTGCACTTTTTACAAGTTTTTCAAAAACTGGAGCAGATTTTTTGTTTATGATTGGTAATTTGTCCAAAGCAGTTGGCACAGCCAAACCACGAATGGCGTCTGCTACCAATCTCATTTTCTTTGGAGAAATTCTTGTATTTTTCAATTTTGCTTTAACTTCCATATGTATTATTTAGCTTTAGCTTGTGTTTTGGCCATTTTACCGCCGTGAGAAACAAATTTTCTGGTTGGTGAAAATTCACCCAAACGATGTCCAACCATATTTTCTACCACGTAGACATTGATATGCTCTCTACCATTGTGAACACCAAAAGTAAATCCCACCATCTCTGGAGTAATAACAGATGCTCGAGACCAAGTCTTGATAATCTTACCATCCTCTGCTTTGAGGTTGGAAACTTTTTTCAATAACTTGGGATCAGTAAATGGACCTTTTTTTAAACTTCTTGACATAAGTATTTAAAATTATTTTCTCTTAGTCTTAGATGGACGACGCTTGATAATCATTTTATCACTTGGTCTATTCTTTCTTCTGGTTTTTACACCATAAGCTGGTTTACCTTTATAAGTCTTAGGGTGTTTCATACCAATAGGGTTTGAACCTTCACCACCACCATGAGGGTGATCTACTGGGTTCATAACCTTACCACGAACAGTAGGTCTAATGCCCATATGTCTTTTACGACCAGCTTTCCCTATTCTTACATTTCTATGTTCTGGATTACTTGGTGTACCGATTGTAGCTTTACATGAATCCAAAACCAATCTGATTTCACCGCTAGGCATTTTTAGCTGAGCTTTGCCGTCAGCTATAGCCATAAGCATCAAAGGGTTGCCAGCTGAGCGGGCCAATTGGCCGCCCTTACCTGGTGTAAGTTCTACATTGAACACCTGTGTGCCGGTAGGAATATATTTCAAAGGCATATGATAACCTTTTTTGGCGCTAATCTTTTTGTCTGAAGATTTGATCTTGTCACCAACCTTGATACCATCATGGGCCAAAATATAACGACGTTCACCATCAACATAAACTACCAAAGCGATGTTTGCGTTTCTATTTGGATCATATTCTATTGTTTCAACCTTGGCTACAATATCAAATTTATCACGCTTGAAATCAACTATTCTGATAAATCTTTTTGCGCCACCACCTTTGTGTCGAACAGTAATTCTACCTTGAGAATTACGACCAGCTTTTTGTTTTCTAGTAACAATCAAGGACTTCTTAGGTCTGGCCTTAGACAAGTCTTTGTTTACTATGACGCTAGTCTTTCGACGAGCTGGTGTGGTTGGTTTGTATACTTTAATTGCCATATCTGATTATTAAATACCTTCATAAAGTTTAATGTTGTCACCTTTCTTCAAAGTAACTACAGCTTTTTTAACATCTTTGGTTCTACCAAATTTTCTACCAAAACGGACTGATTTTCCGCGATGGTTGATTATATTTACTGATTCTGGCATTACACCATAAATCTCTAAAACAGCTTTTTTGATCTCAACCTTATTGGCATCAGTATAAACTTCAAAGACATATTTGTTTTGAGAAGCACCAATAGTAGCTTTTTCTGAAATTATAGGTCTAATCAAAACTCTATAAGCACTACCTGGTCTTGATTCTTTTCTGGCAACAATTTTTTTGCCAACTTTTTTGGCAACTGGAGCAGTTTTATTTTCTTCTTTAGGCTCTTTTTTGGCAACCTTAACATCAACAGCTTTCTTTTCTTCTGCCTTTTTATCGTCGGTTGCTTTTTTCTTTCCAAATAAACCCATATATTATGAATAATTCTCTTTAACTTTATTTAACAATTCTTTGTTGATAATAAGATATTCGTTTTTCAATAAGTCAAAAACATTTAAACTAGCGTAATTGATAGTAGAAACTTTTGGCATATTTTTGGCAGCTCTGACAATATTATCTTCTGCACTCTTGGTAACTACCAAAGTCTTTTTATCTTTGCTGGGAAATTTGTCCAAAGCAGTCTTCAAAACCTTGGTTTTTGCTTCTGGCATATTATAACTGTCTACCAAGATCAATTTTTCTGAAGAAACCTTATCACTAAGCACCATGGCCAAAGCTTTCTTTTTGACTTTTTTGTTTACCTTAACAGCAAAGTTTCTTACTTTGGTAGGACCAAAGGTGATACCACCACCGACCCACAATGGAGAACGGATAGAACCATGACGAGCACGGCCGGTACCTTTTTGGCGCCATGGCTTTTTACCACCACCACGCACCTCTGCTCTGCCTTTGGTATGAGCCAAAACTTCTCTGGCATTTTTTTGCTGAGCAACTACAACTTCCTGAACTAGTTCCGGTTTTACTTCTGCACCAAAGAAATCTGCATCCAATTTTTCGGTACCGATCTCTTTGCCAGCAAAATCATATAATTTTACACTTATATCTGCCATAATTATTTCTTATCTTCTTCTTTTTTATCAGCCTCTGGCTTTTTATCTTCCTTTGGCTCTTCAGCTTTAGCTGAATCTTCTTTTTTATCTTCAACCTTTGCTTCTACCTTTTTTTCTTCTTTTACTTTTTCATCTTTACTTGGAGCTTCTACTTTTACTTCAGTTTCTACCTTTTTTTCTTCTTTTTTAGGCTCTTCCTTTTTCCCTTCGGCTTCACTCTGGGCCTTTGGCTTTTCTACAAAAGAAATTTCACCTTCAGTTAGCAAAGTAACTAGAGAATTGCGAGCACCTGGAACAGCGCCCTTGATATAAAGCAAATTTTTGTCAGTATCAATTTTGATGAGTTCCAAATTGCTAACACTTACTTGGTCACCGCCCATACGTCCTCCCATGCGAGTACCCTTGAAAACTCTAGCCGCATCAGTAGCACCGATAGAACCAGGCATTCTCAACTGGTCCTTATGACCATGAGTGGCTGGAGAACCATGGAAACCATGACGTTTTACTACACCTTGGAAACCCTTACCTTTTGAAGTAGCGGTGACTTTGAGAACATCGCCTACTGCAAAAGAACTAACATCAAATACTTTTCCTCTCTCAAAAGAATCTGGATTTTCTACTCTAAACTCTTTCAGGTATCTAAAATTGCTAAAACCTTTTAAATGACCTGCCAGAGGTTTATTTACTTTTCTCTTGTCGCCATAACCAACTTGGACAGCAGTATAACCATCTTTTTCACCCTTTACCTGAACAACAGTGCAAGGACCAGCTTCTACAACAGTCACTGGAACTACTCTGCCATCTTCAGCAAAGATCTGGGTCATGTTCAACTTTTTTCCTAAAATAAACTTGGCCATATTATTAATTACTTCTTATCCCCGCAATATGGGATTACCCTTATATATTATTTAATGTGGGTAAAAAAATCGCGATTTTGTACTCAAACTATTTTTCAGGACAAAATCGCGACCACTAGCATAAGCTAGCAAAATCTTGATTAATTGTTGTTAAAATAATTTGCGACTTTTTATCCTTGTAAAACACCTCATCTACTTGGCACTTCCTAACGGTCTCGAGCAATGTCGAGAGGCACACGGGGTTACGCAAGTAAACAAAATATTTTTGTTTACGCCTCGAGCTTGACTGCGGTGAGCTCAGTCGAGCCGTCGAGAGATTACATTTTTATTTCCAAATCCACACCAGCTGGCAGATTGAGACTCTGCAGGGCGTCAATAGTCTGAGGAGTAGGATTCATGATATCCAAGAGTCTTTTGTGGACTCTCATCTCATACTGATCACGAGCATCCTTGTGTACAAAAGTTGATCTTAATACAGTGAACTTTTTCTTCTCTGTTGGAAGAGGAATTGGTCCAATAACTTCTGCACCAGTACGGTCAACGGTTTCAATGATGGTCTTGGTAGACTGATCAATGATTTTGTGATCATAAGCTCGGATCTTGATTCTAATCCTTGACTGGGTCTCTTCTTTGACTTCTTTAGCTTTAACAGGCATGAATTTATGTACGAATGTTAATTTACTTAAAATTATATTATTTAACCCCGCCGCCCAAAAAAGGGCAGGCGGGGAAAATAAAATTTATTTGATAATCTTGGTTACTACAGCAGCACCAACAGTTCTACCACCTTCACGGATAGCAAACTTTGATTTCTCTTCCAAAGCAACTGGAGCAATCAACTTGATCTTCAAGTTTACAGTATCTCCAGGCATAACCATCTCTGTACCTTCTGGCAATTCAACTTCACCNAGTAACGTCAGTAGTACGGATATAAAACTGTGGCTTGTAGCCTTTGAAAAATGGAGTGTGACGTCCACCTTCTTCTTTGCTCAAGATATAAGCTTCTGCTTCAAACTCAGTGTGAGGAGTGATTGAACCTGGCTTGGCCAAAACCTGACCACGTTCTACATCGTCCTTTTTGGTACCACGAAGTAAGATGCCGGCATTATCACCAGCCCTACCTTCTTCAAGTTGTTTATTAAACATCTCGATACCAGTCACAACTGTTTTTGTAGTATCTTGGATACCAACCATCTCAACCTCATCATTTATTTTGAGTACACCTCTTTCAATACGTCCGGTAACAACTGTACCACGACCTTCGATTGAGAAGATGTCTTCGATAGGCATCAAGAATGGTTGTTCTGTATCACGCTTTGGTTCTGGAATATTTTCATCCAAAGCTTTGACAAGTTCCATGATTTTTTTACCTTCATCACCAGTTGGATCTTCGATAGCCTTCAAGGCTGAACCTCTGACGATTGGGGTTTCATCTCCTGGAAACTCGTATTTTTTCAACAGGTCTCTGATTTCTTCCTCAACTAGATCTACCAATTCTGGATCATCAACTTGATCCATCTTGTTTAGAAATACAACAATGTATGGAACACCAACTTGACGAGCAAGTAAGATATGTTCTCTAGTCTGAGGCATTGGACCGTCAGCTGCTGATACTACCAAAATAGCACCATCCATCTGAGCGGCACCAGTGATCATGTTTTTGACATAGTCAGCATGACCTGGACAGTCAACGTGAGCATAGTGACGTGTGTCTGATTCATACTCTACGTGAGCTGTAGCAATGGTAATACCACGCTCTTTTTCTTCTGGAGCGTTGTCAATTTGATCAACGTCTTTTTGTTGAGCGACTCCACCCTGGGCTGCTAGCACTTTTAAAATAGCAGCGGTCAATGTAGTTTTACCGTGATCTACGTGACCAATAGTACCTACATTGATATGTGGCTTCTCTCTTTTAAAAACTTCTGCCATTTTTAACTATTCTCCTTATTGATAGCACCCCGCTATTTAGGGGTTTTGTGACCCAACTATCTAAGTAATTACTTATTAATTAATTTGGTGTTTTTTCCCGNCCGCGCAGCGGGATCCCGCAATGCGGGAAAAACAAACCGATTATAGCACGGTTTTTTAATTTTGGCAAGCCTAATAGGCCATAAAGACCTATTTATATATATATTGCCTAATATTAGCAAAAATACTAGTCAACTGGCTCAATATAATACTTATCCTCTTCTGGGGCGTTTAGGTTTTCCACATCAAGGTTTTCTGGGACTTTTTCAGTCCTTGGCTCTTCAGATTCACCTTTTCGGATGCTGTCTACCCTAAATTGATCCAGGCTATAGTCTCCCAAATCTTCCTGAGACGCCTTCCAAAGGGCAATATCTCGATTGATTTTGTCGAGTAACTGCTCTTCTGTAAGATTGCCCACAGTTGACGAATTATGCAGCAAAGCTTCGTACTCCTTGACTGTCATAACTACATAAGGATCATGATTATCACTCATCACAATAACCTTATCGCCAGTTTTGGCTGCTAAATCCAAAACTCTATCCATTTGCTTGTAATTTGCCATAAATTTTATATTTAAAGTAGACTAATTTTAAGCTAAATAATAGGCTTTGTCAAACAATTTTTGGTCAAAAAAACCTATTTTTATTGACAAAAATAAATAAATCATGCTGTAATAAAAATATATTGAACATTATAGCTTCGGATATTGGTCCCAGAAACCTGAAAGGGGTGAAATGACACAGCGAACTGACACCAATTTTCATGGTGTTTTCCTCAAGAGGATGATATATTGGGTCCGAACACTATTGGTCTGTGACCCAGAGGGAGTGTTTCTGGTAGTAAGCCAGGTATTTTTGAGCCTACTTCGAGAAGACGACACCTTAGAATACTTGGGAATCGACTACCCAGAAATCCTAGATCTCTGGACTATTGCCAATAGCTCTGTTGACAAAGCAGAATGTCGACTTCGTTTGGCCGAATATTATCGTCCCAAAAGCCAAGAACAAATACCAAATAGTGCTGCTTAGGCCCAAAAATGGGCTATTTCATATATATTTCCGCCTAAAAGCTTTGGCTAAGGGCGGTCTTTTTTTATTTGTTTTTTACTATTGACAAAAATATAAATATATGCTATAATACAATATTACAATAAAGAACCTTAAATCTAGTAACAGCGGAATTGGACAGGCGAGCACAGATAATTCAGCTTGATTTTATTGGGCCCCCCCTCAATATTTTCAGCATATTTATCTGGCTATTAGCGGCCCAGGCCAAAGCTAATGCACCCTCGCCTCCAGTTCTGCTCTTGCTAGAGCAATGCTCCTACCATGGAATCCCTCCCCGCGCCTAAGCGGATATTCCTACATCAAAGCCGGTAATTCACAATATATACTCCACAAAACCGGCTCCTTCCTAAGTCTGCCATACACTTATGGTAGATTTTGGAAGGAGAACATTCACCCCAGCAAGGAGGCAGTCATGCCGAATATCAAGGAAGTCACCAACAACCTGTTGACCAACTACGCCACCCCTGCCATCGCTCTGCTCTTCCTGGCGAGCGGTATCACCTTCTTCATCGTGCTCTGCACCAACCCCGAAGCTGCCCTGCTTCTCAACTAGAAAGAGAGAGCCAATGAAGTGGTTCATTAATATCCTGCGGATGCTGATCTGCGACTTCGATTTCCTGACGAGTCAGGACAAGCGCGACATGAGCATCCACTGCTAGGACACCCCGTGTCCCAGCACCCTAGCCCGACGTTTACACGCCGGGCTTGCCTTTTGTCCAAAAAATAGGCTAATATAAAAGTAACGTTCTTTCGCCACTCCCCCGACGTCTCGAGACTTCGGCTGAGCTCAGTCGAAGCCCTGCGCTCGACGCAGGCTACACAAGGAGTGGAACCATGGGCGAAGTAGTCAACATCCACCAGCAAAACCGCGCAGCACTCAAGGTGCTGATTCGACAAGTCCTCAACGGAGACATAAATATCGCCGAAAGTATCGGCTTTATCATTCAATGCGCCAAGCGAGAAGTAGACGGTG
>PKTI01000001.1 GCA_002869235.1 Candidatus Parcubacteria bacterium
AAAAGAGTGGCATCGTAAAATTTTTGATTCAAATATCTTCACTCTATTTCTGGTAGTACTATTGATTTTGTCTTTTGTAAAAGTTACCAAAGAATTGATGATCAGAAAGGAAATAAACGAAGAAATACAAAAAATGGAAGAACAATTAGCCACTGTTGAGGGTAAAAATACAGAAATGGAAAAGCTTATTACTTATCTCAACACTGATGAGTATATAGAAAAACAAGCTAGATTGAAGCTCAACCTTAGTAAGCCTGGGGAAAAACAGGTAAACATTGCAGGTACAGATGAAAGTGTTGATATTTTTGCCCAAGATGACAAAACGCCAAATCCTATAAAATGGTTTAATTATTTTTTTAAGTAAAATATGAAAAAGAATATACTAATAATTGCTGCTGTAGTTTTGATTATATTTTTGACTCAATTACTTGGTGTAAATCTAGTAAAATATGAAAAAATTACCGGAGGAACTGGTCAGTGGTTTGCCAAAACCTATGGACTCAAAGCAGCTACTATCTATGATGGTGATGAAGTCATAGATGTACCAATGAAAGATTATTTGGAGGTGAGAGATTTTATAGCAAATTTCAAAGACCCAGACATACAAGGTTTTGATGGTCAAGCAGATTTGGCTTGGGATAGATTGTTGAGAAATGTTTGGCTCAATCAACTAGCTGAAGAAAAAGATTTGTTTGTTACAGACGAAGAGATGGAGAGTTATATAAATTATTACATACCAGATCTTGAAGAGTTCAAACAAAACACCCAAGAGGAATTTGGTGTTTCATATGATGATTACAAAAAATTTGTTATTGAACCAACAGCCTTAGAACTCAAGGTATATAATTATCTTTTGGTAAATTACAATGATATAGAAGGTGTGTCTAAGGCCCAAGGAGCTTATGATGCTTTGTCAGCTGGTCAAGATTTTGAAGAAGTTGGTGCAATTTTTTCAGATGATATGACTTTGGTAGAAGGCAGCGTCTATCTGACAGAAGAACAACTGGTAGGTTTTTATGAGCCAATAAAAGAGTTGTCTGTGGGTGAATTTAGTAAGATAGTTCAAATACCAATGCCACCAGGTTATGCTCTTTGGTATGTGACAGACGAATTGGAAGAAGAAGGGGAGCAGCTCAAAGAAGTAAAGGCTATTTTTGTAAATGCCGCTTCTGTAGATGATTTCTTCAACGCGTATTTAGACAAAGTAGAAATAAAAAAACATCAATAAACATGAAAAATTTTTTAGCTTTATTATTTTTTATACTTTTGGTAATACCCTTTGCTAAGGCTGAAGCCAAAATAATAATAGTCAAACCAACCAGCAGCTCTGTACCAGTAGTAGATGGTTTTAGTGTTTATTTTGCTGATCCTACAGCGCCAGTACGTCTAGCTGTAGAAGTCTTGGATACCGAAGAAGATGGTATAAAGCAGCTGGGTGTTTATCCTAGTAATCAGGCCGTGGCTTATAATATAGAAGCTGAAGGCAATTGGCAGTATAAAGCAGTTGATTCTAGCGATGATTGGCAAGATATAGGAAGTAGGATAGAGGAAAACAAAATATTATTGAAATTGAATGACACAATAGAAACAACAAAGGTAGAGGAGCAGCAGGTCGAGGAAAAACAGCAGATTGTTTTGCCTAGTTATGATATGCGTGATGACACAAGTGTTTCTTCAGACGGTAACCTAATAGTAGATTTGCCAGATGTATCTATCAAAAAAGTTTTTGCTCCAATCAAAAATGGTGATTTGCATTTGCTATCTTCATTTTATCGTATTGAAAGTAGCGAGGACTATACCCTAGCCTTCAAGTACAATGAAACTTCAGCAACGTCCAAAGCCATTTATGCTTATAATAGAGAAAATGGTGTTTGGGAAAAAATAGAATCTTATAATGATTTTCCGGAAAAGAAAATTATGGCCAATATAGACATGGACTCTATTACAGTGGCAATTTTTGAAGATGAAAAAGCCAAAGACGGTATTGCCAGTTTTTATGATCAGAGTCGTTATAGGTCATTTGATTACGCCAATGGCAATTTTGCTGCTTCCAGGGATTATCCTAGGGGGACAAAACTCAAAGTCACCCGTTTGCTTTCTGGTGATTCAATAATTATTGAAGTAAATGATTATGGTCCAGAACTTCAAACTGGGCGTATAATTGATTTAGATATTTCTGCTTTTGAGCAAATAGGCTCAATTAGTGCAGGATTAATTTATGTAAGAGTAGAACTTTATGATTAAAATTTCCAATGTAAGCAAGACTTACCCCAAAAAGATACAAGCTTTGAAGGATATAAATGTTCACATTAAGCCAGGTGAGTTTGTTTCTATAGTTGGGCAGAGTGGCTCTGGTAAATCTACCATGGTCAAGCTGATGATTGCTGAGGAAAAACCAGACAACGGTAAAATTGTGATTGGTGGTTGGGATATTACTGATATCAAGAGTCAGGAAATACCGACTTTACGTCGTCAGTTGGGAGTGATTTTTCAAGATTTTAAGCTATTACCAAAAAAGACTGTTTTTGAAAATGTAGCTTTTGCTATGCAAGTTTGTGGTTTCAAGCCAAAAGAAATCAAAAAAACAGTAGAGCAGATTTTGAATATAGTAGGCCTCAAAGGTAAAGAGGATAGATATCCTCATCAACTCTCTGGTGGTGAACAGCAACGTGTAGCTATTGCTCGTAGTCTAGTACACAAACCAAAACTTCTGGTAGCTGATGAACCGACTGGTAACCTAGACTCAATCAATGCTCGAGAAATTATTGATTTGTTGAAAAAGATCAATAGTATGGGTACCACGGTAGTTTTGGTGACGCACAACAGAGAGATAGTAAACAGTTTGAAAAACAGAGTAGTCACCTTGGATAGTGGTTATATAATTAGTGATCAATCTAAAGGTAGATATTTATTATATAAATTATGAATACTAT
>PKTI01000015.1 GCA_002869235.1 Candidatus Parcubacteria bacterium
AGTGACATCGATGAAGAAGGTCTGCGCGATTCGGAGTATGGTGGTCGCACCGATCAGATCGGTTGGCGTGTGCCAGCCATCCCCACCGAGGGATTCTATACCTACTGGGGTTATACTTCAGTGCCCGGACCGGGAGTGGAGTGGTGGCGCAATTTGCCGACCATGCCCAAGAAGGCCCTTGCGGTCTAGTTCCTTTCATACCATCGACAAGTTCGGTGGTTTTTTATTTATATAAAAAAGACCTCAATATTTGAGGTCTTTGTTTTTTACAAATTATTTTCTAGAAATTTTTTCAGAGCCTCTAGATCTTTTTTATCTTTATCATAGTGCCAAGTTTCTATACCTACTTTTCTAGCACTAGTTACTGCATCTACATTGTGCTCAAAATATACTACTTCATCTGCCTTGAGTGAAAAATGCTCAAGCATTTTTTTGTAGTAGCTTGGTTCAATCTTATCAGGGCTATGAGATAGACTAAATACTTTGTAAGGGGATTTGTCTATGCCAAATTTTATCATTTCTTCTGGATTGGCATTGGTCAGGACTATTTTTCTATTGCCAAAACTATCTAGCATTTTTTTCATTTCTTCAAATATACCTTGATCGGCAAGAAATAAAGTATGGTAGGCGTCTACGAGTATTGTTTTCATAGATTTATTTTTTGAGTGAATCTCTTATTTCTCTTAGTAGTAGCACTTCTTCAGTTGGTGGCTTGGGTTTTGCTTCTTGTTTTTTCTTGAGACGATTGACTTGTTTGATGACGATAAATATAGCAAAAGCTATAATTATGAAATTTACAATAGCGTTGATAAACAATCCATAGTTGAGAGTAATAGCTTCAGCGTTAGCAGTAGCCTTTTTGAGAGTAATAGCTAGATTGGAAAAATCTATACCACCTGTCATCACACCTATAGGAGGCATGATGATGTCAGTGACAAAGGAATTGACTATTTTGCCAAAGGCAGCACCAATCACTACACCAACTGCCATATCCATGACATTGCCACGCATGGCAAATTTTTTGAATTCTTGTAGCATAATTTTACTTTATTATTACTATGTCTTCGTCTAGATTACTTTTGATAATATTGAGATCTGCTTCTGAATAGTTATTACCAAAGATATATAATGTTTTGAGGTTTTTGAGGTTGCCCAGTTCATGAGGCAAGCCAGTCAACTGATTGTTGGCCAGATTGAGTATTTCTAGCTTTTCTAGCTGACCAATTTCAGCTGGAACACCAGTCATTTGGTTGTCACTAGCATTGAGCACACGTAGATTTTGTAGGTGTCTGATTTCAGCTTGAATAGCACCTGTTAGTTGGTTGTTTGATACATTGAGCTCTTCTAAGCTAGTTTTGTCAAAAACAGAATTGGGTATTTGCGTCAGGCCTTGATTACTCAAGTCCAGGACAGTGTCGCTAGACATTACTTGTTGCTCTGTTTCTGGATTTTCTGTATTTGTGTATGTAGGTGATTTTTGATTGAAGGCAAAATATCCAACTAAGAGGAGGATGATTGCCACTAATACTATTATGGTTGTTTTCATATATTTTTGTAAATAATGATATCTATATTCTAGCACTATTTGGCATTTTTGGCATTTTATAACCTTGACAAAATAGCCAAAATATAGTAATTTAAGTAATCTGGTTTAATTATAACCCTGTCCTTTGAGAAAGGGGGCAATCATGTCCGAGCTACTGTCAATTGCGGCTAGTCTGTTCATGGTTGCCGTAGTTATAACGTATTTCCTGCAGGTTCAAAACAATCTCTCTACGCCCAATCCAGCTACTTGGCTTATTTGGTCAGTGGTAACCACCATGAATTCAATTAGCTATTTTTTCGTTGTTAATGGAAATTGGTTCAAGTTTTCTCTGAGCGTAGTTGTAGCCATTGGTCTTTCCACCATCTTCCTTTATACTTTGCGTACCGGCCGTTTTGGCAAAATCGGTTGGGTAGAAATATTATCTTTCTTGATGGCTGTAGCCATCGGTTTAGTTTGGAAGACTAGCGGCAATAACTCTTTGGCCAATCTATCCTTGCAAGTTGTTTTGGCAATTTCTTTTATTCCTACTATCAAGGGTTTGCTCAGTAGAGAACTTAAGGAAAGGCCATTGCCCTGGCTGTTGGCTGTCAGCGGCTACAGTCTTCAAGTGCTAGCCATTTTGACTGACTGGAACAGTGATTGGGTGGCTTTGGCCTATCCGATAGTTAATGGAATTTTTGGCAACGGCTCTGTCGCTGTCATTATTTTCTACCAAGCGAAGCAGCAAGCTTCCAAACCTCAGCCAAGGAGGATCAAATGAACGACTATACTCCTGTGCTGGGTGTGGGAGCAGCTTTGCTCCATGGGACAGCCTATGTGCTGTACAACATCCAGACGCGTAGCGGGCAATCGAAGCCCAATCCGGCTAGCTGGTCGGTCTGGACTATTCTGGCGATCATCAACGCCTTTTCCTTTCGGGAGGTGAGTGGAGATCTGGTTTCTACCTTGCAGTCTTTCATCGGTTCGGCTGCTTGTATTTACACCTTCAGTTATGCTTTGTTCAAGGGCAAGTTCAGCCGTTTGGGTGGCAAGGAATGGTTTACCCTGGCAATGTCGTTGTTGGCTGTCTTGGTCTGGTGGATTTTCCAGAGCGCGACTTACGCCAATATGATCGTTTTGCTGGCCATTCTGGTTTCCTTCAAGCCGACCTTTGATGGTGTCCTCAAGGATCCTTTTAGGGAGGTTTCTAGGTCTTGGTGGATTTGGACTCTAGCCTATACTTTTACGATGGCGAGTATCCTACTA
>PKTI01000014.1 GCA_002869235.1 Candidatus Parcubacteria bacterium
ATAGAAAAACAGAAATTAAACTAATGATTTATTTAGCCAAATCGGATGGAAAAATAGAAGAACAGGAAAAAGAGTACTTATCTGAACAAATCTCGCATCTTAAAGAATTTAGAAATTCTGAGAAAAAAGAATTATTCAATTTAATGAATGCTGACGAATTACCCGAACTCACAAGCAACGATGTTAATTTTTCTGACCCTGTAAAAGGGAAAGAAATAATTGAGAAATTAACTCAATTAGCATATGCGGATGGTGAACTTGAAAAAGCAGAAAAACTTTTAATTGAGAAAATTAAAACATTTATTAAAATTGAATAGTGACAAAATATTTTGCCTTCTTATTATTTTTACATTTCATTTTTACCAAACAAGTTCGGCAAATGACAAGTATCTTGTTACTGCTTCATCTTTAAATGTAAAAGATACAGCTTCAACAAATTCTTTAGTATTTGGAAAACTATCTATAAATGACACTGAAAATGTTGTTGCCAAAACAAATAGTAGCTGGGTAAAAATAGAATATGAAGGGAAATTTGGATATATCTCTTCAAAATATATTAAGTCATAATACAACAACCAATCATATTCATACAAAGACAATGAAAACTATAAGGTTTATTTGATGATTTTCAGCATTATTGTTTTAATTCGAATTGTTTTAGGTTATTCAAAAACCATTGTTGTTTATAGAGACTTTGCAGCCTGGCGATTTCGCTCCAAACTGTGCCACCCTTTTCGGATGATAGTGTGCCAATGATTCCGGAGCAAACTGAACACCTGATTCCGGAGCATATTGCCCCCCATAATTCCTGGTTTTGAAAACTTGGAAGAATTGGCCTCCAATGCCTGAAACAGCAAACAAACTCTGTGGGACTCCGTGTATCCTCTGAGAAACTCCGTGTTCCATAAATTAGAGGAATATGAATATGAGTGCGAATCAGAACAGCGCTGCGGGAGAAGACAAACGTAGCCCCCAGTTCTTATTCTTATTCAAATTCGCTAATCGCTAATCAATCAAAAAGCTGTCATGCCGGCAATCACGTTATTCCGGAATTATAGATACTGAAAATAAATTTGTATTTTTAACCTTTTTCAATAGCTTACAGTCAGTGTGCGCTGCATGATGCTCATGCAGGGCACACACTTATAATGTTCAGAAATATGATAAAAATTGAACAAGCATGGTGAGTATTTCAAAAATTGGACATACATTTGTACTTTGTTCATTAATTTGAAAAATCTGAACATTTAGAAATGAAAAATTTTGATAGACAAAAACCTTACAATGAATTACCTCTATTGCCTCCGAATGAGGATATTGAAAATAATCCTGTTATTTTAAAACGACTTGTTTTGGCTTCAAGAGCCTTGGCTACCGTAAATGGGAATCTAAATCGACTTCCAAATCCACTAATGCTCATAAATACGTTAGCATTGCAAGAAGCGAAAACTTCAACAGAGATTGAAAATATCTTTACAACAGAAGACGAATTATACAAAGCAATTTCTGAGACATATAAGGAGACCAAAATAAATCCTGCAACAAAAGAAGTATTAAAATACAGAGAAGCTCTCTGGGCTGGGTACATAGAATTACAGGAAAATCAGACAATTGATACGAATTTAATTAAACAGATATTTAATCAAATAAAAGAGACTAATTCAGGTTATAGACCGCCACAAGCGCAAGTTGTAATTAAAAGAGGCGAAAGTGAATTTCGTTCAGGAGAAATTATATACACACCTCCAAGAGGGGAACAATTGATTGAAAGATTAATGGATAATTTAGTGGAATATTTAAATAATGATGAGAAATATCCTACCGACCCTCTTATAAAAATGTGTATAGCACATTATCAGTTCGAAGCAATCCATCCATTTCAAGATGGTAATGGTCGAACAGGCAGAATTTTAAATCTTTTATATTTATTTAGCAAAGGATTGTTGTGTCAACCAGTTCTTTATATGTCAAAATTTATAATTTTAAACAAAGAGGACTATTATTTCAAGCTTAGTGCAGTAACACAACGAAATTCTTGGGAATCATGGATTGAATTTATGTTAGAAGCAACCGAAAAGACTTCTATACTAACAAATACAAGAATCAATGAGATATTATCTCAAATGGAATCAACCCTTGAATATGCAAAAGGAAAAATTAAATGGTATAACAAAGAAGTAAATGAAGCTATATTTGGTCAACCATACATTAAACCAAGTCTTATTGGGGAAATTATAGGAAAAACTTCAAGAACAACATTAACAAAATATATGAATGAATTGGTTGAGTGCAAGGTTTTAACACCAAGAAAAGACGGAATAGAAGTTTTCTATATTAATGAAGATTTAATAAGAATATTGGAAGGACATTAACAACAAAGCCTAGTCGAGTAGGTAAAGGTTTTCTACTCATGATGCAATCAAATTGAAAAAAACTCCCTCCTTTTTTTAGTTTCATCATTATTGGTGGCAATTTCGCTCCAAACTGTGCCACATGTATCAAAAGAGCTCCACCGCTATGCGGCTCCTGTTTCATGGCATCGTCTCGTCCTACAAAGAGGCCATCCCTCCGGGATTCCCGGTTTCATTCTACGCCGCCAATCTTTTCCCAGACGCAGTGATCCCCGGGATGGCAAAGCCATCCGCGCTCTCCGGAGCGCTCATCTTAACACATAAATCAT
>PKTI01000038.1 GCA_002869235.1 Candidatus Parcubacteria bacterium
ACTCAATCCCTAACGAATTTCTCTCTATCAATCTTTGTATATACATAATATCATACTGATAGGATACGTCAATACCTTAGGAGGGCTGGTTATCCACAGTTGTATTACCCGAATATCTAATCTTGACAAAAATCATAGGCTAGTGTATAATATCTACTTATTATACTCCACTTTAAGGAGTGACTCGGAACCTCTTGTTATATATGCATATACGACCAGATGGAAGATCGGGTCGTAATTTTTTTATATGACAAACAAAGAAAACAAAGATTTGAGTTTTGACAATCTGGGTATTTCACCTAGTTTGTTGGAGCAACTGCAAAAATTAAAATTTAACCAACCCACACCTATCCAGCATCAGGCTATACCTATTGCTATTACTGGTCAGGATTTGATGGGTATTGCTCAAACCGGTACTGGTAAGACCGTGGCTTTTGGTGTGCCAATGATTCAACGTCTTCATACTACCAAGGGCACAGGTCTAGTGATATTGCCTACTCGTGAGCTAGCTCTACAAGTGGATCAATCACTCAGAGACTTGGGTCAAGCCTTGGGACTGAAGACAGTTGTGCTGATTGGTGGAACAGCTATAGAACCGCAAATGAGAAAATTAGCCAAAAGACCGCACGTCATCATTGCTACTCCTGGTAGATTGATGGACCATATCCAAAGAAAAAAAACTATAGTCAATTCAGTCAAAGTCATTGTCCTAGATGAAGCTGACCGCATGTTGGATATGGGTTTTGAGCCAGAAATAAGAAAAATATTGTCTGCTATACCCAAAGGTGAAAAACAAACCATGCTTTTTTCTGCTACAATGCCAAGAAAGATTACTAGCTTGGCCAATACTTATATGCGCTCCCCGCTTCGAGTAGAAGTAGCTCCAGCTGGTACAACTGCAGAAAAAATAGAACAAGAAGTATTCATTGTACCAAAACCAGAAAAACTTTCATTGCTCAATGAAATATTATCCGAGTACAATGAAAGAGTTTTGATATTTAGCCGCACCAAGCATGGGGCCAAAAAAATCTGTCGAGCAATTGACCAAATGGGTCATAGATCAGCTGAATTGCATTCAAATAGGTCTTTGAGCCAAAGAACAAAAGCTCTCAAGGATTTCAAATCAGGCTTTTGCAAAGTTTTGGTAGCCACAGATATTGCCTCACGTGGTATAGATGTAAAAGATATAGAATTGGTAATCAATTTTGATTTGCCAGATAATCCAGAAGATTATGTACATCGTATTGGTAGAACAGGTAGAGCTGGTAAAACAGGCAAGGCAATTTCTTTTGTAGTACCAGAACAAAAAAGAGATTTACTCACTATCGAAAAGCTTATTAGCACTCGTCTGCCTATAAGTAAATTGCCAAAATTTGAAAAACATATTTCTGCTCCTAGGGCTCCAAGAAAGCCAAGGAGAAATTGGCAAGAATCCAAGCCTAAGCCTAGAGCAAAAACAACTAAAAATTTTTCTAGCCGCGGTAGACGCACTCGTCGACCATTTAAGCGCGGCAAAAGATAAAATATGAGAGTACCAATTAGAAAAGCAGGTAAATATACTTTTTTGAAGTCTGATCCTTTTGTTACCAAGGAGAAATTGGCTGAACTCAAAAAAACTTTGAGTAAACTAAAGGATAAAGTTCAACCACGTCTTGTACAAGAAGTAAAACGTTTGGCTGAGTTGGGTGATTTTTCGGAAAATGTGGAATACCAATTAGCCAAAGGCAAACTTCGCGGTATAAATAGCAAGATACTTAAATTGGAAAAAGAAATATCTGAAGCTCAAATTATTGAGATAAACAAAAAATCTGACACTGTACAGATTGGTAGTTTGGTGACTGTTGAGGTCAATGACAAACAAATAGAATATCGTATATTAGGCTCTAGTGAAACTGATCCTAGTTCGGGAGTTATTTCTTACCAGTCCCCTCTTGGTAAGGTATTGATGAATAAAAAAGCTGGAGACATTGTGGAATTTGAGCACAATAGTCAGACAGTTGAATATAAAATTCTCAAAATAAAATAATCAAAAAACCGCCTAGGCGAGCGGTCTTTTGATAAATCTATAAAATTATTTCTTCTTTTTTTTATTAGCCTTGGCTTCTAGCATGGTTTTTTTTATTTCCAATCTTTTGGCTGTTTTTTTGGAACGTGATTTTTGCTTTCGGCCAACAGCATGTGCTCTTTTTGCCATAAAAAATTTATTTAGCTATTAGGTATTAAGTGTAGCTCATTTTGTTCTAGGTGGCAAGGCTTGTTATTTGACTACAAATATTGGATTGTGTAAGGTAGATACGGTATTCGCCGGAAAATTTAGTTCCAGGAGGTTATACCGTGCCGAGTATCAAGATCACCAGCGCTCCTGCTGGACAAGCGCCGCTGGAAGTTAGGCAACAGTGGGTGGAGCTCATTCTGCCACTCGACGCCGCCCGTATCGACACAAGGGTCCAGGTCGGAGTACTGGGTGGTGCTCCTTCGCTCGAGAACATCGACGGTTACCCCGTCAACGCCGCCCGTGCGGTGGAAATTCTCGCGGCCAAGAGTCCCGAAGCCGCCGCCTGGTGGCGCACCAACGTTCCTATCAGTGGCTCGACGACCTTCGTCTTCGGCAAGCAGTTCTGCGAACTGGTCGACTGACCAAGTCGACGGCCACACGTGCTCTCAATGTAGGGCACTTTTTTATTTGATTAAATATAATAATAGACCATTATAAAATGTGACACACTACCTAGTATGACAAAGATATGAAAAATCTCATGCATACCAAAGGCGGTGTTCAATTTTATCTTTCTTTCTAAAAAATAAAAAACTGTTCCTAGAGTATAAAATGCTCCTCCAGCAAAAAGTAGCCATAGGGCTTGTGGAGGAAAGTTTTTTATCAAAGGATTGATAGCAATCAGTACTATCCAACCCATGATCAGATAGTATACGGCTGGTATCCAGCCCTTGAAAAGATTGGTGGTGTATCTGATGATAATACCAGCTATAGCCATAAACCAAACAATTCCAAATATAGCCCAGCCCCATCCCCCACGCAAGCCAACTAGGCTAATGGGTGTGTAGGTGCCAGCTATCAAAATAGATATCATAGCATAGTCAATTGATTGGAATATTTTTTTGTAGCCGCGAAAGGCTCCGACAATATGATAAGTAAAGCTAGCTAAATAAAGAAGTATCAAAGTAGTTCCGTAGATAGAAAAGCTCACCACATGCCAAGGTGTCCTATGTGAGGCTGACAAGACTATCAAAAGTACAGTACCAAAGATAGCAAACAAGCCAGCTCCACCGTGAGTAAGGCTGCTTACTAGCTCTTGTTTTTTTGTCCGGGACATTATTTTTTCCATGTTTGATAAGTATAGCAAATTTGTGGTTCAAAAAACACCCTGTTTGGGGATGTTTTGATTTGGGGGCCCCTTATGGGATGTGTTCAGAACTATTAATTGGACAAGACTTGAAAATGCTATACCTAAGATAATAACAAATGCTCAATAGATTATGATTCCTCTTCAAATAATTCTTTAGTTGACCTTATATTAAGCACTTTATATATAAAATCTTCATTTCGATCAAAAATGCTGTCTAACAAAACATAAATGTTTCCTTTATTTTTTTTAGCAAGAGCTATCCAATTATTTTTAGCCTTTATGAAAGAATCTTTCTCCATATTTTCTAAATCTTTAATAAACTCTCTACCTTTAATTTCTTCAATGACTTTCCTAGTTTCTGGTTGTAACATTGTGTGTGCTGCTTGCACATCTAATAAATTAGACTCCAAAAACTTTGTGCCTCTATGATGGTGCGGGTGTCTGTGTTCTTTTACTTGTGAAAAAACGCCTTCTACTTTATCCCTAAATAATTTTATGGCATTTTCAATTTCCTGCTTGTTACTTGATATCTTCTTTAAATCATTTTTCAATACACCCAGAAACACACTCAGCTTATTTCTTAATATGTCTATATCTTCCAGATATCCAAAAATATGGTGTTCCAAAGCCTCATCATCTCTTATATTGTCTGTTTTTGGATAAAATTCTGTGAAATATACATCATATTTAAGTATCTTCTTATAAAAATAATTTATACTGGTCAATAACTTAAAATACTCTTTTAATTTTCCCTGATTTAATTTAGCTACATCAATCTTGCCTCTTAAATTTGCTTTAACAAGGTCGGGCTTCATATGAATGCCTACACTAGATAAAACCTGATCAAATTTATTTATGTCTTCCATAAGATACAAAAATTACTTAATACTATTTTGATTTTAGTTCGTCTAAAAATTTTATTCCTCTAATTCTTTAGATTTTGAAAATAAATTAACAATTTTTATCCTAAAAAAACCATTAAAGAAAGTTAAGTGAAATATAACTATAAGTATTATTATTTTTATAAACAGACTGTAATTATTGAAGTATGTTATTTCATCTATTATTTCTAGTAGTATAATAGAAATAATAGTGTAAGTTATTGGGAATAACGACCAGCTAAAAAGACCTCTTTTTATTTTTATAACTTTATCTTTAGTTAAATCTTTATAATACAAATATAGTAAAAATAATAATATAAAAACAAAAATTAATTGAGAAAATAAATTATTTTTTATAATATCTATAAACATAAAATTTATATTATATCCCCACCCTTCGACTACGCCTCTCGACAAGCTCGAGACTTCACTCAGGGCCTACGGCTAGCTTTTTATAATATGTCCCCGCTAGCTATAAGCTCATCCTCCTCTACTTCTCGACTCGTTTTACTCGCTCGAAGATATGGAGCATATATGGCTAATACTTGACCAGCGGCGACACCTTTTTGTGGCTCTTTGAATTCGGCTAGATGAGTACATGGAGATTCTATTGTTTCGCCTTGCTTTGCTCCAGAATGACCAGGTAGGCAAATAGAGCTGATTTTGACCTCTTGGGCTGGTTGGCGGTAACGGATTTGGGCTTTAGCCTTGAGCGGCAAACCCCTCTCTTGGCCGAGCCAGTGTAGGTCGGTAAGCTGGACAAGATTTTTGTACAGCTCAGGAGCACTCTCTTTGGCTACTATGATTTTGTTTTCTTTGATGTTTTTGTCAGCTACATACCAAGGGCCACCAGCTAGGTCTAGGCCTTTTCTCTGGCCAATAGTGTAGTACCATACTCCTTGGTGATCTCCTAGCTTGTTGCCTTCAGTATCCTCTATCACTCCGGCTTTTGGTTTTATTTTTTGTTGCAAAAATGTCTTGAGGTCTACTTTGCCGATAAAGCAAATACCTTGTGAATCTTTGCGGTCAGCGTTGAGCAGTTTGGCTTTTGTAGCTATTTTTCGGACCTCTGTCTTTTCTAGATGGCCGATAGGAAACATAGCTAGTGATAATTGCTTTTGAGTCAGGCCAGCTAGAAAATATGATTGATCTTTGTTGGGGTCTTTACCGCGGAGCAAGTGGAAGCCATCTTTGTCTTCTGTGACTTGGGCATAATGTCCAGTAGCTATCTTGTCAAAGCTATTGTCTCTGGCGTATTCCAAAAATAGTTTAAACTTGATTTCATTGTTACAGAGTATGTCAGGATTTGGTGTCAGGCCTTTTTGGTATGAGTCAAAAATATAGTCTACTACTTTTTCGTGGTATTCTTTTTGGAAGTCTAATGTCTGTATCGGTACGTCCAGCTGAGCAGCTATCCGATAGGCCATCAGCCTGTCCTCTTTCCAGGGGCACTCGCCTTTGATGTTGATTGTTTCAGAAAAACATTTCATATAAGCAGCTTCTACATCGTAGCCCTCTTTTTTGAGTAAATACAAAGCTACAGCGGAGTCTACCCCGCCTGATAGGCCTACTAATATTTTTTGTTTTTTATTTGGCATATGTTATTGTGTGTCATTGCGAGCCTTTGTCATTCCGCACTTGGTACTCGTCATTGCGAGCCTTTGTCATTCTGTAGGCCGAAGGCCGATAGAATCTTACTTGAGACTCTATCGCTGCGCTCCAGAGTGACATTTTATAATTTATCGTATACGTCTTCCCATTTGGGATTTTCTTTGTTAATTAATGTTTCTTTTTTACTTCTAAGTAAGTTTTTTATCTGTTTTTCTCTACTGATAGCCTCGTAGGCGTCTTCAAATATCTCATAATACACCAGCTTGTTGGTATTGTATTTACTAGTAAATCCTGGACAGACTTTGTTTTTGTGTTGCCATATTCTAGCTAGTAAATCGTTAGTAGCACCAGTATACAAAACAGTGTTATTTTTGTTTGTCAAAATATAAACAAAATATTGTTTCATCGCTTTTCTTCTCAATTATTTTGATATTACAATATTATAAACAAAAAAGCTATACCCTGGAGTATAGCTCTTTTTATCTTTACACTTCAGCTTCGGCTTCGTTGCCTTCTTCAGTGTTAGCCTCAGCTGGCATTTCTGGTGTTTCTTCAGCTGGAGTTTCCTCGGTAGGAGTTTCTACCATAGGTTCATCATCGAAATAACGCATAAACGTTCTCCTTGCTTAATAATTAAACCGTAATTAATTTTATAAAAATTTTTTTGCCTTGTCAATCTAAAAAGACTTACCCTTGGCAAGTCTTTTTATTTTTACATATCTTCGTCTTCGTCGTAGTTGTCATCATCCTCGTCCTCGTCCATGTCTTCCTCTGACTCTTCGTCCATTTCGTTGTAATCCATCTCGTCTTCTTCGTCAGGATCCATGGTACGGAACTCTTCGTTGATGTACATCATAGCGTTCCAAGTTAATAGTTAGAACAAGATAATTTTATGGCAAAATTTTTACCTTGTCAATTACTTTATCACCAACTTGCTGTTGATAAGTTCTATCTTTACTTTGTCGCCTTCTTTGATTTTATTTTCTATGATTCTCAGAGCCAATTCATCTAGTATCTCGCTTTGGATCAAACGTTTGAGTGGACGAGCACCAAACTTTGGGTCATATCCTTTTTCAGAAAGATACTGATATACCCTTTTGTCAAAATTAAGAGTTATACCTTTGTTTTCTTTGAGACGTTTGGCTATGATATCTAGTTGTAGGTCTACTATATTGGCAATATGTTTTTCACTCAAGCTATGGAAAATAATAATATCATCCAGACGGTTGAGAAACTCTGGTTTAAAGGTTGACTTCATCATCATGTCTATTTGTTTGCGTAGCTCAGTAGATACCTTGCCGTTGCCTTCTAGTATTGCTTCGGTGCCTACATTTGAAGTCATGATGATAATAGTATTTTTGAAATTAACAGTTCTACCCTTGGCGTCTGTCAGTCTGCCGTCGTCCAATACTTGGAGTAGGACATTGAATACCTCTGGATGGGCTTTTTCTATTTCATCAAAAAGTATCACACTATATGGTCTACGTCTGACCGCTTCGGTCAATTGTCCGCCTTCATCATAGCCGACATAGCCTGGAGGTGAACCAATTAGTCTAGCTACGGAATGCTTTTCCATGTATTCAGACATATCGATTCTAACCATAGCTTCTTCGGAGCTAAACATAAATTCAGCTAGAGCTTTGGCAGTTTCAGTTTTACCCACACCAGTAGGTCCTAGGAAGATAAAGCTACCGATAGGACGACTATCTTCATTGATACCAGCACGTGAGCGTCTGACAGCGTTTGACACAGCCTTTATAGCCTCATCTTGGCCAACTACCCTCTTGCCTAGTACTTTTTCCATATGGGCTAGTTTTTCTTGCTCTGATTCCAGCATTTTTTCTACTGGTACTCCAGTCCAACGGGCTACTACACGCGCAATATCATTGGCTTCTACTTCTTCTTTGAGTAATCTATTTTCTTTTTGGATTTTATTGAGTTTGGCAGTATTGGCTTTGATAGATTTTTCTAGTTCAGGGATTTTGCCATAAGTAATTTCCGCTACTTTATTGAGCTCACCTTGACGTTCAAATTTTTCTGCCTGAGACTTGAGGTTGTCTATTTCTTCATTGGCTTTTTGGTTGGCAGTGATTAGTTCTTTTTCGTTTTTCCACAAAATCTCTAATGACTTTTCTTCTTCTTTGAGATCAGCTAGTTGTTTGTCTATTTTGCTTATTTCTTCTTTGTTCAATTTTTTATCCTTTTTCAGAGCTTCTTTGGAAATTTCTAGTGATTTTATTTTTCTTTTGAGGGCATCTAGTTCAGTAGGCAAAGAATCAATTTCAATTTTCAGAGCTGATGTAGCTTCGTCTATTAGGTCAATAGCCTTGTCAGGTAAAAATCTATCGGAAATATATTTTTGAGATAGATTGACAGCTGAGAGTATGGCTTCATCAGTGATGTGGACACCGTGGTGAACCTCATATTTTTCTTTGAGGCCACGTAGGATATTGATAGTATCTTCGGTAGATGGCTCACCTACATAGACTGGTTGGAATCTACGTTCTAGAGCTGCGTCTTTTTCGATATACTTTTGGTATTCTTTGAGAGTAGTAGCACCGATGGCATGGAGATCACCGCGAGCTAGAGCTGGTTTGAGCATATTGGAAGCATCTACTGCTCCTTCGGCACCGCCAGCACCAACTATAGTATGGAGTTCATCCATAAATAGTATAATATTGCCTTCAGCATCCTCTACTTCTTTGAGAACTCCTTTGAGTCTATCCTCAAATTCACCACGATATTTGGTACCAGCCAAAAGTAAGCCAATGTCTAGTGACAAGAGTTTTTTGTTTTTGAGTGATTCAGGTACATCACCAGCAATTATTCTCTGAGCTAGACCTTCTACAATAGCAGTCTTACCAGTACCAGGCTCACCTATCAAAACAGGGTTATTTTTGGTACGACGAGACAAGACCTGCATCACACGTCTTATTTCTTCATCACGACCAATAACTGGGTCCAGCTTTGAGTCAGCTGCACGCTTGGTCATGTCGATAGTAAATTTTTCCAAAGCCTGAACTTTGTTTTCAGGATTTTGATCTGTTATTTTCATATTACCTCTTACTTGATTTAATGTCTGTTTTAGTTTGTCGAAATCAAAGTCATCTTTTTGTAATATTTCTTTGCTTTCATTTGAATTTTTTAGCAGACTAAGGAGCAAGTGTTCTACACTCACAAATTCATCTCCCATTTCTTGTTTTTCATTTTCAGCTTGATCTAGTATTTTGGCGCTTTCAGCAGAAATAGCTACATTACCTGGATTTTCTATTGTTGGTAGTTGGGATATTTTTTGTTCTGCCAAATTGATAGCGCTATTTATATCTAGGCTTGATTTTTGCCATATAGCAGCAGCCATTGTATCAGGAGTGGTAAATAGTGCCCAAAGCATGTGAATGGGCTCAATTTGGCTATTTTGGGCCTCTATAGCCTTGCTATGCGCAGCTTGTATTACTAGTGCTAGTTTCTCAGTTATATTATTTGGATTTATCATAATGTTCTATTTTTTGATATTATAATGATTATTATATTTTTTGTCAATAAAATAGTTACTTATCCACAGAATTTTTGACAGAACAAAGCAATTATTGTACTTTCAAATCAGTAACAATGAACCTTCCATCTCCTCTACAGGTAGTCAAGGAGTTCAAATATGACTGATAAAGTCAGGCTGCTTTCACGCAAAACTTGTTGGATTGTAGTGGTTCCTCGAGCCAAAGCAGTGGCCTTTGAGGCTGCTTTCAGGGATGATAGATTTTTTTTGATGCGCGGACAGGATGCGCCACAAGGACCATGCTATTGGCTTTTCTGTGGTGTGAGTCACCAAAACCACTTGCAAGATTACTTGCGTGAAACAACAGCTATTCTGGGTATTGGTCTTGATACCACAGAAAACTAAAAACCCTCGATTACTCGAGGGTCCTTTTATTTTATCAGTCCAAAATATTTGAGAGTTGGTTCTACGTTTTGAGCAATATTGAGTGGCAATTTTCTGACATCAAACCAACCCCATTCACGTATTTCTTCCGATGCTCTTATCCTATTACTTCTCTCTGCTAGATAATGTACCAATATCACATCTATTTCTCCATCTTCGGTTTTCTTTTTGCCGTAACTGATATAAGGAATATCGTCTATAATGTTTATATCCAGTCCCATTTCTTCTTTGACTTCTCTTTTGGCAGTTTCTTTGAGATTGGCGTCAAAGTCTTCTACCCTACCACCGCAAAATTTCCAAAAATCAGTATCGCCGTGGTTGTTGAGCAATACTTTGTCTTTTTCTACCAATACTGGCCCTGATACAATCATTACTTTTGCCATACTATTTTCCTACCTTAAAAATGTCTACCTTGTCAAGGGCCTTGTCAGCCAATTTGAGTCTTTCTTTAGTGCGAGCATATAGTGTAAATAGCCTTTCTCCTTTTTTGACGTGGTCATCATATTCTTTGTTGAGATAGATTCCAGCTAGTTTATCAGCAGGCGCACCTAGTATTCTGGCGACTGTATTGATATTTTTGTTGTAAGTGTAGCTAATACGTCCGGACTTTTTGGCTGTATAATATTTTTTGTGAGCAGCCAGGACAATAT
Source organism: Candidatus Parcubacteria bacterium (assembly GCA_002869235.1). Classification (GTDB taxonomy): domain Bacteria; phylum Patescibacteriota; class Patescibacteriia; order UBA1558; family GWA2-36-10; genus BM519. The sequence goes on from PKTI01000038.1 coordinate 10,445, forward strand.
CATTTGGATCTATGTCTGGTTGACCACCTTGAGCTTTGATGATTTCTTGCATTTTTTTCCAGGCAGCACCAGATTCTAGAGCTTGCCAAGCCATCTTGGAGCCCTGACCTTTTTTGGCCTTACCAACTAGTTCAAGTAGTTCTCCAGCCAGATGGATTGCCTTGTTGGCTAGATCGGCTGGATAATTGTCTTTTTGTTGGAGTACACGAAGTACATCACGAGCTTCCAAAGATGGACCAACACCCATACCCACTGGATCTTCGGTTTGGATCATTATTACTTTTATTTTGATGCCAAATTTTTTGGCAATGTACTTGAATTTTTTTTCCAAAGCTTTGGCAGTCTTCATGTTTGGAATTTTGGTAGTAGGCCCTACTGGCATATCAATGACCAAATGAGTGACACTAGTAGCAACTTTTTTGGCCATGATAGAAACCAACATTTTATCATATGGTTCCAAAGACAAAGGATAAGAAACTTTTAGTATCTTGTCATCTGCTGGAGCCAAATTGACTCCTCCACCCCAAACCAAACATCCACCAGTTTTTTTGACTATCTTTTTGATTTCATCAGCATTGAAGGCAACCGGTGCTAGGACTTCCATGGTGTCTGATGTACCAGCTGGCGAAGTGATGGCTCGAGATGATGTTTTTGGTATGGTTAGCCCCAGACTAGCTATAATAGGAATAACTACCATAGTAGTTCTATTGCCAGCTAGTCCTCCTACAGAGTGTTTGTCTACTACTTTTGTTCCAGGAAATTTGAGTACTTCACCAGTCTCAGCCATAGCTTTGACCATATAATAAAGCTCTTGATTGGTGTATTCATGCATAAAGCCAGAAGCTACAAAATATGTAGTTTCTGTTCTAGTCAAAATACCATTGGATATATCAGAAAATATTTGATAAAAATCTTCGTACTTCAATTTTTTGCCCAAAAGTCTCTTTTTGATGGCTTGGACAGATTTGGCGCGTTGTAAGAAATGTACCTCTCCAATGGTATTGGGTGGTATTTTGGTTTTTTCCCAAATATCACGGTACAGGCCAATCCAACCTGGCTTGACCGTTTTTGTACTGGTGTTGGCTTCAGCGATTACAGATTTATCTTGCCAGGATATTTTTATTTTATCACCAGCCTTGATGCCGTAGCGCATTGCTTCTTCTACGTTCAAAAGGGCAATATTTGATTGCCCAGTTTTGATATCCAATTTTTTGAGTTTGAGATAGTATGGCATAATTTAGAATTTTATTACTTCACCAGGATTGATTACTTTTGAATTATTTTCTTTATCCTCGGTTTTAGGTTTATTATCTTGTTTGTTTTTGTTGTTATTTTTATTTTCTTCTTTTTTAGGCTCTTCTTTTTTCTCTTTTACCTCTACTTTTGCTTTTTTTGGTTGTAAGGCTTCAGCTAGAGACAAGAATTCTTCTTTGTCTGTTTTTGGTTTTTTAGGCTCTTCTTTTTTCTCGTCATCATTTATGACCTTGATACTGGATGGTGGGGGTATTTTGCCCTGCTTGGAAAGGTCTAGGCATTCAGCACAATAGACAGGTCTACTTGGGTCTGGATCAAAACGAACCGTTGTATCTTTGCCACAAAATGAACAATTGGTTTTGTGCACTTTTCCTCCGTTGTCAGATCTTTTATTATTTTTTGTCTTTGGTTTTTTGCTTTTTTTTGCGTCTGTTTTTTCTTCTTCATCATCTTTGCTTTCACTCCAACGCATAATTTTGTCTTCGATAATATCACGAGACTTTGAGTATCTTTCACGAGAAACCTTGATAATTTTTTCTCTAATCAGCTCATTGTTTTCCTGCATTGGTACTGGTGGTAAAGTCTTGGCAGAAAATCCTTCAGAAGTGACACCGTCTATCATCAATTTGATATATATTTCAAATTTTGAAAGATTGACCAAATCTTCTTGAGTAAAGGTTGGGAAAAATTCTTTTTCCAAAAATTCTGCATCAGCCGCTCCTACTCTAAAGGAAACAATTGTTCCTACATTACCAAAAACAGCGGCTGTAACCTTTTCATCCATCTGCTCTATATATTGGTGAGCAATGATCAAATTGAGTTTGTATTTTCTGGCTTCAGACAAAATGTTGGCAAAAGATTCAGTGGCAAAGTTTTGGAACTCATCAACATAGAGATAAAAGTCTTTACGTTCTGACTCGGGAGTATCTACTCTACTCATAGCAGCTAGCTGAATCTTGGTGATCATCATCGCACCCATCAAAGCTGAGTTGTCTTCTCCTACCCTACCTTTGGATAGATTGAGTAGCAAGATCTTTTCCTGATCCATGACTTCACGCATAGAAAATGAAGATTTGACCTGACCCAAGATGTTTCTGATCAAAGCAGAAGACAAAAATCTACCTACCTTATTTTGGATAGGAGCAATAGCTTCAGCTTGGAATCTATCTGGATATTTGCTGTATTCATCTACCCAAAATGATTTGACTACTGGGTCACTTATTTTTTCTACTACTCTTTTTCTAAAGTTTTTGTCAGTCAAAATACGCATAATTCCCAAAAGTGTAGAGCCTGGATATTCTAGCAAGGCTGAAATTGCGTGATGAAGTACATATTCCAAACGTGGCCCCCAAGAATCAGCCCAAATTTTCTGAAATACACCGATCAAACCAGAGGTGACCAAATGACGTTGTTCAGGATCCACGCTTTCTAGGACATTGAAGCCTATAGGATATGACAAATCAGCAGGATTGAAATAAATAACATCGTTTACCCTACTAGAAGGGATAAAATTGATAACTTTTTCTACCAAATCACCGTGAGGGTCTACTACACAGACGCCCTTGCCGTCTATAATATCTTGGATAATCATATTTTCCAAGACAGTAGATTTTCCCATACCAGTTTTTCCAATAAAATACATATGGCGACGGCGGTCATCAGTTTTTATACCAAACTTCACGTTTGTATTACGGTAGTTGGTTTGAGCAAAAGTTGTAATTCTATCTTCGTGATTTGTCATTCAGTTGGTAAGTTTGATGGTGGTGCGCCTTTGTTGGTGTTTGGTTCTACACTACCATCTTTTTTCTTAAATTCTTTTTCGTATTCTTTGTTGTCTATGTCTACACCAAAGCCTGTGTAATACAATTGACGACGCAGGCCTTCACTCTGGACTTGTTTATCATCAGTTTTGCTATCGTGGTAAGGCAAAGTAGTTGGCGGTTCGGCTTTTTTGGCTTCAGTTCTAGAAAGAAGTGGTGCTTTGATATATCTACTAGGAAAGTGCCACAAACTAGCTAACTCTTCTAGATTTAATATAAAAGTATTGTGTCCCATGACAGTACTGCGGCCTTTGTAGCCAGCCATAAGTCTCATTTTTCTGCGAGCCTCTCTTCTTTTTATAAAAAAGTAGTTTATTTTAGTTTTTGTTTTTGGATCAGGTTTAAATGCATTAAGGTCTAGAGTATTGAATTGTTTGATAGAACCAAAAACTGAAGAGACCACTCTAGCCGCAGAATATTGTTCTAGTGGAGATATATAAATCAAACGTATTTTACAATCAAAACCAATTTTTGACGCTTTGTTTTCTATAGCCTCTATAGCGTCTTTTTCTCCAGGAGTCAGGTGAAGCATCATACTAGGCATATCATCCTTGTCTGGCTTTGTAGGTCTTTGGGCTTCAGCTCCAGTAGGCCAAAACCAAGTTTCACCACTAGAAAGAAAAAACAGATTGACAAGAGGGTTGAGTAGTCTACTTATCCAGCTTTCTTTGGTTGGTTTTTTGCGACCAGCTATTTTATAGGCTTCAGCCATTGATTTGTTGACCCAGTCAAAGCCAGTTGGGCGGACAATTATTTGAAACCACACTTGCTCGCCACGTTGGATTTTACTCATGGTTTCCAGTAGTGAAGCAATTGGATCTTTAAATTTTTCTTCGGCTGAAGGGTCTTCAAAATAAGGGTAAGTACGAATTGGATAAACCCAAGATCTAGCTGGTATAACCTCTGCCCCCCAGATATTGTGAGTTTCATTTGGGTACTCATCTGGCACAGTGTCTACATAATCCTCTACCTCTGTAATTTCTGCATCCGGATATTGAGAGTATATAGCGCTTTCAACTACATCTCTCCAGTGGCTAGGTGTACGAATCAAAAATTGCACATAACCGTCAATACTAATTATTTCAAATGAATATGCTAGTTGAAACATGCCACCAAGGTAAACTTCTTTAGCATTAAGCTGGGCATGAGGCCCAGAAACTGTGGCAAACAACTGTTCAACAGCCTTTGGAGTTTGTTCTGTGTCTTTTGGTATATCTATAGCTAGCATTATAAATTTGTTGCTATCAAACCATTTTCCTTGCTGGCGTTGCCACCAGATAATATAGCTAAAATATATAAAGACAATAGTAAAAAATATCCAGCCACCATGGGTAAAGAAATACCAAAAAGCAGCTAATGGACCATTAGTTCCTAGTAGATATATTGAAGTAAAGTCTAAGTAAAATTCCATAAGTAATTATCTTTGTATATTATACCTTTTTTAGGGAAATTTTTAAAGTATTATTAAACAAAAACAACCCAAAAACTTCAAGTGGGTTGTTTGTGATATTAAATTATAGTTTTTTAATCGTTTTGCTTGAGCATGTAACGTCCTTTTTCGTCACGAGCAAACTTGTTTTTGTTCATTAGCGCCAGTGTGATGGTTGTTTCTTTGATGAGTCTTTTATTCAAAACTTCTTCAATAATTTCTTTTTTGGTCAAAGGTTTGTCTGCTTTTGATAAAATCTCTTCTATCACATCGCTGACTACACCTGGCTTGTAGCCCCATTCTTTTAGGGCATAGATGCCGCGGCCAATTAGGACATATTTTTTATCTAGTATAAGTTCGTTGTGAATTGTAGCTGGATAAGCTTTGCGATGATCAAAACGCATCTTATTGATAGTATCGGCAATTTCAGTAAAGTGCATTGGTTTATTTTCTTTTTGCAATACCAAATAGATCTTGTCATTCATTCTTTTTGGACGAATGGCTGGCCATTCTATCAAACCCCATTCTTGATAAGGGTTAGCTTCCAACTTTTTGGTAATATCAATGAAGTTTACAACTACTTTATCACTCAATTCATCATTCTGGGAGTAGAAATCAGTAGATTGTACTTTGCCCAAAAGCTCTTCTAGCATCAAAGTGTCATCATAGTCTTTTACTAGCTGACGGATTTCTTTGATAGTTTCTAACAAGAAATCAACTGATGCTTCAGGAGTTTTCCAAAAATTATAATAATGTGGAGTCTCTTTTACAAAATGGAATCTATGTTTCAAAAGTTGATTCAAGACAAATCTAATAGCTGCTCTATTTTCTTCATTATCACCAGGGATTATCAAAAGTTCCTTGGTTAGATTTTCTTCTGACATCATGCCACCGTGTTCGCTGAGAATTCCGTTGGCAATGTCTTCTACTTGTTTGAGATAAGTTTGATCAAAGTTTTTGGTAATTTTTTTGAGTGAGCTGTTTTCAATCTGACGAACTCTTTCTCTAGTAACATTGTATTTTCTACCAATATCTTCTAGAGTTTTTTTCTCATAACCAGCCAAGCCGTGACGCATTCGAATTATTTCTTGTTCGCGTTCAGCTAAAGCTTCCAGAATTCTTTCCAAAATCTCATGTGGATTGAAATTCTTGAGGTTATCCATATGCTTTGATGTCATAACTTTGTCTAAAATTGACTCCATATGATTGATATTATTCTAATAATCTCTAATACAATAACATATTTTTTGAAAATAGTCAACCCCTTGACTCAAGTTGTCAAGGGGTTAGGTATTTATGCTAATATTAGATATTTTTGTTGAATTTTACTTGCTCTTGCGCCAAATTGCCAAAAGTGGTGAAGCAACAAATATTGAGGAATAAGTACCAATAATAACACCCAATATAAGGGCCAAAACGAAGTTTTTGATGCTTTCTCCACCAAAGAAATATATGGCCAAGAGTACAAATAAGGTAGTAACAGAGGTATTTATAGATCGGACAATTGTTTGATTTACAGATATATTTACTACCTCATCAAAGGCTTTATCTTGATTTTTGAATAGATTTTCTCTAGTTCTATCAAAAGTAACAATA
>PKTI01000057.1 GCA_002869235.1 Candidatus Parcubacteria bacterium
ACTCAATCCCTAACGAATTTCTCTCTATCAATCTTTGTATATACATAATATCATACTGATAGGATACGTCAATACCTTAGGAGGGCTGGTTATCCACAGAAATAAAAATATAGTTTAAGTTAATTAATATTATTGACAAAACACTATAAATATGCTATAGTATAATAATCGCCCTTTCCAGTCAAATAGTGCCTTTTGGGCACTTTACCCCATAAAACGGAGGTAAAAAACCATGCTGTACATCCTAGCTTACGTCGTTTTTGCGGCACTGGTTGCTGTCATCTGCATCCAAGACACCCGCTATCACGAGCTCAAGCAGAAGCTCAACAACCAAAGTGGAGCTCCTGTCCCTGTCCAGATCCTTTCTCGGATTCCCCGAGATTCCGACCAGGCTTTGGTTGCAAACCCCGACAACACATCCATCCCCGAAGACACGACCACTCTGGTCGAAAGCATCATCCGCAGAACCTCATAAAAACAAAACTCCCAAGGAGAGCCCAAGAGTATAATAAAAGGGCTCTCTTCTTTTTGATCAAAAAACCTCTTGCTGTAAAGCAAGAGGTTAATTTTATAAATTTATTTTTCTAAAAACTTACTGGATAAGCATTACTGGCATTACCATCTTTGTCTATAACATATAGATATAATATTTCATTTTCGGAAAAACTACCTTGGTTAGCCTCAAAAGATATTTGTGAATCTGACCAATCTGTTTTTATCTGAATCTCACACATACCTCTGGCATCCCAACTACTTCCTAGGCAAAGCTCAACTCTAGCCTGATTAGTATCTACATAAACATCATCAAAATCAACAGTCAAATCTGAATCCAAATTTTCTGGAATACTAGGATCAAGCCCTAATACCCAGATTCTATTCAAATAATGCCCGTCCAATTCCATGTGATCAACATCATGAATCAACTCTCCATTAGTATAAGCTTTTATAACACCGTTTGCACTATCAATATATATCTCTACTCTATTCCACTCGCCAATATCTCCTCCCCAATTAGACCATTCATTTACTGAACCAAAACCAGCAGTTAGTTGATTTCCAGTCCATGATAGACGACCACCACCTCCATTACCACTCTCCCATACTCTAATAATCTTAGTTGAAGCTAAACCATTTGGTCCATCATATATATCATGACTAGGATTTATCCACCAAGTGGCATAAAATTCTGACACTTCGTTGTCTCCCAAGTCTCTGGAGCCTAGGGAACCCTTTGAAGAAAGGTGGTATTGAGCTGTACTTCTATTATTTCTCAAATCATCAGTATAATAATCCAAAGGATCACTCCATTGAGTGCCATTTCTTATCCAAAAATGATCATCAGCCACCGGTATATCCTCGCCACTTTCTAAACCATCATAAAAACTTTGATTATCTACTGTATCCCACAATACTGGAGTGTCTGTAAAAGAATTATCAAAACCAAAACCATCTATAGTATAAGTTTGTCCATGATCCAAATCATCAGATGAAACCGAATTGATACTAATATCAACGGAAGATACCAAATCCTCACCATCACAATCTTGATCTATGCCATCATCAGCGATTTCGTCAGCACCTGGATTGATGTCCGCGTCATTGTCATTACAATCCTCTCCACCACTAGCTTCGCTATCATAACCATCATCATCTGCATCGTTGTCCACTGGGGTTTCCTCTGTCATGTCTTCCAGATAACCACTATATTCTGCATAACATTGTGCCTGATCCTCTTCATATAGATAACTAGCAACTATTGATACATCTGACAAATTTATCTTGTCATCATCATTTAAATCAAATGGGTCAAATGGTGAAGTGTCTCCCAAATTGTCGGAAATACCTTGAACCAAGCCATTGCACCAATCCAAGTTTTGATAATCATCCTCAGTATAGGCGCTCTCTATATGAGCCAAACAAACTTGATTGTCTTCATTATTATAAAGATCTACCAACATAGCATTGTCAGATAGATTGACTAAACCATCATCATTTATATCCAAGACATCATGCGGATCATCTGAGGCATATCCCAGAGTTTCGGAGTTGAACATTCCCAAAAGAACACTACACCAAGCTCCTGGCTCTACCTCTGTAGGCTCTTCATCAGAGCTATCAGGATCATCTATCTCATCTCCACAAGCACCCAGGCTATCGCCTATTCTCAAATGAGCTTGCAAAGCGTTTTTGGAAATACTAATGGTATGATTGTTGTGACAAACTCTTACCTTTTTGTCTTTCACGTCTGTAAGTGGTGGTACAAAGTTTGCTAATGATCTTTTTTTGACTGCTATAGAAGCTTTATTTTTATATCTATTTATATTACTTATGCGCAAAGCATTGTCCTCTTTTAAATTGTTCAAACGAAGCGCTTCTTTGGTCATCAAACTTTTTTCACCATTTTCAACATAATAATATTTTTTACCATCAGTTATCAAATAACCATTTGGTAAAGTATCTGATACTTCGTCTCCCATTTGATAAGTAGTAGCAAAAAATCCTGGTAATACATCTACTACTCTGCTAGACCAATCCTCACCAAAAAGCTCTCTGGCCTTTTTTTCATTTGGTATACGACGCAAAATTCCACAACTTTCTACAGCATACACATTATTTGTATTTGTATGGGTGACTAATCTTGCACCACCCTTGATAGGCATAGCCCCACCATCTGGATATTGGTCTAATTCTTCAATAGACACCTCTTGTACTTGAGAAAAATCATCAAACCAAGTGTTAAACGTCTTCCCTTCTGGAAAAACATATTTCATGCCATCTGGCCCTATATAATACACCGTAGTACTATTTGGAGTCTTAAGCAAAGAACCCTCACCATAAGTGGCTTCTGCGCTAGCACTAGGTAAATAGCTAGATCCAACAAAAACTAAGGCTAAAAATGCAATAAATATTTTTCGCATAATAATAAATTAGCTTATTAAATCAATGTTATTATAACAAAAAACCCCGCTTTAAGCGAGGTTTTCAAAACCATTAAAATTTAATTTTTATCTATCAATTTACCAGTCTCAAAATCATAATTATAAAAATATTCTATATAATCATCGGGCCAGCTCAAGTAACCAGAAATGGTTATATCCAAGGTATTATCTTCTGAATTTAGATTACACTCAGGAGAACCATAGAACTCGTCATCCAATATACCCAAATCTTCTCCTGTATTTATCAAATCAAAGTCTGGTAATGAATAAATATTTATATATCTACTTCCTGACATACCGCCTGTAAAACAAGCGTAAAAATAATCACCGTCTGGACTAAAGCCCTGCATACCAAAACCTCCTATACCCAATACCTGTTTTTTCTTCTCTATATCATAAACTCTCAAAATACTCCACTCCCATCCTTGGGCTTTGTATTTCAAATATCTTCCATCAGGAGAAAATTCTAAACTTGAAAAAGAAAGTGCCTCACCAGGGCCTCTACCCTCAACATAGTCAGGCGCCCTATCTACATCAACCTCGTTTTCCCCGTCATACAATATGACATAATTATAATCTCTCAATGTTTTGGTAAAAGCTTTCATGTCTTCAAAAACAACATCTTGACTGGTAATCTCTTCTGAAGATAATAGATTAATTTTCTCATCTATCACTTCCATTGTTACTCTATAAATTTGTGGCTCTTTATTATCATCTTGAAAATCTACATAAAATCTATATGTATTGCCATTTGTATTTTCAAAATCACGTGGTTTGGCCAAAATAGTATTTTGATACCACTGCTCATATTGAATATTATCTACCTCTGGATCAATATACATTTGATAGGCATCCGACAAATTACCAGACATTATATTATTGTAATATTTTTTTATTGTAGCTATTTCTATACTGTCTTTATCATTTATTTCTATCAACTGCAACTGCTTTTTTTCTGGCTCAAATGTTTTTATATTTTTTACAAAAACAATAAAATCCTCTTTATCTTGTAAGTATTGTTCTTGAGAAATTTTTTCTTTTCTAACTAATTCATAATCCAAAAAGTTATCAAAAGAAACATTGTCATCCTTTAGCTGGCTAGTGTATCCAACCAAAAAAGTAACCAATAAATTATCTATGCTGTCATTCTTTAATTTTTTGAAGCCATAGTGTCTCAAATTATACTGGTATCTATTGATGCTAGCTTTGGTATCTTTCAATAAGGCTGTTTTTACATCATTACTACACTCCGAATAGTCTTCTACGATGATCCCTGTGTTACTAGGATTGTTGATAAAATTTACTTTATAATCACAAATATCCTCTGTTTCTTTTAGGGTAAAAAAATTGTCAATTGGACCATACGGATAAGCATTGGCATTGGGATATAGCTCGCCTTTATGTTCATTATTAAAAATACTAATACTTATATCACTATCCGGAAAGTTGATCCCTACCCTATTATAATAAGAATTGTTAGGACTTATTTCTGTGAGCAGATTGTCTAAATTTGTAATATATTTTGAAGGACTAGTAACGGGTTCTCCCCACTCTTCTTTGTATTTAAATTCTAATCCTAAAACTGGATGAGTATAAGTCAACCAATCTTCTATAGAAACCTCAGACGCATCATAATAGGCATCGTCATCCTCCTTTACTTTTACAGTTCCCAAAGATCCAATAGAATTATATATCTCTACTTCCTTCCAAATAAAAACTCCTGTAATAAATAAGGCTCCTATTATACCCCCTACAATAACTACTAAAATAGTGTCATTAAAACCAAATTGATTTTTAAATAGTTTCATATGTTTTTGTTTATTTAATACCTGAACTTACGTATATAGTTTTGTTGAGTTGTTTTTCCAGCTCTATCTCTTGCCAGACAAAAGTACCAGCTATAAAAACGGATCCAACTATACCAACCAAAATAGTAATAAAGATTGTTTCAAACAAATCCGTATCTCTTTTTATGTCAACATGTTCACCTTTTTGTTCTTTCATATTTTTAGAATTTAATTATATTTATTATAACAAAAAACCCCGCTTTAAGCGAGATTTTTGACAAATAAGTCACTTAATTATAATATAGCAGCAGTTCCTTCCACCCCAGCCAGGAGGTCTCCAGTGAACAGCACTCTCTGTCCCTATATCTGTGGTCCCCTGACCGAACTGACTCCCGAGGAGCAGATCTTGGTCAAGGACACCTACGTCGCCTTGGCGGATGTGACCGCCGAATTCGGACCGCGAGCCTTCGTGCCCCACGAACACTACGACCCGATCAAGCACGCCCACTTCACCCCCGCCGATGTCGATGACGCCGAGCGGCGCCAGGTCTGCGAGCTGACTTCGCTTCTGGTCGTGGTCGCCATTGCCCCTTCCTGGGGCGGCGGTATCGAGGTCGAGATGGCCAACACCCACAACGTGCCGGTCATCATCCTCTGCCAGCGTTCGCAGCTGGAGAACCGCAAGGTCTCTCGTCTGCTCCGGGGCAACCCGGCCGTGCAGGATGTCCTCTGCTACGAAGAGCTCGGGGATGCTCCCAAAGTGCTCCGTGATTTTCTGGCCAAGGGCTAGAAGCACGTGACACCAACTGCAGTCTGACTGCAGTTTTTTATTTTAAAAAAATCCTACCAGTAAGACTAATTTTTATTATCAAAATTTCCTTGTTTGGGTAAATTAGCATTTTTGATCTTTTCTTTTTCTCTTTGTTGACCAAAAAAATAACCAATTAAATAACCCATAAAAAATACTGCAACTGTGTTTAACATATATTTATCATTAAATAACTTCTATAATTGTCATCATACCTGCTTCTGCATGTTCTAGAGCATGGCAGTGGTTGACCCACAAACCTTTGTCCAGTGGTACCAAGCCTATCTCCACTGACTCATTTGCTTTGACCAACACAGTGTCTCTCCAATAATCCTCTTCAACTTCTTTGCCATTTCTAGATAATACCTTGAAAAACTGACCATGTAAATGCATAGGATGCAAACGAGTTGATTTATTATTTATCAAAATCTTATTAAACTTATTGGACTCCAAAGTAATTGTTTCTACATCTGGAAATACTTGACTGTTTATAGTCCACTTAATCTGCATACCTTGCCTGATGGCATCCAAATCCAAAACTACATTGGGCTCAACATCCTTGGCGTCTGTCCAATTGGGTATGTTTTCATTTTTGGGTAAATCAAAATCTGGTGTATCTACAAATTCTGGTATGACTTGTAAAGATGCTAGTTTATAAGTTGTTTTACTAAAAGTATCTATAGCATTGATACTATCTCCAGAAAAATCATCGGGTATAGTAATATCTAAATCCAATCTATTGCCAGGTGCCAAATCAAAATTTACCAAATTAAAATTATCAGCCACCTTCATACCATCTACTGCTATTACTTTCGGATTTATGCTAGGAAATACTGGTTTGTAGACACGAGCATTTGATACATTTATCATTCTCACACGGATTCTTTCGCCATGGGCAACAGGAAAACTTGGCTGTATCTGACTATTTACAGTAATTACATTTCCCCACCTGCCATCATGCATCAAATCATGCATAGTATTGAAAGCTTCATATATTTGATTGTCACCATCAATCAACCAATCATCTACCACCCAAACCAAATCCTGACTATACTCCGGATCATTGGGATCTTCTACTATCAAAATTCCATAAAGTCCACGCTCTACCTGCTCACTACTTCTGACATGAGGGTGAAACCAAAATGTGCCAGCATCTTTTGGTATAAATTCGTAAACAAAAGATTCCCCTGGCTCAATAGCATCTTGAGTTACTCCAGGCACTCCGTCCATAGCATTTGGCACCCTGACTCCATGCCAGTGAATAGTAGTTTCCTGAGGCAAATTGTTGGTAAAATTTACTTTTATAGTATCGCCAAGCTCGGCCCTTAAAACTGGGCCTGGTATTTGTCCATTATAAGACCACACATTTGTTTCTGTATCTCCCAAAAAATTCAACTTACTGGGAGCCGCTACTATATCGTACTCAATAATTGTACCATTGGGTTCAATTTCTGATAGATAAGAATTATTGAATTCTTTGACAAAATTATCAACTGGTCCTTTGTTTGAAAAATAAACCAAAAGCGAAACCACAAAAACCAAAAATAAAAACGCGTATATATATTTTAATTTCATATTATAACTTTACTCTTTTAAGTCTCAAGGCATTCAATACTACAGAAATACTACTAAAAGCCATAGCTGCTGCACTTATAGCTGGGTTCAAAAAACCAAAAGCTGCTATAGGTATACCAATTGTGTTGTAGACAAAAGCCCAAAAAAGATTTTGCTTGATATTTTTCAAAGTCAGTTCTGACAATTTTATAGCTTGAACTGCTTTCATCAAATCACCTTTGACCAAAACAACCTCTCCTGTCTCCATAGCTACATCAGTGCCCGTGCCCATGGCAATGCCTACATCTGCCTGCGCCAGAGCTGGTGCGTCATTTATTCCATCGCCTACCATAGCTACAAATTCATTTTTGTTTTGTAGCTCTTTTATCTTTTCCACCTTTTGGTCGGGCATCAATCTAGCATGGGTATCATCTATACCAATTTTTTTGGCAATAGCTTGAGCTGTAAGAGAATTATCTCCAGTCAACATTATAGTTTTTATACCCATTTGTTTCAATTTGGCCACAGCTTCTTTGGAGCTTTCTTTCAAAGTATCTGCCACTGCTATAAAGCCCAAATATTTTTTATTTTCTGCCAACATCAAAACTGTCTGACCTTTGGATTCTGCTAATTTTATGCTTTCTTTTTCTGCATCTGATAAATATAATCCATTATCTTTCAACAAGGCATAATTACCCAAAAGATAGCTGTCACCCTTTATCTTGGCTTTGATACCTCGTCCTGTTATGGCCTCAAAATCTTCTATTTTATCAGCAGTTAGTTTTTTTTCTGTTGCTTTTTCTATAATGGCTTGAGCCAAAGGATGCTCAGAATTTAGTTCTAAGTTATAAGCCAATTGAAGTATATTTTTGTCGCCATGTATATCCACAACTTCCGGCTTACCTTTGGTCAATGTACCTGTTTTGTCAAAAACAATTGTTGATACTTTTTGTATTTTCTCCAAAGCTTCAGAATTTTTTATCAAAATACCTGCTGACGCTCCTCTACCTGAACCAACTACCACAGAGATCGGTGTAGCTAGACCTAGGGCACAGGGACAGGCAATAACCAAAACCGTCACCATATGTACCAAAGAAGATGAAACATCACCAGATACATTGAGCCACACTATCAATGTAAGCAAAGAAATACCCAATACAACCCAAACAAAATAATTAGATATTTTATCCACCAATTTTTGAATAGGTGCCTTGGACATTTGAGCGTCTTGAACCATCTTGATTATTCTGGCCAAAACAGTATCTTTGCCTATTTTTTTCGCTGCTACAACTATAACTCCATTACCATTTAGCGTAGCACCAATGATTTTGTCACCAGGAGTTTTGGCTACAGGAACACTCTCACCGGTTATCATGGATTCATCTACATTGGTCTTGCCTTCTAATACAATACCATCTACCGGCATCTTCTCCCCCGGTTTTACCAAAAGTTTGTCTCCTACTTCTATATCTTCCAATTCTACATCCTTAGTTTTGTTTTCTCCTATTACTTTGTGAGCTACCTTTGCAGACAACTGCAAAAGTTTTTTTATTGCTTCAGATGCCTTTCCTTTTGCCCTAGCTTCCAAATAACGACCTAGTAAAATAAAAGTTACAATAAAAGCCACGTCCATAAAGTAGGGATCTGTTTTTGCATCAAATAAAACTACATAAGCTGAATAAACAAAAGCTGTGCCAGAACCCAATGCAACCAAAGTATCCATACCTGGGCGAGCACGTAAAAGACTGGGTATGCCAATCTTAAAAAATTCCCGCCCAGCATAAATGACTCCTAAGGACAACAAAAGCATAATAGTTCCTTCACTTGATACGTCCAATACAAAATCAAATAATAAAATCAAAGTAAGCAAGCTAAGACTCAATAAAAATTTATTCAAACGATTTTTGACCACCTTTGATCCTTCAGCCATAGCATGAGAAGTATGGTCGTGCTCAGACATCTTATGATGTGAACCCTTGTCCATACTACCTGAGATGAGTTTGGCTTTGTAGCCTGATTTTTCTATTACTGCAAAAATATCAGCTTCTGACAATTTACTATCATCATATTCTACACTAGCCTCTTCTGTGGCAAAGTTAACAGCAGCCGAAGTTATACCTTTGGTTTTTTTCAAATCTTTTTCAATGGTATTAACACAACTAGCGCAATGTATGCCCTCAATGCTCAATTGTATTTTTTTAGACATAAAAATAATTTATCGATTTATATAATAATACTACAACAAAAACTACAAAAAATCTAAAAAATACTAATTTTTATAGGCATTATAAGCATTTTTACCACCAAGTAAATTATAAACATTTTTATAACCCATATCGATCAAAGCCTTGGAGGCTGTCTTGCTCATACTACCGCTTCGACAATAAACTACTATTTTTTGTTCTTTGTCTTGAGGCAATTGTGACAAATTGTCCTCTATCTGATGATAAGGAATAAATAAATCTGTTTTTGATATATGACTTTGCTCTGGTATATGAACATCTACTAGAGTAAAATCTTTATTTTGCAACATCTCATCAAAAGTTTGAACATTTATTGACTGATATTGATATGCTTGTGAGTTATCTTGAGTTTCAGTGTTTTTATCTGAAGCCTTTGTACAGCCTGACAAAGCCACAGACAAAATCAAAAACAATAAAATTTTCTTCATAATCTTAATTTAAAAATTTAAACCTAAAATGTATTTTATAGCTGCTCCTCTATACTAATGTCATATTTTTCAGATATTATCTGCTTGATTGTAGCCAAATGTTGTTCTCCCACCTCTTCGGCTATAGCAGTGGCAAAATATTTGGCTACATAAGGATTGCCGTGACCTTCCAAAATTTCACCAATACATTCACCACAAGGATGAACTCCGTTGGCTATATCATCCAAGCAATGACACGATGCCCCTTCACCATGACCTGGTGTTTTGGCAATGCAATAAGTACAAGGCTTTTCCAAGCAACAAGCATAATCACCCTCATGAATCATTTCACCAACAATATCATCACGATGCTCCATAAATGCTAGTCTATTTTCAGACATGTCTTCATAACTATGATTAGCATGCATTTGTGAATGATCCACATCTTGATCATGATTAATCCAACTACCTACTATTGGAAAGCCCATCAAAAATACTAGCAATATCAAAAATGAGTTTAGAATAGAGTATAAAAATAAATTTTTCTTATCCATATTTTTAGTTATTTAATTAATTTTCTAAATAAACCTCTGAGCCCTGATCAGACAAGGCATAAATTACAAAAGGTTCTCTCTTGGGGCCTGGCATTCCAGGAGATCCACTAGGCATGTCGGGCAAGGCAATTCCTTTTATGTCTGGCTCTTCTGACAGCATATTTTCTACTACTTCAAAAGGCACATGGCCTTCTACCACATAATCACCAAATATTGATGTGTGGCAGCTTTCCATATCTCTTGGTACGCCGTACTTATCTTTTATACTTGCCATATCCTCGGTTTCTACTACTTTTACTTCATAGCCCCTATCCTCTAGTAAACCAATGTAATTTACACAACAACCACAAGTTGGCGACTTGTAGACAGTTACTTCTTGTCCATAAGCCACATTGACATCGCTTACCTTCGAATTAAACAAAAAATATATTAAAGCTATAAAAGCTATAGGCAATAATATAAATAAACTTATTTTTTTCATAAAAACAATCTTTAATTTTTTAAACTTTGCTATTGTTCAATTTTGCACAGCAAAGGATTTTCTATCTTCCTGGATAAAAAATAAATAGACAAAGCCAATAATACTACACCAACAATACCCAACTCAAAACCCTTAAATGGCAATATTCCCAAAAAACCAGTAGCAGCAGTAAAACCAAATATTGAAGAAAGTATTATTGAGCCGCAAGAAGCGCAGCCAACTCCCAACAAGCCTATCAGCATACCTCCAAAACCTACTCCAAATTTTTTCTCTTTACTTATTCTTCTTTTAAGATAAAAAATCAACATAGAAAAATTTATCCCGCTCAATATGGATATCAAAATTGTCATAGACAAAGTCCAAACTGTAGAATTTGCTATAAAAAATCCATATACTAATTTTGGTAAACCAAATACAGGATAATTGTAATCCAAGAAAAAATTAATAAAAGAGTAGCTAGGGATTATAACTGCCAATAAAATATACACAAAACTTATACCAAAAGCCAAGAGTATATATTTTATATTTTTGAAAACAAGATAAAAGGGTTTTAAGTTGGTATTTTCCATAATTTATTGATTATTCAAAAGCGGATCAATTAATGACTTTACCTGTTCAATAGGAAGCGCTCCGGGGATTGGCACTTTTGTATCACCGGATACTATCACACTGTAAGGGGTACCTGTGCCTCCTGCCGCTGTAGCTTGGGCAGTGTGATCACTGACTTTATCGGCATATTTACCAGAATCCAAACAAGATTGAAATTGGCCTACATCTAGACCAACGTATTCTGCAATTTCTGGCAAAGCACTTTCAGGCAATCCATTGTTGGTTGGGCTTACTTCAAACAATCTATCTATATATGCCCAAAAAGCATCATTACCACCCTGCTCTCCAGCACACTCAGTTGCCTGAGCTTCCTTTGGAGCTTTTGAGTGTAGCTGTACCAAGGGAAAGTGTCTGTACACCCAGTTTACCTCGCCATCATAATAATCTACAACTTCCTGCATAGTACTATGAAATCTCTTGCAAAATGGACACTCTGTATCTGAAAACTCTATTACGCTGACCCGGGCATCCACATCACCCCTTATCCAATCATTTTCCTTATCAACCGGCTTGATGTTTATTTGTTTATTTCCTGTGGGCTGAGGGTTGACCGCTCTTTGGCCAGAATCTTTATTCACACTAACCTCATTACTGGTTTTTTTACTATAGGTTGTGGTTTTTTCATCTTTGTTGAGCAATACTCCCAAAAGTACAAAAAAACCCACCATAAACAATATAGCTAGACCTGAAGCTAGACCTGTTTTGAAAGCGGCTCTAGGGCTCAGCTTATCTATAAAATTTTTGTTTTCCATATATATAATAATTTTTAATAATTAAAAAATACAAATATCAAAAAACCTTACTTCTATGATGAGCTCAAAAATAAAAAGTAAGGTGTCTTTTAAACACTAATAAATTTTTGGATGTAGTATACCTCTACTAAATAAAGATATAAAATATTGAAAAATGTTAAAACCGCCGTATCTGTCTCTTATCTTAAAATATGCTGCCAAAATCAAATTTTGGTGTATATAAGAATTTTTGGAAAATAAATAAAAAGATAAAAACAATAATACCATCAACTGCAAAACATTTGTATTTTGCAAAATAATAGGCAAATCATGTATCATAGTGCCCAAAAAACTATCATCACAACAATTACGCTCAACAGAATCACCGTGATGAACCATAGAATAATCCTGAGTAGCTAAAATACAACTAAAAATACTAGCTACTAAAAATCCTAGTGCCAAGAAAGAAAATATAGTTTTTTTCCTGATATCTACCATAAGTATATTAAGTACATATATTATAACCTATTTTTCATTTTTGTAAATTATTTGTCAATTCTATAAAAATAATAGTAGGTACTATCTTTTTTATCTGGATTCGTTTTTATCTTATACAAATATTTTTCGTTGCTCAATTCATGACCCAAAAGCACCATCATGGTATCCGTTTTGCATTCCTGTTTCATTTTTTTCCATACCTTATCTACTATCTTTGGCACCAAAAATATATAAATAAAATCTGCGTCTGACAAATCAGCTTGGAAAAAATCTTTCATCTCAAAACTAATTTTTGATTTCCTTATTTTAGCTTTTATTTTGCTCCAAAAAATATGAATAAAGGATAACTCATAAGCTATTATTTTTTGCGGGTTTAAATTTTCTATAGCAAAAGAAAAATCTCCCCAACCACTGCCCAATTCATAAACAACTGAATTTGAGTCCAATAAATTATTTTGTTTTATATGATCTACCAAGTTTATAATAAATTTTTTGGGTGTAATAATTATTGGTACTTTTGTCCTAAAATAAAAAACAACATGGTAAGACAAAAATATTAAAACCAAAATAATCGCCAATAAAATTATGTAAAAATCCATATTTTATTTCTTATACAAAAATATTTGTCCTTCTTTGTCAGTATAATCCCAAGAAGGAAACAAAAAACCATTGGAAACCACCCTCAAACTATCCTTGGCCTCACTCTCCAGCTTGGCTTCCAATTTTTCCATAATATTGCCAATACCAAAAACTACAATAACATCAAAAGGCTGCATATCCACATTCCAAAAATTTTTTTTATGTACAAAAGCACTATCAGACAAACCTGCTTTTTTTATTCTCCATCTAGAGTACCAAACCAAAAAAGGGTTTATTTCATAACCATGTACCTCTGCCCCTTGATTGGCCAATGCTATGACCAGACGACCATCTCCAGAACCCAAATCTACAGCTTTATGGCATTCTTTTATGTTGGCTAAGTTCAATATACTTTTTATTTTCTTTTTGTCAGTAGCTATATATGGCGCACCTTTTAGTATTGCCAACAAAAAAGAAAAAACCAGCACAAGCCCCAAAAAAGAAATCACTGCCAGAATTATTAAAAATATTAGTAAATAAATCATTTATTATTTTCTGGTATAAAACTTGATAACCCTATCAAATACCCTATCACCAAAATATTTTCTGATAAATATCATCGGTTTGGCCATTTTGCCAACTGCATAGCGTGTTTTGGGTTTGTCGCTGACAATTATTTTTTGAATAGTTTGAGAAATTACACTAGGATCAGAAGCATTATCTTTTTTGTAAGCATCATCACCTGCTTTTATGGTTGCTTCTACCATTTCTTTATAAGGACCATTACTAGATCTTTCTTGAAGCAATCTTCTCATTATATTACCCCAATTTGTTTTGATGGCCCCGGGCTCCAATATCACAACTTTGATACCAAAAGGAGCCAATTCAAACCTAAGACAATCAGACCAGCCTTCCAAGGCATGCTTGGTAGCATGATACCAAGCACCAAAGGGAGTATATACCTTACCACCCATAGAAGATGTGTTGATTATAATACCTGATTTTTGTTTTCTCATATAGGGTATGACCAATTGAGTCAATCTAGCTAAACCAAAAAGATTGACCTCAAACTGATTTCTAGCATCATCTATACTGGTTTCTTCTACAGAGCCATACAAACCATAGCCGGCATTATTCCACAAAACATCAATTTTACCCTGTTCATTTATAATTCTCTCTACCCCTGACCTTATTTCTTCATCTTTGGTTACATCCATGTTCAATATATAAGCTCCTAATTCTTGAAGTTCTTTCATGTTTTCTACATCGCGAGATGCTCCATATACAACATGACCTTGTTTTATAAGGTCTATGGCTGTTGTTTTGCCCATACCAGAGGATGCTCCGGTAATTAAAATTACTTTGCTCATATTTTTATACTTTAATACCTGAAAATAACCTTTTAAGTATAACAAAAATGAGCCTTAAACACTATTTTATCAAACAATAAAGACTATTGACAAAATTAGTAAAATATGCTACCATTGCGTATTAAATCAAAATTGTCCCCCGAGGCAATTTAACAACTAAGAATAAAGCCCATGCAAAAATAAAGTAAAAACAAGTAAAAAGTACCCTTTTAGCAAGCTATTAAATAAAGGCTATTTTCTCGTGTTTTGATGTCTTTTATAAGGGTATTTTCCCATTAGGTTCCTTAAAAACCGAATACCACATATATAGATAGAAGGCTTAAACAAAGCAATAGACAAACCAACAGTGGTTTGACGAATCCCGACAAGGAGGTCAAAAACCGCACGAAGGATCGATAGTTCGAGACTTCAAATCCGCACGTCACTCTACCCCTTCCCACGGAGGTCCAAGCATGGATCCCACCATCGAGATCACCAGCAAGGTGATCGGCTTTTTCGCGACGATCGTCGGCTACATCGGCTTCATCGTCATCCTCAAGGTCATCTTGGGGGACTACCTGAAGGTCGGCTTCACCCGAGCAGCCATCTGGATGTTCGAGTCGGGCGACGACCGAGCCAGGGAGCTCTACTGGCGCTACCTGGTCAACAAGCGCGAGACCGTCGAGGAGATCTACCAGCAGCTGCACCAGCGCTTCGGCGAGGGTGCACAGGACCAACAGAACTAGACCCATCGGAGGAAGCGACTTGAGCTCAAGTAGCTCAGGTCAAGTCAAGAGGTTCCAGCCTTGGAGGCAAAATCGTGAGTATCGATTCCATTCTCGACAAAGCGCAGCGCACTCGGTGGACGCCGGGACGCATCATCGTCCTGGCTCTGGCCGTCGTCCTGCTCTTCATCGTCCTGCTCAACGGCAGTCGTCTGATCGGCCGCAACGGCTCGGGCATCTACCTGGTCAAGCAGGCCTACTGGAACGGCAACCTGACCTGCAAGTTCAGCCCCGGCATCTACGCCAAGAACCTGGCCCTGGTCGAGCCGTACAACGTGGCCTCGAGCTACAAGTACAGCGACAAGGAGTCTGACAAGAAGACCGCGGTCGCCCCGCCCATCGAAGTTCGCTTCAACGACGGCGGCAAGGCCAAGGTCTACGGTGATGTCCGCTTCGTCCTGCCGGCCAACGAACCCGACATGGCGAGGATCCACATCGTCTTCGGCAGCCAGGAAGGCCTGATGCAGGAGTGCTATTCCCAGATCACCAAGGAAGCGGTCGTGATGACCGCCGCCCTGATGAGCTCGGAGGAAAGCTACGCCAGCCGGCGCAGCCAGTTCTCCGACTGGGTTTCCGATCAGATCCAGAACGGCATCTACCTGACCGAGGGTCGGTGGGTCCAGGAAGGCACCGACGAAGACGGCAATCCCAAC
>PKTI01000010.1 GCA_002869235.1 Candidatus Parcubacteria bacterium
CCACCAACAGTGCCAGGTATACCAGCGGCAAATTCCAAGCCAGTTAGATTGTGCTCCAAACTAGAATTCAAAAGATAAGCCAGCTTTACTCCAGGTCCTACAACTACTTTATTATCTACAAATTCCAATTTTTCCAATTTTAATTTTATAACTAGACCTCTATAGCCTTGGTCTGAAATCAGCAAGTTACTACCCCCACCCAAGATCAAAACTTCTTGTTTGTTTTCCTTGGCCCAGGTTCTGGCTTCCTGTAGTTCTTCTGGAGTAGTTGCTTCTACAAAGTAATCAGCTGGTCCACCTATTTTGAAAGTTGTGTGATCTTTTAGTGCTATATTTTTTTGTAAGTTCATAATTTTATTTTTCAATTACTATAAATTCCGTCTCTGGTATAGCGCAAACTTTTAATTCTTCTTTAAAATTTTTTAAATTCTCAACTTGAGGATCTTTTTCTTTTGAATAATGAGCTGTGCATTTTATGGGTAATAATCCTAAACCCTCAAATATACCTCCCATACTATCACTATGAAAATATTTAGAAATAGCATAGGCTCCTGCAGATGAACCACCCACTATCTTACCGTCAAATAACTCCGTTAAGTTTCTTACTTTTAACATTTTTTCAACTAAAACGCCTGTGTGTTTATCGCCCCTCATATAAACTAAATCTGCTTCGGAGATTTGCTCTATCAATTTATCTGTCTCTTTTGCTGCTACTGAAAAAACCAAGTCTTTATTTTCTTGATTTGCTTTGGCAAATTTGCTTTTATCATCTTCCAAAAGACTATCCCACCTATCTTCAACTGTAGCAAAATAAATTAATAAAACATTAGCTGGAGAATCTAAATCTTTAATCATTTCTTTGAAGAAATTATCGTTGTGGACTGAATCAGCACTTGTAGCACCGCCATGTAATATATATTTTGTCATAATTTTATATTGATTGTCACTCTGGAGCGAAGCGATAGAGTCTGTTTTATCAGATTCTATCAGTCACTTCGTTCCTTCCAGAATGACGAATCTGCTAATCTATTATTTCTCTAGCTAAATTATCTATGTCTCCTGCCCCAATAAAAAGTATTACTGAATTTATTGGATTGAGGTCTTTGATTATTTTTTTTATATCAGAAAATTCTGGAGCAAAATATTTTTTGCTGTGATGCATCTTGTCTATAATGTCCTGTCCAGAAACTTTGTCTTCTTGTTTGTCCTCACGGCCAGATACATGATAGACCTCATTTATAATCACCTGATCTGCTAGATAAAATGCTTTGGCAAATTCAGCCAGCAAGGTCTTGGTCCGATTGTGATGATGCGGCTGAAATACAGCTATCAATTTTTTGTCAGGATAAAAATCTTTGGCTGCTCTAAGTAATTGATTGATAGAATCAGGATGATGAGCATAATCAGAAATAACTACATTGCTCTTCATCTGTCCGACCAATTCAAAACGACGCCAAGTACCAGGAAAATCATTGAGGGCATTCCATATCTGGTGTCTATTTACTCCCAATTTGTCACAAACAGCTATAGTGGCTGTAGCATTGTATAGATTGAAGAGTCCAGGCACCTGAATGCTAAAATTGACCATTGCTTCTTGATTGCAATAAATATCAAAATGCTGTTTGTTGTCCTCTACTCTGGGATTGTCAAAATAATAATTGGCTTCTTTGTCTTTACCAAAATCTACAGTTTGACCAGAAAATTTTATTTCCGCTGATTCCTTGTCATCTATATTTTTAAACAAAATACCGTCTTTGGGTAGTTTGTCTACAAACTTTTGAAAATGCCTCTTGATATCGTCTAGGTCTTTGTAATAATCCAAGTGATCTTCTGCTACATTGGTCAAAACTATCATCTGTGGATCAATCTCTAGCATATGTGCTTGCCACTCACAAGCCTCTACTACTAGTATATCTGACTTACCTAGACGAAAGTTGCTGCCCCATTCAGAAACCAAGCTACCGACAATAACAGTTGGATCTAGCCCAGCCTTTTCTAGGGCCAAACCTATCATAGCTGTAGTAGTGGTCTTGCCATTGGTGCCAGTGACCGCAATAGTCTTGTGATTTCTACTCAAACAACCCAAAAATTCAAAATAGGTCATTGTTTTTATTTTGAGTCTTTTGGCTTCCTTGAGTTCTTCGTGATCATCGGGCAAAGCTGATGAATAAACTAACAAATCTATATCTGAAGTAAGGTTATTGGCTTTTTGCTTGAAGTTTATCAGCATGCCTTTTTCCTCTAGACGTCTGGTAACTTCTGATTCTACTATATCTGAACCCAAAACTTTTTTGTCCAAATTGAGAAAATAATAAGCAATAGCTGATAGACCAATGCCACCAACTCCAGATAGATATACTTTGTTTATGTTTTCTATATCAATCTTTTTCATTTGATAATTTCATTTATCAATATAATATAATCATTAACTGCGTATTTAGGAAAGAGCTGATAAAGATTATTGCCCAATCCTTGCCTCAAAGTTGTATTTTCCAAAAGCTTTTCCAAATATCTTTGCATTATTTGATCTGAACCTTGACGCACTACAATAGCTGCATTGTTTTTGGCAAAAAAATTGGCATTTCGCTCCTGATGGCTATCTGGTATTGGTACTAGAACCAAGGCCTTTTTCAAGCTAGCCGCCTCAGTAATAAGTGACATACCTGATCTAGAAATAATGATATCTGCCTGAGACAAAAGATTGATCATGCCCTGAAATATAAATTTGTAAGGAAAATATCCTGCTGCCTCATGCTTTTGATCCCAGTTGCTGTTGCCCAAAAGATGGTGTACTTCATATTTTTCCAAAAGCAAAGGTATAAACTTGGCTACAAAATCATTCATTGATCTAGCACCCTTACCTCCTCCGGTAATAACTACAATTGGCTTATATTCTGTATCATCTTTTATTGCTCGAACTGGATTGCCTGTTACTACAACTTTTTTGTGATTAAAATCTTTGACTTGATCCTCAAATGTAACTGTAATTTTTTTGGCAATAGGAGCCATCAGTCTATTGGCCAGGCCAACTTGTATATCTTGCTGATGGACTATTACTGGAATCCGCAAAAACCAAGCTGCCCAGGCAACTGGTACTGCTACAAAGCTTCCAGCTGTCAAAACTATATCAGGTTTGTACTTGAAGAGTATTTTCAAACTTTGGAAAAAGCCAAGCTTGACCTTGAATATATCTACAATATTTTGCCAGTCAAAATAACGTCTAAGCTTACCAGATGAAATACTGACAAAATCCATATCAACTTTTTCCAAAAGCTTTCTCTCTGGTCCATTTTCTGATCCCACAAAAAGATAGTCTGCTTCATACTTTTCAGCAACAGCCAAGAGCGGACTTACTGATCCCAGTGTGCCGCCTCCTGTCAAAACTACTTTTGATTTTTTGTTTTCCATATCAACGTTGAGTTGTAAATTTTGATATATTGGCTAGTATACCCATGGCTATCAAAGTGACTACCAAGTTTGTTCCTCCTAATGAAACAAATGGTAGCGGCACTCCTGTCAAAGGAACCAACTTTATCATACCACCAATGTTTATAAAAATCTGAAATGATATCCAAATAGTAATACCCAAAGCTACCAATTTGGCAAAATTGTCTGGCGAGCGCTTGGCTATCAGAAAACCCCTATAAATCAAAGTAGCAAACAAGAGTAAAAAGACAACCGTGAAGATAAAACCAAGCTCTTCGGCAACCACAGCAAAAATAGAATCATTGGCCGGCATAGGCAAATATGATTTTTGTTTGGAAGAGCCTAATCCGACTCCTAGCCAACCACCAGAACCAACAGCAATCAAAGACTGTTTTATCTGCCAACCAATCCCCTGAGGATCAACATCCGGATTGAGCCAAGCAGCAAAACGATTCATTCTGTATGGTGCGGCCTTGACCATGGCAAAAAATCCACCTGCACCAGCAGCAAATATAGCCAAAAGATGCCAAAGTCTGGCGCCAGCAATATAAAATAAAGCCAATGAAGTAAGGGCGATGATGCTCAAAGTACCAAAGTCTGGCTGCATTACCAATAAAAAACTCACTGCCAATAAAAATATAATAAAAGGAATGGTGCTAGTCTTAAGATCTTTTATTTTTACACCTCTATCTACAAACCAAGCAGACAAAAATAAAATAAGTAAAAGCTTAACCATTTCTGAAGGTTGGATAGCAAAAGAACCACCAATTACAATCCAAGATTGTGCTGTACCAAAGTCTCCTCTAAACGCAGGAACAAATACCAATATCAAAAGCAACAATGACAGAGCTAGCCACAAGTAAGTAAATTTTTTGTAAATTTTGTAATCAATTCTAAATGTAATGTAGAAAAAAAGTATTCCTGGTAAAACTCCATGTGTCAGCTGTTGTTTGACAAAACGATAGGCATCCATGTGTCTATAAAAAGCTAGAGTAGATGAAGCTGATGACAAAAATACAATACCCAAAAACAAAAGCAAACCTATAGTAACCAACAGGGCTCTGTCTGGATGATGCTCTGGTCCTCTATCGGGAAAAAATGGTTTGAGTACCCAAGCAAAAAAATTAAATTTATTATTTTTTCGTCTTCTTCTCTTTACCATCTATCAATTTATCAAACTGCCTAGCTCTATCAAATTCATTGGCAAACATGTTGAAGCTAGCAGCTGCTGGTGAAAAAAGTATAGCTCTATCTCTACCACCAGAATATTTGAGAGCTAGATCACAAGCAATAGCCAAATCATCTATGCCTGTCAACATTTGATATGAAGGATAAGCAATATCTGCTAATTCTTTTTTGAGTTTGTCGCTACCACTACCAGACAATAGCACCAAAAAATTTACACTTTTTTTTATTTCTTTGGCTAATTCTTTGTAATCAAGCTGCTTGTCCTCTCCTCCAGCCAACAAAACTATAGATTTGCCTTCTAATGCTCTGATAGCAGCTATAGTAGCGTCAGGAGTGGTAGAAGTAGAATCATTATAAATTTCTACATTGTTTTTCTTGCCTTTATATTCCAAGCGATAATCTACGCCTTTAAATTTATTGACTGCCTTGGCAATATTTTTGTTTTTTATGCCTAGCAACTTGGCCACAGTGACAGCGGCCAAAATATTTTGTGTATTGTGCTCGCCCAAAAGTCTGATATTTTTAAATGACATTACCCGCTTACTTTCTTTGCCGTTATAAAAATACAACCAATTATTTTTTTTGTAACAACCGCGAACTTTTCTTTTGAGAGAAAAATAATACACTCTTGCTTTGGTCTTACGAGCAAATGACTTGGTATCTTTGTTGTCATAATTGAGTACAGCTATATCATCTTTTTTCTGATATTTTACATTTATCAATTTGGCTCTTTTGTAAGCAGTAAAATTTTTATAACGATTGAGATGGTCCACCATCACATTTGTCACCACTGCTATGTGTGGTGATTTTCTATACTCTCCCAATCCATCCAAATGCCAACTAGACAATTCCAAAACTGGCCAAGAATCTTCTTTGAGCTTGTCAATCACAGAAAACATCGGCACAGTTGCAATATTACCTGCCAAAACATTGTTCTTTATCTCTGTTTTTAATATAGCGTGGAGCAAACTAGCTGTAGTGGACTTGCCTCTGGTGCCAGTCACACCGATAATCTCGCTCGGGTAGAGCCCAAAAAACATTACAGCCTCATTGACCACTGGTATTCCTTGTTTGCGAGCATATTTGATGTATTTGGAATCACTGGGCACTCCTGTATTTTGTACTATCAGATCTTGGTCCTTAAAATCAGCCAAGTCGTGCTTGCCCAAAGTATATTTTATTTTTTTACGAGTTTTTATTTTATCCAAACTAGCCTTGAGCTCTTTTTTGCTTTTGATGTCAGTCACTGTCAAAATAGCTCCATTTTTGGCTAGCCAATTCAAAACAGCTACTGCGCCACCATGCAGACCGAGCCCCATCAGTAAAACTTTTTTGTCCTTGAAATTGTTTATCATATACCAAGATCAATCACCGCAATCACTAGACCCAAAACCGCTAAAACCGCCGCAATAATCCAAAAACGCATTACTACTTTGGTCTCAGGCCAACCTTGAGCTTCAAAATGATGATGAAGCGGTGCTGATAAAAAAACTTTTTTCTTTCTGATTTTTTTGGAAGTCAATTGAATAATTACTGATAGAGTCTCCAGCATCAACAAAAAACCAATAATAGGCAAAAGTAATGGATAATTGGTGACCATAGCTACTATACCCAATGCCACCCCCAAAGACATAGCTCCTGTATCTCCCATAAAAAACCTAGCTGGATTGATGTTGAACCACAAAAATGCCAAAAGGGCTCCTGATATAACCCCACAAAAAGTAGCAATATTATAATTGCCTTGTACAAAAGCAATGGTTCCGTATGAAGCAAAAGCCGCCAAGGTGATACCTCCAGCCAATCCATCTAAGCCGTCCGCTTCATTTACAGAAAAGGCAGTTCCAACAATGATAAAGATAAAGAAAGGAATAAACCACCAGCCCAAAGGAAAAGTGCCCACAAAAGGTACGCGAATCACATCCCAATCAAGCTTGAAATAAAACCACCAAGCACCAAATATAGCTATCAGAGCATAAATAAGTAATCTATGCTTAACAGTCAATCCACCGCCCTTACCTCCACCCTGACGAGTGACATTGAACCAATCATCTAGCATTCCCACCAAAGCAGATGCTACCAAAGCACCTAAAGGTAGATATGTTTCTTCTCTAGACAAAAAATTGAGTTGGGCCAACCAAGAGTTGGGCCAAACTTGGCTAATCCAAAAAAAGAATAAAGCCAAGATCAATACTGTCAACCAAATCAAAACCCCACCCATAGTTGGAGTACCAGCTTTGGTTTTGTGCATCTCAGAAAAAATAGGAGTAGTGGAGTCGTCACGAATGTTTTTGACTAGCTTGTACTTGTACAAAAAATGCGTCCAAGCTGGTGTCATGATAATGGCTATGACAAATCCTAGGGTAGTTAGGGTTAAAACTTTTATAATTTCTACATCTGGCATTACAAACTATAATTTAAAATATTAGAAATATAGATAAAGCTCATGGCATTCATCAACAAACTTGATGTCAACAATATATAAGACCAAACCTGTTGTCTGGCCCAAAACCATATAGCTAATAAAAAATTGATAATAGACAAAGCTAAAACTATGGCTGGTACAATATAAAGCCAATACCACTGACCAATAATATCAATACCAGCATAAATGTTGTAGTGAAGCACTGTAATAGGGCTATGATCTACTTCATTCCACAAAAACTGAAGCCAAGTGGCTATTAGCAAGCCTATAGTCAGTGCTGATAAAAACAAAACAATTTTGTCTTTATAAAAAACCTTTACTCGCGAAAAAAATCTCATAAGTATAAATAATATTATCACAGAAATATAAAAAAATCTACTGGCAAATTACAGCAGGATTTGTGTATAAAGTCAATATTAACTTAAACAGCTCGAACTTCTTTTACTTCGGGCATCTGAGAGGTTATTTCTGCCTCAATAAGGTTTTTGAGAGTGACATCAGCCAAGGGGCAATGAGCGCAGGCTCCTTGAAAATGAACCTCTACTATCCCCTGTTTCTTGTCATATTTTACAAGTTCCAAATTACCACCATCTCTTTCTAGAGCTGGCCTGATTTGGTCCAATATTTTATCTAGCTTATCTTTAGCCATATATAATTATTTATTTTTTCTTAATTGATGAATTTTGTTACCCGCCTCTAGTA
The DNA here is from genome assembly GCA_002869235.1 of Candidatus Parcubacteria bacterium. Taxonomy (GTDB): domain Bacteria; phylum Patescibacteriota; class Patescibacteriia; order UBA1558; family GWA2-36-10; genus BM519. The sequence goes on from PKTI01000010.1 coordinate 7,739, forward strand.
GTGAATCAAAGGTACCAGTATCCAACCAATAGTGCTCATAAACTTTGACATCCAAATTACCTTCTTGTAAATAAAGGTTGTTGATATCGGTAATTTCCAATTCGCCTCTAGTAGAGGGTTTCAAATTTTTGGTTTTTTTGACTACTGAATTATCATATATATACAAACCAGTAACTGCAAAATCACTTTTTGGTTTGTCGGGCTTTTCTTCAATACTAATTACGTTTTGATTTTTATCAAACTCTACCACACCAAAACGATTTGGATCTGGTACTTGTTTGGCAAAGATACGTCCACCAGAATCAAAAGTGCGGATAGCATCATCTAGAAAATCACCATCCCCTACAAAAAGATTGTCGCCCAGGATCAAAGTGACGTTGTCACGACGAATAAAATTTTCTGCTATCAAAAATGCCTGGGCAATACCTTCTGGCTTGTCTTGTACTTCATAGGTGATCTTTACACCAAAATCCTTACCACTACCAAGTAGACGGACAAAATTGCCGATATTGTGTGGATCGGAAATAACCAATATCTCTTTGATACCTCCGTCTATCAAAGTTTCCATTGGATAATAAATCATCGGTTTGTCATAAACCGGCAAGAGTTGTTTGGATGTGACTTTTGTCAGCGGATGAAGTCTGGATCCAGCTCCACCTGCCAAAATTATACCCTTCATACTAAGTGTTAAGTTTTTTATACATTAGTGTATCGTAGCCGTTTTCTTGCCTATTTTCTTTGTCTACGCCCAAAGTCTTCAAAAAAGCAAATGATTCTTCTTGGATATCCTCGGCTGATTGACCAGAATCTTCTTCTAGTAGTCTTTCTGTTTCAATGAAGTCTCCTAGGCCCTCTACCTTGTCTACGCAAATTTCATAATCCTGATAATTACACTTTATACGAGTCTTATTGACCCGAACAGCTTCTTCATATCCCAAGAGATTCAATATCTCTATCATATCATCTGGCTTGTCTATGTCCAGCTCTTTTTCTATACAATCCAGCTCATTGCTCTGAGGTTGCTTGAGGGTCAATATATTTCTACCCTCACTTTGCCTGATACGCAAAAAATTGATACCACCCTTGAAATCCTCACCAAGAGTAAAACCTTTTGGCACAAAAATAACATCATTTTGTGTCATTGGCTGGCTGAGCTTACAACCAAGCTCTTCTAGTTTTTGCAAAATTTCTTGTGGCTTATCTATTTTTACTTTTACTTCTATTTCTTTCATTGTTTTTTAAATTCAGCATATTTTTTAACTGCGTCTTCAACCGCCTCCTTGGCTGGACGCATATGAATACCTAGTTTAGGCAAGTTTTTGGAAGTCATTATATTGTTTGACCTTTTTTTATTAGTCAGACCCAGTTTGAGCAAATCACCCTCCTCTATCCATTCATTACTGTGACTAGGGTCAACGTACTGCTCATACCAAGTCAAAATCTCTTTGTGATTGACTGAACCAGGATTAGTGACATGAAAAATTCCTGAGGCTCTTTTTTCTAATAACTGATAAAAGACATCTATCATATCTTCTACTACTGTCAAAGAGTTGTCCACACTTATTACTTTGGCAAAAGAAGATATCTTATCTATAAAATTGGCTCTATGTGGTCGACTATCAAGCGGCATTCTGATTCTAGCAATGCCAATATTGTCCATAGTAGAAAGTACTAAATCAGCTGCATACTTGGCGCGAGTATAGACTGCACTAGGATTGGCAAAATCATCCTCATCCCAAGGAGTACCATCAGGCTTTGGTCCATAAAAAATACAACCTGTACCCATATGCAACAAATATATATTTTTGTTGGCGCATGCCCGAGCAATAGTAATCGGTAAAATAGTATTTCCTTCTATTGTTTCTGCTTGGTGTGTTTCGCACCAATCTACATTGGGTTTGCCTACTACCCCAGCAGCATTGAGCACTGCATCAGGCTGATGCTCATCAATGAGCTTTTCTACATCTTCCACAGACTCTACTACTTTGTCTGACAAGATGGCTTCATCTTTCCAAGTCTCAGCACAACGAGTACCAAGATATCCTTTTCCAATAATCAAAATTTTCATATTATTTTTCCCACCAAGCTTTATTATTTTTATACCAATCAATTGTTTTGTCTAACCCTTCCGTAAAGGAAACTTGCGGCTCCCAGCCTAGCTCATTTTTTATCTTAGAAAAATCTATAGCATAACGAAAGTCATGACCAAGTCTATCCTCTACTTTTTCTATCATCGAATCATTTTGTCCCAACTTTTCTACCAATAATTTGGCGATTTCAATATTTCTTTTCTCGGCATCACCACCAACCAAATATGTCTCACCTACTTTGCCCTGATTAATTATCAAATCAATAGCTCGACAATGATCTTCTACATAGAGCCAATCTCTGATATTTTGTCCTTCTCCATAAAGAGGGACTTTTTTGTTTTGCAACAAATTTGTAATAAACAAAGGAATAAACTTTTCTACGTGCTGATAAGGGCCATAATTGTTGGAACAATTGGAAATAGTAGTTTTCAAACCATAGGTATGATAATAAGCCCGCACGATATGATCTGAGCTGGCCTTAGATGATGAATAAGGGCTGCGTGGATCATAAGCTGTGTTTTCATCAAACTTAGCCTCATCTTCTGAAAGAGAGCCGAAGACTTCATCGGTTGATACATGGTGAAAACGTATTTTGTTTTCTTTGGCTACTTTGAGCAAATTATGAGTACCCAAAACATTGGTAATAATAAAAGGATCTGGCCCAGTAATGGAATTGTCTACATGTGATTCAGCGGCAAAATTGACAATAATATCTATATCTTTTTCCAAAACAACTTTGGTCACTAAATCATAATCACCAATATCACCTTGAACAAAAGTATAATTTTTATTTTTTTCCTGAGCTTTGAGATTGCCCAAATTTCCAGCATAAGTCAAAGCATCCAAATTGACTATTTTGTAATCTGGATATTTGTCAGCTATATAATGAATAAAATTGGAACCAATAAAGCCAGCTCCACCAGTGACAAGTAAATGCATTAGAATATTCTTATCTTGGATAATATTTCTTGATCTTCTCCCTCTTCATAAGGAGTGCCTGGCCAAAGCTTGATGCCATCGTCCTCTTTTCTAGGGATAATGTGAAAATGAATATGCGGTATAACCTGACCAGCTATAGGGTCATTGTTTTCTGTGACATTGTATCCCTCTACACCCAAACCATTTTTGATAGACTCGCCTACTTTTTTGACAGTGGACATGACTTTGGCCAATTGCTCGTCGGTGATTTCTTCCAAATTGGCAAAATGTTGTTTAGGCACAACCAGGGTATGTCCTGGTTTGACTGGATTGATATCCAAAAATGCCAAGGTGTCTTCATCTTCATACACTTTATCACTAGGAACTTCTCCAGCTATTATTTTGCAAAATAAACAGTCCATAAAATTATCTGTTTAATCTAATTATTTTATACAATTTAAATTCATTTTCAATTTCTACTGGCTCCATTATTTCCATGCCATTGGAATTAGCTTCTGATCTCAGTGATGACATCTGCTGTTCTGATATATTACTAAAGTAATAAACATCTTCTTTATCAATAATTTTGTTTAGCCGAGGCCAAAATGGCAAATCTCCTTGAGGCGCTATTACTCGATAAGTTGTAAAAAATATTTTGTCAGACCTATCTGACATTATTATAGCATCATCTTCTACAATTTTGTGTACCCGTAAATAATACTGCCTATAAGTCTGTAAATTTTCTTTGGTAGCTAGCAAGCCATCATTTGCTGAATAAAAAGCTAGTCTAAAAGAAAATACAGTAGTCAATAAAATAAAAGCCACATATAACCACTTGTTTTTTTTCGCCAAAAACTTTATAGCATAAGCTGCCAAAGGCAAAATCATGATATACAAAGGCATAAAATATCTAACATAAGAAATACTTATGTTGTTCAAATTTTTGACCAAAGGATCGGCTAGATTCCAAGAAGCATAATAAATGATTATCAAAATAAATATAGAAAAATTAATTGAATTGTAGCTACACCAAATAGAATCTTTTTTTTCTTTCATCCGTTTGATTACTACTAGGATAAAACCAAAAACAGACAAGGCAAATACAAGCCAATTTAATTTTACAAAATATTTGCCAAAATTATAAAATATTTGCTTTATATCAAAACCAAAAGGAGCTACCAGTAACTTGAGATAATTTGTACCAGAAGAAAACTCTGTAGCTTGAGTGCCTGACTGCAGATTGAGATAGCCAGTGGAAAAATAGCCTCCATAAGTTGCCTTGTTCAAAAACAAGGCTGCCAAAGCTAGAAACACAAAAACTAAAACAGCTGATAGTATTTTTTTGTAGTCTAAGTTGTTTTTATTTTTGTAAACAACAATTATTGTTATCAGTCCCAACCAAACAATTTCCGTGGGACGAACTACTATAGCCAAAGAAATCAAAAAGGCAAACAACAACCACCAAAACCATTTTTTGTTTCTAATATAAATCGCCAAAGACAAAAATCCAGCCACTGACAAAAATATAAACATAATTGTCGGCAACATAACTATATTGGCAAAGTAGAGCCAAGGCCCCAATGGCAAAAATAGTAAAGCCGCTATAAGTGCCAAATCAATATCTGAAAATATATAATAAATCAATCTATACAGCATATAGACCGACAAACTAGCTAGCATTGGCGTCAAAAACAAAAGTCCACCCAAACCAAAAATCTTGGTCACTAGGCCAAACAAAACTATACTCGGCAAAAAACTAATTGGTACCAAATTGCCAGCAAATACATTGATGCTACGACTATGAAGTAAATTGTCAGTTATTTGATTGAGTGGCTCAAAAACCGCCAAAGTCCCTTGCTCGGAAAATACCTTGGCAAAATAAAAATTAGCATTGGCATCAGGCCAATTGAAAATCACTTGGCCAAAGCCAGACCATTCTGGCCACCACACAGACCAAGCCAAATAACTATAAATAAAGAAAAATATTCCTGATAGAACTGCAATTATTAAATTGTATTTTTTTTCTTTAGTCATTGATCAATTCCAAGACTCTGTTTACATAATTGTCTATATAAAAAGGCTCCACACTACGTTGACATTGTGCTGCCATCAATTTTATTTTTTCTCTTTGCTTATATAAACCAATTATTTTTTTGTTTAAAATTTCAAAATCTCCTGCCGGAAATATCCAGCCATTTACACCTTCCTTTATGAGCTCAGCTACGCCGCCTATATCAGCTGCCAAAACTGGCAAGCCCATGTTGAGTGATTCGTAGATAACTGTTGGAGAATTTTCATAACACAAAGAAGGTACAGTCAAAACATCCATCCTAGAAATAAGTGGCACCAACTTATTGTGCTGCATCCAACCATAAAATTTTATTCGCTTGTCATCTTTAGCCATAGCTCTAGCCTTGCCCATGTCAGGACCCACTCCTACTATGTGTAGACGCAATTGTTTTTCCTTGAGTTTTTTGAAATTTTCTATTAAGTCCAAAATGCCCTTGGCCTTGTGTATCTGACCCAAAAATAATATTTCTAGATTTGGACTAGGCTGTTTCAATAACTTGACCACTCCCTTGGTTGGATTGGGCAAAACTGTCTTTTTTGACTGTACAAAAAATTTGTTCTTTTTATAAAAGTCCATCAGATACCCAGAAGGAGAAATTACCACCTCCGGAGAACCCATCAAATTTTTCATAATAGCTGTATAACCAAACCAACGGGCCATCTTATGAATCAAGGCATCTTCCTTGCCTTTTATAATAAGTCCTGATGGTGTAACCAGTTGTACATCATGGATAGTATGAACGTGTTTTATTTTTAGCTGTCTAAGCAACCTAGGTAGCAAAAAACCAAGGCCCATCAAATTGTGAGTAATAACAACATCTGGCTTCTCTTTTTGCAAAATCTTTTTGACAGTAAAATAAGAAAAAATATTGAAAGTATCTATAATGTGCCAAATAGCTCTGATAAAAGCAGGGAACCTAAAATCATTTAAGTAGTAATAAATATTTATTGGCGTAAATCGATATACCGGTATTTCATTGACCTCACCTTCTACCAAATACTTAGTAATAGGTTTTGAATCCGGGCCAGTGCTGACTTTGCCTGGCTTACTAGAAATCACAAAAACGTGCTGCCAAGCTTTTTTCAGCCCTTCAGCTTCCATAGAAGCAATGACTTCTGCTCCTCCCCGCATAAAGGGCGGGTATAAATTTGAAATAATTCCTATTTTCATTTCTTTTTGGCAACTGAAGAAATTACATTATCCAACATATAACCGACTTTTTCCCAAGTATATTTTTTGATTACTTTTTCCCGACCAGCCTTGCCCATAGTCTTGGCCAGTTTTGGATTTTTGAGCAGATAGCTAATCATATTTACCAAATTGTCTACATCGCCTGGCTTGACCAAAAGGCCAGTTTTCATCTTGTCTACTACAGAGCGGACTCCAGGCAAATCAGCCGCAATTACTGGCACAGAAGAAGACATGGCTTCCAAAGAAACAATACCAAATGCCTCTGACTTATCAATAGATGGCAAGACAAACATGTCCGCTACACTATAAAATTTTGGCAACAGATTGTCTGGCACATAACCAGCAAATTTTATTTTGTTGCTCAATCCCAGAGTATCTACCAAACTTTCGTAACTTGACCTTAAATCTCCTTCACCGACAATCAAAACCACGAAGTCATTTCTAGATGACAATTTCTTGATAGCCTGAATAAGAACATTGATACCCTTAAAATAATGAGCCTTATCCAAACCACCAACAAATAAAATAACATTTTTATCAAATAACTCATATTTTTCAACTATGGCTTTGTCCCTGAAACGAGGCTTGAACAAAAGATGATTTACTCCACAAGGAATAGCCACAAACTTTTCTGGATTGGCTACAATTCTATCTTTGACCGCAGANCAGATGAACGAGCATAATCCCAAGAAGTTACGATCACCTTATCAGCGCTGTCCAATATACGAGGCAAGACATGCTCAGTATGCCAATCAAAAAATTTTGATACCATTCCCCCACTACCTACTACATCCATGTGATAAGTCACTACTATCTTGAGATCCTTTATTTTTTCCAAAAAATAAATAATTTCTGACCCGCCAAAAAATGGATAATGCAAATGGATCAAATCATAGTTCCAAAGTTTCCAAGCCAATTGAGGCAAAACACCAGCATTGCCATACTTGAACCAAGGACTGAGCCGTTCTACTTTGAAAGGATATTCGTCTGTATAATTTTTCTTTTCTTTTCTCTTGTTGGTAAAAACAGTTACCTCATGTCCTAGGGTAACTAAAGACCAAGCATTGTAATAAGCTACATTGCCCATGCCGCCTTTGTAAGGAGGAAATGTCGATACTACTTCTGCAATCTTCATATTTCGAATTCTCTCAATATGGTCTTTATTTTATTAACTTTATATTTCATAATAAGTGTATAATATTATATTTAATTATGCTGAGTATGCCGAAGCATTACCAAATAATAATCTGCTTAACTACTAACCAATAAATGTTGAAAATAAAATTGGCTATTCTCAGCAACATAGAATCAAGTGGCTGAAACAAAATCCTACCAGTAAAACTATAAACCACCTCTCTATCACTACGCTTACGCTTGTTTTGTATATAAGATCTTTTATTCAATAGAGTTTGCCACTGTTTTTTGGAAAACAACCAATTGTAAGATTTTATTTTTGATTTTAATCTCCCGTTGACAATGGCATAAAACAATTGACCAAACTCCATAAACAACCAGGCTGGAAAAATCAATATCAAAGTGGCTATTTTATAATTTTTTATCATGTTCCACAAACGATTTCTCTCAAACCAATAATAATTTTTCATACTACGATCAAACTCATATTTGTGGTAAATAATACTATCCGGAATCACATAATTATCATAACCAAGCATATTGAGCTGCCAACCAAGGTCTAGATCTTCCAAGTACAAAAACATAGTTTCATCAAAAAGCATACCCATGTCTCTCAAAGCTTTCATGGATATAAACACACCAGCACCAGAAGCGTAAGCTATTTTTTCTATTTTTTGATCTTCTTTGTCTACTCTACCCGATTGCATACCATAACCAAATCCCAAAAAATGAATAGCATTGCCGACGGTGTTTATCTTGTGTTTGTCTGGCCACAACTTGAGCTTGGATTGCAGACTACCGACATGACTATTATCTTTGGCAAAATTGTAAAGAGGTTGAAGAAAACCAGGACCAATGACTGTATCTTGATTGAGTAGATAAATAAAATCGGCCCCATTACGCAAAGCATACTTGTAGCCGATATTGTTTGCTCCGACAAATCCTGAATTTTCTTTGTTCTTGATAATTTTTATTTGCGGATAATTTTCTTCCAAATGAGCAACTGACTCGTCTTTGGAATTGTTGTCTACTACCAAAATTTCAAGATCAAAATCCTCATACTTTTCTTGAGTAAGAGTTGGCATCAAATCAGGCCAATATTTTTGGCCATTGTATGAAACTATGATAATTACAATTTTACTTTTCTTTGACATTGTCAATTGCGTCTTTCCTGACTATCTTGGTTATCTGTGATTCTATCTTGTTGAGACGTACATAAATCCTAAACAGAATATAAAAGATAACTAAGATAGATAAATAAACAGCCAAATCTGCTCCTCTACCAATACCCAAGATATTGGCCAGATAAGAAGTAGTTTCTGGCTGCCAAAATACTACCAAAACTGCCAACCACAACAAGAACCAAGCTACAAAAGACGAAGTGGACAATTTCCCTCCTTGGCGCTGTTTAAACAGCTTATACAAAATCACTACAATAAACAAGCTGACTAAAATCTGCAAATACATTACTTTATAATTTTAGAAAATAATAAATCTTTTAGGATTTTTACCCCTCCGCTAAAACCTTGGCCAAAGTCACGATAAATGACTGTCATGGGCACTTCTTTTATCCGCAATTTATAATTAAAAGCCTTGGCAATAATCTCACTGCAATGAGCATATTCGTCATGCATGATTTGTATTCTCTGAGCTGTTTCCCTGCTCATGGCCCTAAAACCACTTTGTGGATCACTAGACTTGATACCCAGCAAAACTCTATTGACCAACTTGGCTATAGGAAAATAAATTTTTTCTTTGAGCCAAGGCATTTGAGATTTTTTGGCCAAAAAACGAGAACCAAAAACTATATCAGCCTGATTATTTATCAAAGGCTCTATTATGTCTTTTATCTCTTCTACCAAAAACTGACCATCAGCATCAAAGTGAACTATTATGTCTGCCCCTTTGCTCAAAGCATAGTCATTGCCTGTTTGCAGAGCTGCGCCTTGACCACGATTGACCCTGTGACGCAAAAGACTGACTGGGTACTGACTGACTATCTGGTAGGTGTCATCTGAAGAAGCGTCGTCGACAACTACTAGCTCGTAAGGCAAAGAAATCAGACTTTCCAAAACAGGTCTGATTCTTTCGGCTTCATTCCAAGCTGGTATAACGACGAAAATTTTCATATTTATTGATTGGGGTTAAATGTTGGCTGATGCAAAAAGGCTGTACCCTTGTAATAATCAATTGCCATCTTAAGGCCATCATCCAAAGATACCAATGGGAACCAATTCAACTCTTCCTTGGCTTTGGTGATATCTGGTACGGCTGGCTGCATAGCATAAGCGTACTTTTTGGTATAAGTAATCTGGGAAGAAGAATTGGTAAATTCTATTACCTTTTGGGCTACTTCTGTCAAAGTATGTGAACCCGCACTACCTAGATTGACTGGATCAGATACTTCAGAGTCCATCAAAGAAATCATACCTTCTACTACGTCTTTGACATAACACAAGCTCAAAACTGACTTTTCATCTCCAGCAATAGACATTTCTTTGCCGTCAACCGCTGCTCTAATAATATCAGGAATTTGTCGGCCACTGTGCTGAAGCATCCTAGGCCCATAGGTACTAAAAATTCTAGCGATACTAGTGTTGAGCTGATGAGTATCCCGATAAGTCATAACCAAAGTTTCAGCAAAACGCTTGCCTTCGTTATAACAAGCTCTTGGCCCCAAAAAATCTAGCAGCCCATAATAATCTTCCTTGACTGGGGTAGCGTCTCTAGGTGGTTTGCCATAGACAGCTGAAGAAGACGCTAGTAGATATCTGGCCTTAAACTTTCTGGCTGCCTCCAAAGTATTTACCACTGCTACTGAATTTGCTATAGCAGTTTCTACTGGAAACTTACTATAGTCCTTTGGCGAAGTAGGACAAGCCAAATTATATATTTCCTGAAAGCCATGAACTTCTACCTTGAACTTTTTGAGTCCAGGCAAACGAGCATAATCCACTTCCTTGGCGGCATCATGTCTGATAAATTCAAAATTTGGGTATTCCAACAAAGAACGAATATTTTCTACATCTGAGGATACAAAATTGTCCACACAAGTAACATTGTGTCCACGCTTGACCAACTCCTCACACAGGTGAGAACCGATAAAGCCTGCTCCTCCGACTACCAGAATATTCTTTGTCTCCATAAAATCTTTATTAACCATATAATTTAGTTTAAAGTTAAAAATTAAAAAGTTAAAAGTTATTTTTTATTTATATGTTTTATAATTCCATAAATCATTTTTGATACCTCCGTTGACTGTTCATAGATTTTATCAAAATTATTCTTTGATACGTATTTTAAATCTTTAGCCAAATGAATCATGGATCTAACTTCTCCACATGAACCCTTAGCAATGTACAAAAATTTTGTATAATCTTTATTACCACACTTTTCATAACCTTCAGCTATATTATTACTTACAGAAACGGACGCTCTACAAATCTGATCCTTAAAAGATGCATCGTTACAATGTCTAAACAACTTATAAATATTTCTAGCTAGTAATTGGGCTTTTTGCCATGCTAGAATATCTTCAAATGTTTTTCCTTTTTCAGCCATTTTTTTTAAACTTGTAACCTTGAACTTTTAACTTAATTATATTTTCCTTTTAAATTGTTTAATCTCACCTTAAACACTTGCAGTAATGTCTTGGGATATGTGTACCATCTTACCTTAGAATCAAAATTGTTCAACCAAGTAATGCCAACTTCCTTGACCTTAAACTTATACTTTCTAGCTAGCCAGATAAGCTCAAAATCAAAACCCCAATCCTCTATTGTCAATTGCTCAAACAAATGTTTCATCCTCCTGTTTGATAATTTGAAACCACATTGAGTATCTTTTATCTTTGGTGCCAAAAGTAATCTGATCAAAAGATTGCCGCCCTTGCCCAAAAATACTTTGACAAAGTTTTGTCTAATCTTTACATCAGAATCATCCATTGCCCTAGAGCCAATAACCATATCATAATCATTCATAAAAGGTCTAAACTTGTCCAACTCTGTGATATTGGTAGAACTATCTGCGTCCATAAATAATATCCAATCACCCTTGGCCTTTTTCACACCCTTGGCGACCGTATAGCCTTTGCCGTGATTTCTCAAATTGCGATTGAGCCTAATATCAGGAATTTGTTTCAAAATTTCCAAAGTACGATCAGTTGATTTGTCATCTACAACTATAATTTCAAAACTAGCAAAATTTTTGTTCAAATATTCTTTTACTTGCTCTATTGTTTGGACAATGACCCTCTCTTCATTGAATGCTGGTATCACTACACTAATTTCCATAACTATCTAGCCAATATATCAAAATTATATCCATTTTTGTCTTCTGTGTGTCTTAGATAAAGACTATCTTTTTCTACTCCATATTCGTCATATGATTTGAACAAAGCAGAAGAGCCACGGTGCGGTAAAGTCAATATCTCTGCCATGTTGTCACCTGAAATATCTCTAGCCACTACATCAACTCCACTGGTCATGTATTTACTGTAAGCTTGAAATTCATGTTTGACTCTGCCTTTGTAGCTAAACATCTTGATGTCTGGTGCATTGTACTTGCCAGGTGCAGTCACTATTTCCGGCCAACCATCATTGTTGATATCAGCCACAGACACAGCCACGCCGTTTTTCATAGAAGCATCATAAGCCAAAAATGTAGACTTGCTCAAGCCATTTTGGTCATAAACCCTGATCCTAGGTTCATAGCTGCCCATAGGCGCCAAAACTATTTCGTCTTTATTGTCGTTGTTGACATCACCAGTAGCTACGTTGACTCCACCAGAAAAGCTATGTTCATAAGCAAAAAATTCTGACAAGATATTACCATGCTGGTCAAACACTCTGATGTGAGGACCGCCGCCAGCCATTGGTGCGGTAATGATTTCTTGTTCACCATCACCATCTACATCACCAGTAGCTACGTTGACTCCACCATAAAAATCATTGGCATAAGCAAAAAATTGAGAAAGTAGTTCTCCGTTTTTATCAAACACTCTGATGTGAGGACCGCCGCCAGCCATTGGTGCGGTAATGATTTCTTGTTCACCACCACCGTCTACATCACCAGTAGCTACGTTGACTCCACCTTTAAATCCTATGCCATAAGCCAAAAATGTTTCCAAAACATTTCCATCTGTGTCCATGATCAATATTTCTGGAGACAAACCTCTCCCAGGAGCCAAAACAATTTTTATAGTTTCATTGTAATAGCTATCGGCATAGTTGAGTGCTGCACCTACATCCAAAAGTCCAGCGCCAAGATCTACATAGTAGAGTGGATTTTCTTGACTTATATCCTGGCTACTAGCCATGATAATATTGTAAATATCATAGGGCCTCAAATCTGGATATTGCATCTTTATCAGCGCCATAGTAGCAGATACAGTTGGAGCTGCCACCGAGGTACCATTCCAACCGCCCTTGTAGTATGTCTTTAGACTATTTTCTGAATCTTCATAATAAGTTGTAGAATAAAAATCTTCTCCTGGAGCTGATATATCAATACAAACCTCTCCATAGTTGGAAAAGTCTGCCAATTTCTTATCCTTGTCTAGAGCTGCTACGCCAAATACTCTATTGATACCATCTATATCACAGACTGGATAATGAGGATCAATATCTAGACTAATACCTTTGTTTTCTTCGTTGCCTGAAGCAGCTACTATCATAATACCTTTGTCATAGGCTTTTTTGATGGATTCTTGTAGTAGCTCATCATAATACTGGCCTACCAAAGAAAAATTTATAATATCAGCGCCATTTTCAATAGCATATTCAATGGCCTGGGACAAAACTAGGGTATTTCCAGAACCCTGCTCATTGAGTACACGAAGAGGCATTATCTTGGCTTGTGGCGCAATACCGACAATACCACTATCATTGTGACTAGCAGCAATCACACCAGCAATGACTGTACCGTGATTGACAGCTGCATAGTCAAAATCATCTTCAAAATTTGGATGAGGACTATTGTCGCTATCTAGAAAATCCCAACCATTTATATCGTCTATGTAGCTATTGCCGTCATTGTCTATACCGTCTCCAGCTATTTCGCCATTGTTTACCCATAGGCTAGCTAGTAAATCCGGATGATCCATATCCATACCTGAATCCAGCACAGCTATGACTACTTCTTTGTTTAATTCAAGATCATTGGACCATGATGGGCCAATGTTTATCATATCTAAATAAGTTTGATATCTAACGGCAGTATCCTTGGGTGTATAATCCTGCTGAAAAGCTCCAGCAATATTGCCCCAAAGTAAGAAAAAAATACCAAGAACTACAAATTTTTTGTTTTTAATCACCTTGGTTTTTAGCTTAATTATTTGTCTAAATTATAACAGAAATAGACTTAAAAAACAAATAAAAAATCCCACTTAAAAGCGGGATTTAATCATAATTTTATTGTTGACTAAATATCTGCTGGGCCAAGTCCCAATAGCTAGTATTACCCTTTTGCTTTTGTACATACCACCACTCTACTCCCCAAAGATAGGCTTGCTTGAAGTCAGTATTGATAGCAAATTGCAGATTGGCCCTAAACTGCTCTATATCAAAAGATTTTTTATAATCAAACTCTTCTATATCCGCTAGCGTACCATTTGGCACCCAAGGCTCTGCCTGCAGCTCACTGATGATAACTTCGTCTTTGGACAAATTATTGAGCCAGGCCTTGTCCTGATAAAACCAAGCTGGCAATGGATATCTGAAGTAACCAAACCACCAATTCCACACCACCCTATACATAGTAGTGCCAAAGACATCGGCTAGTTTGGCTTCGTGCCGCCAAGTACTGAGCTCACCTGAAGCTGATACTATAATTGGTCTATCATCCAAAGATTTGACCAGTGCTATTTCTTTTTTCAAAAATTCTAGATCACCATTGGGGCACTCACCAAAAGTATTGAGCAATGGCTCGTTTTCTACTTGCCAGGATACTATTTCTGGACGGTGTTTGTATCTACCCACCACAAACTCTAGCATGGCATAGGTCTGCTCCTTGATCACAGATGGATCTTCGTCTTCTATCCAGGATGGCGCATGACATTCAGGCCAACGCGGCAACCTCCAACCTATATTGGCGATAAACTTTACGTCCCGCTTGGCACCTTCTTCAAAAATATAATCATACACAGAAAAATCATACTCACCAGGACTTTTTTCTATTTGATCCCAATATATAGGTATGCGGATATTTTTTACTTCCAATTCATCCAAAATAGCTAGATAGGTTTCCTGCCAATCTAGACCTAGCTCACTAGCAAACTTGGGAGAATATGTCAGCCCCCAAAAATCATCCTTGGCTTGAAGATCAATCTTCATGGGATAATGTTTGAAAAATTTCAAATAAGAAAAAGCCAAGACTATTATAAGTAACCAAATTAACATTTTATTTCTTCTTTTCATGATATAGCCAAAAAGTATAAACCAATTCCAATCAAAATTATAGCCACAAATTTTCTAGTCAAAATTTTGATTGTAATTTTTTCTTTAATTATTTTGGGCAAAAGTATAGTACCCAGCAAAGTCAAAATAAGCAAAAATGCGTACTGTAATCCTTGTAGTGAAGTCACTAAAGCTACTGAGCCCAAAGACACGGCATAATTTTGTAGCATTGAGCCGGTTGCTCCCAAACCTTGCGTAGCCAAAAAAACAAATATATTATTTTTCTTTT
>PKTI01000053.1 GCA_002869235.1 Candidatus Parcubacteria bacterium
GCTTTTGTCAGAACACCCCAACGTTGAAGCTGTTGTCGATGGCTGGCAGGCCAGAACGGCCATTGACAAGCGGGTCTTCTTTGACGGCCCGATCCAAGACATGGCTGGTATGACGGCCAAGAAGTGCCTGATCAAAGCAGACGTGGCGCCAACCCACATCGACGCCATTGTCGGCGGTACCAACACGGGCCCAGGCTACCCCAGCTTGGCTGATCACATCAAGCTGCAGTTGGGTGACCAAGCGTCGTCAGCTATGACATTTGATGTAACTGAGGCCTGTTCGGTTGGTGGCATCTCCATTATGCTGGGTTGGAATCTGATTCGCAGTGGCTTTTGCCAACGTGTGCTGGTGGTCTGCGCGGAAAAAGCAACCACCCTGACGATTCCAGACAACTGGAAAGAGTCCAACCTGTTTGGCGACGCGTCCTTTGCGGTTTTGCTTTCTGCCAGCGAAGAGGAGGCCTTCCTTTTCTTTGAGGCAGACTCTTTGCCTTTTGATGACAACATCAAGCAAATCTACAAAAAGGGCGACGCAGGATTTTGCCAGAATGGCCGCAAGGTTCACAGGTTCGTGGGCTCTACAGTGGTCCGTCGCTTGATCGGCTCGGTAGAGCAGGCTGGCATCTTACCGCAAGACATCGATCATTGGATTCCCCATCAGCCCAGCGGCAAGACCCTGGATTTTCTCTGGCACAAGGTCACTGGTCAAGTTGTCGGTGACTTCAAGGAAAACCCCAACGCCGCCTGGCACGCTTTCAAAGGAATCTATCATCGCAACGTCGAGACCACCGGAAACACTTCCGGAGCATCTACGGGCTGGGTCATGTCCAAGGCTATTGATGACAAGATCATCAAGCCCGGCCACGTTATCGTGGTTTCGACCTTTGGTGCTGGCTTGTCTATCGCCAATTACGGATTGGTACACAGCCCCTAGGGCAAACAAATATCCCGCTACAAGTTAGCGGGTTTTTATATACTTGACATATGTTTATTTTTATACTAATATACTAGTGTAATAGTATTTATATGGATAAGTGTTTCAAGCAATTAGCCAAAGAATTGGTGAAAATAAAAGGCGAAAAAGAAATGCAAGAATTTCTTTATGGGCTTTTTACACCCCAAGAAATAGAGTCTATACCAAGACGCTTGGAGATTATTAAACTGCTCAAAAAGGGCATGCCACAGCATGAAATAGCTCAAAAACTGGGTGTGGGAGTAGCTACTGTTACACGTGGGTCAAAAGAATTGAAAATGAATAAATTTGAAAATGTATAAACAAAGCAAAAACTCAACTTGGCTTTGGACCGTCTGAATTTGGCGGTAAAGTTTTTTGTTTGTAGACAATACTTGCCGCCAGTTTCGGGCGGTTTTTTGGTTGTCCAAAAACCAAGTTAGGAGAAGACAATGCTCATTCAAAAGTCGACACCCTCAACGATCGAAGCAGCTAGGATTGCAGCTGCAGCTTTTACCAAGGCTTATTCAGAAGAGGTCTATGAAGATGTAGCTCAACACCTGGCTGAGGGCGAGGTCTACACCATTTTTGATGGTGTGAGCTTGGCTGGATTTGCCATTTTCAAAATGACAGATCCTGAAACCCTTTATCTGGCTGGCATTATTTTGCGACCAGACTTCCAAGGTATCGGTGTAGCTGAAACAGTCATCAAGATGGCCCAGGACGAAGCTGGTGCAAAGAAGTTTATGCTCCGCACCCAATCTCCAAGGATGTGGTCGGTTGGTAATAAGCTTTGCCGCAGTTGGTTTCCCAACCCCAATGGCAACTTGGGTTACTGGGACTATAGCACACCTTGGCCTAGTGGCCCGCACTTTGTTTTGCATGAGGATAAGTCAGAAATTCTTAGGGCCTTCTATGGCGGCCCGCTCTACGGTCAAAAACCAACCCACCGTAACCGCCCGTTACAAGAGTGGTGGGATAGTATTTGCGATTTTGAGCGTGGTGATGCGGTACTCTGCTACGGAGAGTTCTAGGAGGCCGGCCGGTTGCGACGTATCGCAACCGGCCGGTAACAAATCATTAATCAAAAAGTATGAAAATAATACAAAATAAAAAAAAGAAAAACATTTTGACAATAGTTTGTTGCTTACATGGTGACGAAATATTTGGCCTGGACGTTTTTAATTATTTTAAGAAACATTTGGAGGATTATCCAGGTTTGAAAATAATACTAACCAACGAAAAAGCTATTGCAGCCAAAAAAAGATTTATAGAAACCGATCTGAATCGTTCTTTTCCGGGAAAGAAAAATGGAAGTCATGAAGAGGCTTTGGCCCATGATTTGTTGTCAGAAATAAATGTTAGTGATTACTTGTTGGATATACATACCACTACTTCAAAAATTAAGATGACGCCAATTATAGTTTCTTTGAATCAAGCTACAGAAAAAATTATCAATCTTTGTTCTAGCAAAGAAGTGGTTTTGATGCATGGCAATATGTCAAAAAAATCATTGATAGGACAAATTGATTTTGGTGTTTCTTTGGAATTTAATTTTGAATATGCCAAACAGAGAAAAGCATTAACAGAAGTTATTGAAATAACAAAAAAATTATTGTTAGACAAAAAACAAAAACCCAAGACAAGAAAGGTATTTTTTATTGATAAAAAAATAGACAAAGATATTGTATTGCCCAAAGGTGTAGAAAATTTTGATTTTATAAAGAACTTAGACCTTTATCCTTTCTTGCTTTATGAAAAATCTTATAAGGACACCTTGGGTTTTGCCGCCTCAAAAACAGAGGAAAGAAAAATATAAATTGACATTTGTAATAAAAATATATAAGTTTAAGTAGTTATTGGTTCATTTGGTCTTCAGCCAAGGAGGAAATATGAAAACTAAGCGTCCTCGCAAAAATCCTGCCATTAATCCGGTGGAGATGGTCATTGTTTTGGCTCTGCTCATTATCATGATTTTCTGTATACTAGAGACCAAGAAAGATGATTCTATCAAAATCAAGTTTGGCAGCAATCAGAGCCACGTCCACATACCGTGAGCTAGCACCCGTCTGAAATATGATGGGTTTTTTAATAAAAACAAAAAGCAGCCACAGCGGCTGTTTTTCTGGTGGGCGATACTGGATTTGAACCAGTGACCTCTTGCGTGTCGAGCAAGCGCTCTAACCAACTGAGCTAACCGCCCCTTTATTTGATTGTATAAAGATACATAGTTGGTCTGTTTTCAGCTTTATCTACTACATCAGGCTCCCAATCTTCAAAAGGCCACACATAGGCCACTACTCTAGTGCCTGGTTTCAACTCGGATTGTAATTTCTTTTTCAATTTAGGGTAGATACGTGGTATTAAAAAGAAAAAAACCACATCAGCATCAGACAGATTGACCATCCAAAAGTCTCTAAATTTTATCTTAACCTTAGTTTTATCTATTATTTGTCTTACTTTGGCTATAACATAAGGCAATATAGATACTTCAAAACCTTCGGCTTTAGCACCATACTTGGCAGCAGCAAAAAGTAACTTGCCGTCGCCACAGCCTAGGTCATATACCTTGTCGTCTTTTTTGATTTTAGCGAGATTCAAAAATCTTTCCAAATCTTTGCTCCACATCGGCACCCAGGAAATAGCCCTAATAACAGAATAGAAGAAGGTCAATAGTATAAGAAGCAATATGATAAATAGAAAGATGTACATTTTGTTTTTTTAAAATTATTGTAGTCCCTCGACTAAACTCGGGACATTCGCCTCACCTTTTCATTTTGTGGCCTTAGGCCATGAGCAGGCGAAGCTAGTCGAATGGTACCGGAGAGAGGACTCGAACCTCCACACCCGAAGGCACTTGGTCCTAAGCCAAGCGTGTCTACCAATTCCACCACTCCGGCACAAAAGTAGCGTTTGTATTTATACACAATTTTCTTAATAAAGTCAATGCTAATCTTTACAAACAGGATAATAAAACATATAATAGAAGTACTTTTTATAAAGTGAAAAGTAAAAATATGCCAAAAAAGAAAAACAAAAAGAACAAAAAGGAGGAAGTTGAGGAAATTTAAGCTATTGAAGAGGAAGATTCTGAGGACTATGAAGATGTCTATGATGATGAATTGGAAGAGGAGGGGCAGCTTTCAGTGGATGTTTATCAAGATAAGAGCAATATTATAATCAAATCTACTATTGCTGGAGTTGAGCCAGAAGACATTGATATTACTTTTGACAATGACATGATAACAGTCAGAGGTAAGAGAAAAAAAGATCTTACTGTTGATGAAGGTGATTATTTTTATCAAGAGTGTTATTGGGGTGGTTTTTCCCGTTCTATTATTTTGCCAGTAGAAGTTCAAGAGGAAAAAATAAAGGCTACCATCAAAAATGGTGTACTGACCATTACCTTGCCCAAGGCAAAAAGAAAAGACGTCAACATTGAAGTTGAAGACGAAAATTAATTATGTTTATTAAAAATTCAAAAATATCTTTTGATAGACAGGAGGGCGAAAAGATTGTTTTTAGGACTGAGAGCGGAGCAGAGATATCCTTGGATAACTCTTTGCTAGAAAAAATTGATTATCAAAACAAAGATTTATATATAAGTTTAGGTGATCAAGAAAGCTCTTCGTCTGACGAACAGAAAAAACTACTTAATGAGCTTTTAGAAGAAGATGCAAAATAAATTTAAAGAATTGTTTTCTGATAAAAAATTCATAGGCTTTACTAAGTGGTCATTAATTTTAATGACCGTTTTTATTATTTCTATAATTTTGTTATTGGTAGCAAACGCTAGTATAAACTCAGCTTACGCCAACTCCTTTATAAAGGGCGTTTCAGTTGCGGGCGTTGATATAGGTGGTCTCAACTATGATCAAGCTAGAAAAATACTTCAAGAAAAAATAGACAAAGTAAGCGAAGAAGGATTTGTCTATAAAACAGCAGACAAGACAGTGACTATTTATCCCACAGTAACTACCCTAGAAGACTCAGACGCTTCTTACGCCATCATCTATTGGGATATAGATGCTAGTTTAGCGCAGATTGATTCTTTTCAAAAAAATCAAAGCTTTGGATCTCTGTTTAACAAGGTAAAGGTATTCTTGTCTGGCGAAGATTTTCCGGTTTTTTATTCATGGGACAGACAGCAACATCAACAAATTTTGGCTGATAGTTTTTCAGAAGCATTAACAGAAAAAGTAGAAGCTAGCTTTTATTTTGACAAAAATGGTCAATTGAATATTGAGCCTGAACAAGCAGGACAGACCTTTGCCTATAATCAAGCAATCAATAATACAGAAAATTTTATAAAAAATATTTCTTCAGGAGAGATATTTTTGGCCACAGTAGAGGATAAACCACAAGTTACAGCCAAAGATATCCAAACAAAGGAGGGTCAAATAATAGCTACAAGTAATAGAGGATATTTTTACCTTACTTATCA
This sequence comes from Candidatus Parcubacteria bacterium, assembly GCA_002869235.1. Taxonomy (GTDB): domain Bacteria; phylum Patescibacteriota; class Patescibacteriia; order UBA1558; family GWA2-36-10; genus BM519. Next base: position 5,397 of record PKTI01000053.1, read on the forward strand.
AGAAAAAGATTGGAATGTTCCTAATACTATTTGGCGTAATTGGTTAAAACTTGTACCAAATGCCAATGATTTTGTTATTAGTTTTGACAAAGAAAAAGTTGATGCTTATTTGGCTCAGTCAGGAATAAAAGAAGAACTAGAAAGACCAGTAGAAGATGCCAAGTTTAAACTTCAGGATGGAAAAGTTGTAGAATTTACTCGGAGTCAGGCGGGTCAAAGTATAGACATTGATCAAACTATTTCTACTATGTCTGCAAATTTAATGAATTCAGGTGAACTGGAAACAGAAATAACTATCAATACAGTTCAACCTCAAGTAGCAACTAGGGATGTAAATGATTTGGGCATAGTTGAGTTGTTGGGCACAGGCGTTTCTGATTTTACTGGCAGCCCACCAAACAGGGTTCACAACATTGGTGTTGGTGCAGACACATTGAATGGATTATTGATAGAGCCTGGGCAGGAGTTTTCCCTTATAAAAGCCCTGGGGGATATTGATGCAGAAAGCGGTTATTTGCAGGAATTAGTTATAAAGGGAGACAAAACTATCCCTGAATATGGTGGTGGTCTTTGTCAGATAGGTACTACAGTTTTCAGAGCAGCCCTGGATACAGGACTCGACATAACTGAAAGAAGAAATCATTCTTATAGGGTATCTTATTATGAGCCAGCTGGTACAGACGCTACTATTTATAATCCTTGGCCAGACTTTAGGTTTGTAAATGATACAGAAAAACATGTTTTGATTCAGACTAGGATAGAAGATACAACCTTGTATTTTGATTTCTGGGGAACATCTGATGGGCGTGTGGCCAGTACTACTTATCCAGTGATTTATAATATCGTAGCCCCACCAGAAACAAAGATTATAAAGACCACAGAGCTTGAACCAGGTAAAAAGAGGTGCACGGAAAGAGCACATTATGGAGCTGATGCAAAATTTGATTATATAGTTGAGTATGGAGGTGATAGAGAGACACACGAAGAAACTTTTTATAGCCACTATATACCATGGCAGGAGGTTTGCCTCTTGGGAGTAACAGAAGAGGAGCTTGCAGCAGAAAATACTACTTCAACTCCGCCAGAGGAGGAATAATAAAAAATAAATAAAAAAGCCCCGGCCTGAACCGGGTTTTTTATATTGTTTTGTTTGTATTTATACCTTCAAGCAACTGTGCCCAAGAAAATCATTTCTCGAAGAAATTTAGCCTGAGCCAAATTTGATCTGAAAAATGATCCCCATGCTTGTCGTGGACACAGTTGCCTAAAGGCATTATTTGTAGGCTTCTTATGTCCCAGTAACTATGTATAATAGCATATATTTTTTATCTTGTCAATAGCAATAAAATATGCTATAATTAGGGCATAATTTAAGCCTTTTTATCTTGACGATAACATTTTTTTAAGTTATTATCAGAAGCACTTATTAACCAAAAAATTATGGGAATTCCTACACAAAAGAGAACAAAATCTTCAGCTAAGAGACGTGCTTCTCATTTTGCCTTGAAAAAACCAGCCTTAGTCAAGTGTTCAAACTGTGGCGTATCTGTTCAGCCACACAAAGCTTGCGCCAAATGTGGTTATTACAAAGGTAAAAAAGCAGTAAAATAAAATTAGCATGGCTAATAGACACTTAGCAAGAACTTTAGTACTACAAGCTTTATACGAGTACGATTTTAACAAAGGTAAAAAAGATATTACTCAAATTGTAGAGAACAATCAAGAGGAGTTTGCCCCTGACTTTGATGATCAGGGATTTTCTTTGGATTTGGCTCAGGGTGTAGTAGAAAATCAAAAAAAGATTGATAAGATGATTACCAAGTTTGCCCCTGAGTGGCCACTTGATCAAATCACCATGACTGATCGCAATGTTTTGCGTATGGGTATATACGAACTCAAGATGTCAGAAGAAATACCTCCTAAGGTTGCCATTAATGAAGCCATTGAATTGGCCAAAGCATTTGGTGGAGATTCTAGTGGTAAGTTTGTCAATGGAGTCTTGGGGAGCATCTATAAAGAGATGATGAAGAAGGGCGAAAAACAAACATTAGCCAGCCAAGGAATCAAAGAAGTTTCCGCTGGCGGAGTGATTTATCGTCAAACAGATGATGGTTATTATTTTGTCTTAATAAAAGACGCTTATGATAAATGGACCTTTCCCAAGGGTCATGTAGAGTCTGATGAAAAACCAGAAATAGCGGCAATTAGAGAGTTGACTGAAGAAACTGGACTCAAAGAACTGACAGAACAAGGATATCTAGGAGACACAGAAGTAAAAGTTCATAAGCCCGGAGAAAAACCATATCGCAAACTTATAAAATATTATTTGGTTGAAGCCAAAGATGAAAAAATTATAGTACCAGATGTAAGTGAGCTCAAGGATGTAAAGTGGTTTTCATTGCACGAGGCTATAGACAGACTGGACTACAACAACGCAAAAGATATATTCAAAAAAGGATTAGAAAAATTAGCAGTAGATAAAAATGAAAAATAATCTTGATATTCTAGAAAATAAAATTGGTGTTAAGTTCAAAAAAACTGATATTCTAAAAAGCGCCCTAGTTCACAGATCATACTTGAATGAACACAAAGATTTTCCTTTGGATCACAATGAGCGTTTAGAGTTTTTGGGAGATGCTGTTTTGGAACTTATAGTTACAGATTATCTCTACAACAACTACACTGAGGCAGAGGGAGTATTGACCAATTGGCGCTCATCGTTGGTCAACGGCGAACGCTTGGCCTCAATTGCAGAAGAGATTGGTATGTATGAATTTATGTATTTGTCTCGTGGTGAAGCTAAAGATAAAAATAAAAAAGCTAGACAGTATATATTGGCCAATGCTTTTGAAGCCCTGATTGGAGCTATATATTTGGATAGAGGTTATGCATCTGCTAGAAAATTTGTAGAGGAGAGCTTGGTTTCTCATCTAGATAAGATAATATCAGCGGGCGAGCATATAGATGCCAAAAGTAATTTTCAAGAAAAATCACAAGAAATGGTAGGTGTTACTCCTCGTTATAAGGTGATTTCTGAATCAGGCCCAGACCATAACAAAAAATTTGTAGTAGGCGCTTATCTAGACAAAGAATTGGTAGCCAAAGGAGAGGGTTATAGCAAGCAAGAAGCACAAACAAATGCAGCTGAAAACGCCCTACAAACAAAGGGTTGGTAAAATTTGACAGATTTATTTTGAGGTGTTATTATAGAGTCATCGATCTAACGATCCCCCCGCTCCCTCAACACACGCACCCGACAACCGCCACCGCCACCGCCACCGCCACCCATCCCTATATTACCTGAACCACCATTGTCTCTTTCCCGTCTTCCTCCTGGCCCTGGTCCGTCCCCCGCGTGCACATCCTACTTCGGTAGGATTTTTTATTTGACCAAAATATACCAGATTGATAAAATAAAATTACCTAGCCCTTTGATGGGGCAAGGTGCCGAAAAAGACCTCGCAGGAAGCGAATTCACAACACGGATAGTTGAACTATCACCCCAGCCCTGTAAGGAAGCCCAAATATATACAAGGATGTATTTCTTGGTCCTCGTTGTTAAATTGTACTCGGCACCTGCCCCCACCCATCCCCCCGGTCGCTATAGATCATAGTTTAGGCTCCGTGAGTCGCAAACACACCTCCCCCTTTTTCTGCATAGCCATACCTCATATGGAGGGAACTGCCTAGGCAACTATAGCGACCATCTCTTGACTGTCAAACTTGGCAGTCTTTTTTTGCCAAAAGTTGGAATTTTTGTTATGCTGAAAATATCACAAGCTACGCTTTTGCTCTTTACTAACAGAATCATCAACAAACTACCGTATCATCCTATATCCCACCGCCACTACTTCTTCAAAATTTGATGATTCTGTTCCCCAGAGACGCATCACGCGTCTCCTTTTCTTTGCAAAAAAAATAGGCCCGCCGGAAGCGTCCAGCGGGCCGTAGGTCCTTGTAGACCTAGTCCTTGTCCTAGAAGTTGATGATCCAGGCAGTCCAGTAGTCGTCGGCGGGTGTGCCGTCGGCCTTGTCCTGGGGATCCAGGTTGAAGGTGAAGACGAGCTGACTCGACGCGACGGGACCGGTGTGGCCCAGATCGTAGTAGAAGCCACAGAAGGGCTCGAGCGGGTTGTCGCCGGATTTCTTCCAGTGGCCGAAGAAGCCGTAGGGAGCATCGCCGTAGGCGACGGTGTTCCGGCTGAACCAGAAATCATCGATCGAGTCGTGCTGGCTCATTTGCCACATGGTGTAGCTGCTCCACTTGAGCTGGCCGAAGTTGGCGCCGAAGGCGATGTCGAAGTTCAGGTAGCCGAGATCCTGGGTCTCGCTGGAGAGCAGGAGCTCTTCGGCGGGGATCGAAATCTCGTTGACGACCGTCATGATGCTCGGCCCGAGGCCGATCTTGAGGTAGTCGAGGTGCTGGATGTCCAGCGGGTTGGTGAACTTGGCGCCGATGGTGGTGCCGATCTCGGAACCGACGTTGGTCCAGGCGTCGACCTTCAGGCCGTTGTCCTGGCTGATGCCGCCCGCGATGAAGAGCTGACCCTGGGGGTAGATCTCGGTGGTCAAGTACTGGGCGTTGGCGAACACGGGGGTGAGCAGGATGATGGCGATGGCGATCAATGTCAGGTTCTTCATGTGGTCTTCCTCCAGACAGGGTTTTTGCCTCCAACAACAACGAATATTGGGTATTGGCCTAGAAACTTCTAGGGTTGGGGTGGAAAGGTGCCGAATTTAATATATTATCATATCATATTTTATCTATTTTGTCAAGGCTTTTAGTTTATTTTTGAGCTTAAATATGCTAAAATATTACCGTCTATTAAGGCATTATTTTTATTTATGTATCTAGAAAAATTAGAAATTCAGGGTTTTAAATCCTTTGCTAATCCAGCAGAGCTTATTTTTAATCGACAACTTACAGCTATAGTTGGGCCTAATGGGTCTGGAAAATCAAATATTGCTGATGCTGTTCGTTGGGTTTTGGGTGAACAAAGCGTCAAAACCTTGCGCGGCAAAAAAGCAGAAGATGTGATCTTTTCTGGTTCTGACAAAAAAGGACGCCTAGGTTTTGCTCAGGTTGATTTGTATCTAAATAATAAAGATAAGCAAGCAGACGTAGATTATGAGCAAATTATAATAACTAGAAAAATTGATCGTAATGGTGAAAGTGAATATTTGATCAATAACAACAAAGTTCGTTTGTTTGATGTACAACTTCTTTTGGCCAAGGCAAATTTTGGTCAAAAGACTTATAGTGTTATTGGCCAGGGTATGATTGATACGATTCTTACATCTTCTTCATCTGAGCGTAAGGAATTTTTTGATGAAGCTACTGGTGTAAGACAGTTTCAGATCAAAAAAAACCAATCTATAAACAAATTGATAAACGCTAAAAATAATCTTGAACAAACAAATCAAATATTAGCAGAGCTTTCGCCACGCTTAAGGAGCTTGACTCGTCAAGTTGGTAAATTGGAAAAAAGAGAAAAGATACAAACAGAACTTTTTGAGCTCCAAACTGATTACTATAGCTTTTTGACCAATAGCTTGAATAAAGATTTGTCTTATACCAAAAACAATCATGATGGTTTACAGAAAGAAGTTTCAGACCTCAACCAAAAATTGATAGAACTTCAAACTGAATTAGAAAAAGAGGAAAGATCTTCTTATCTACAAGAAAATTTTCAGTTGCTTCAGGACAAACTAAGTCAAAAACAAAACGAGCTTAATAATTTGCTGAAAGAAAGAACTATTTTGGAAGGCCAAGTCGATCTAAAGTTGGCCGCTAGTGGTCGTAGTGACTTGGTTTGGCTCAAAAAACAGCTTAGCAACACCAAGGAAACCATTGCCGAAAAAGAACTGTCTTACAAAGAAAAACAAAGTGAGCTGAAAGTTTCTCAAGATGAACTATCATCTTTGGAAAAGAGGAGAGAAGAAATTTTGGCTGATTTTAGTAGTCTAGAAGAAAAGCTGGTCAAAGAAAATGGCGAGGTTTCTCTAGATGATTTATCAGTTGATTTGGATAAAATTTTGAAAAGACAAGAAGAATTCAACAATACTTTAAATAACATAGAAGATTTAGAGTCTTTGGCTGATTTACGCAATATTTCAGCTGAAATTACCAAAGAAATAGCTAGCTTGAAACAAAAAATAAGTAAACCAAAAAAAGATAATAATTGGCAGGAAGAGTTCAATAAGTTGCTTAGCACCAAAGACAACCTAGTCTCAGAAATAAGTGAGGCTAGAACCAAGGTGGCTGTTTTGCAAAATGAGCTAGGTAGTATTGAGGCTGACATAAAAAAAGATCAAGTAGAGCTCAGTAAACTAGAGTCAGAACAAAAAACCAGTGAAGGCAAGGTTGATGCAGGAGAGCATAAGAAAAAACTGGAAGATTTGAACCAAGAGATAGAAAACAAACAACAGGCTCTTAAGATAATTGAAGAAGATATAAAAGAATTCAATCAAGCAGAAGAAAGTAAAAAACAAGCCCTAGTTGAATCACAAAAAACATTTCGTCATATTCAAGCAGATTTTAATTCCAAAAATAATCAGCTCAATGAGATAAAAGTTAGCTTGGCTCGATTAGAGACAAGACAAGAAGATCTGAACAAAGAAATTTTGGAAGAATTTCCCAAGTTGGAGCTTAAGGATGTTGAAGACATTGATGTGGCGGATTTTAAAAATAAAATTGTTAACTTGAGAAACCAACTTAGTATTATCGGTGGTATCGACGAAGCAGTTTTGGATGAATATAAAGAAGTCAAAGAGCGTCATGATTTTTTGTCTGAACAAACTGGTGATTTGGAAGAGGCTATTTCAAAATTGGAAAAAATTATCAAAGATTTGGAGGAAACAATATCCAATCAATTTGATAAATCATTCAAGAACATCAACAAGCTTTTTGATAAGTATTTCAAAAAATTATTCAGTGGTGGTAAGGCGGAGATGATTTTGGATATAAAAGAAATAAAAACCCAAAAATCAAAAAATGAAGAAGATGAAGATATAGACGATGAAGAAGATGAAGAGGAAAAAGATGAAAAAATAAAAAAACAATATGGTATTGAAATAAAAGCCGTACCTCCAGGGAAAAAGGTTTCTAGCATCAATATGCTTTCTGGCGGAGAAAAGGCACTGACCTCTATTGCTCTTATCTGCGCTATTATTGCCAACAACCCATCGCCATTTGTGGTACTAGATGAAGTAGATGCTGCTTTGGATGAGGCTAATTCAATACGTTTTGTAGAAATTTTGGAAGAATTATCAGATAAGACTCAGTTTATTGGCATCACCCACAACAGAGCCACTATGCATCAAGCTAGGATTATCTATGGTGTGACTATGGGAGATGATAGTGTTTCCAAGCTTCTTTCTATGAATTTTGAAGAAGCAGATGAAATAGCAGCTTAGTCAAAAAATATACAAAAATATAAAAACCCGCCAATGAGCGGGTTTTTGTTTATTGACAAAAGGCATTAAAGTTTTTATGATGAATATTATCACCCGTCGTAAGATGGGCAACGTTCACTCCAGCCGAAAGGAGGCTTTTTTAGAAAATCTTCGCCAATTGACACTAACCTCAGCGGAAGGAAGCCGCGCATGCAGAACTCTTCTCAGACCTCGAGCACCACCGTGACCATTCTCGCCAAGCAGGCTCGCCACCACGGCTACCGCAGCATCTTCAATACCGGGGCGGTTCTCGCCATCAAGCCCCATCGGGGCCAGGAGATCCATGTGGATGCCGTCCAGGACATCAACTCCAGGCAGGTGGTCGTCAAGGACTGCAAGGGCAAGAGGCGCCCCGTGGCGCTCTCCACCATCCAGTCCATCGAGGTCGAGGCGCACGTCGCCGAGAAGATCAAGCCTCTCCCCAAGGGGGATTCCTGCGCTGCCTAATGCAGCTCTAGACTTCTTCCTCGTTTAAACCTCGTCGGTTCGTCCACGGGGTATTTTTTTGTTTGGATTTTATTTTCCGTAGACACCCTTGATAAGGTCTAGGTTTTTCCCACTAGAACGCAGGTAGTCCAAATTGAGGTTTCTTATTTTTTCCAAGATTTCTAGATGCTCTGGCAGATCAAATTCTTTAGTCATTTCTATAAATGCTTCAAAGTCTTTGATAAAACAATGACCACCAGCTCCACGGCCACCCTGATGTACAACTTGTAGGTGAGTAGGGCCGATACGTAGGTCGTGCATCATGCCGTCTTTGACCACGTCGTAGTCAATGTCATATTTTTGTGCTAGGTCGTAGAGTATGTTCATAAATATTACTTTAACATAAAACCAACAATTGCCTCCATACTTTATCATCTCGGCATTTTCTACCTTGGTGATTAGGCTGTATGGCGCTGGTGGTAAAACAGACAAGACTAACTCAGCTTTTTTATAAAGGTCTTTATTTTCTGGGTCAGTAATACCAACTATATTTCTATCTGGGTTTTGTGCATCGTGGGCAGCAGTCTTTTCTGTCAAAAATTCTGGTGAATGCATGACAATTATGTCAGGAAATTTTTTTTGCATTTTTCTGGCAGTACCAACTTTGATAGTAGATTTTATGACAGCCACCTTGCCTTTGCCTATCAGGGGCAAAACTTTTTCTATAATACTATCGTCAAAACCAGAAGGAGTAGAGGGTGTAGGTACAGCAATAAGAGTAATATCACAATCCTTTATCTTTTCTTTGTTTTCAGCATATTGGTCTATATCATAACGTATAATATCATAGCCTCTTTTGGCAAAATCATCAGCATAGTTTTTACCAATAAATCCTTGACCAATAAAACCAATTTTTAAATCTTTTTCCATTTTAGCTCGAGTTTAATTTTTTATAACTGGTTTTTATTATACATCTTTATCTATGGGCGAGTCTAGGTGGTGATTTACACAAGCGTTGACAAAATAAAGCCATTATAGTAATATTCAGCCCGTTGATAAATTTTTAATTATTAAGCATAATATTGTAAATGTTAGCTATCAGATTACAAAGAGTTGGCAGAAAGAAATTACCTATTTATAGGGTAGTTGTTTCTGAGAAAACCAAAGATACTTATGGTGACCATTTGGAAATTTTGGGCACCTATAATCCTCATAGTAAGGAAGCCAATTTGAAAGTTGATCGCATCAAACATTGGTTGGACAAC
>PKTI01000020.1 GCA_002869235.1 Candidatus Parcubacteria bacterium
AATTGGACTAGCTCCTTCTATTTCCATTGCCCAAAAATCTTTGAGTCACAATCCACGCTCTACAGTTGGCACTTTGACGGAGATTTATGATTACCTTCGTGTTTTGTACGCTCGTTTAGGTGAAGTATTTTGTCCAGTTTGTGGAGACAAAATTCAAAAGCTAACTGTAGATGAAATAACTGATATAATCAGCAACAAAGCTAGAGAAAGAAAGGATAAGTTTGTTACTATTTTGGCACCAGTTGTCCGTGGACGCAAAGGGGAATATTACCAATTGCTTTATGATTATCTTTCCTTGGGTTATAGCCAAGCTAGAATAGATGGCAAGATGCTTAGCTTGCATGAAAAAGTAAAACTCAGCAGATACAAAAAACACGATATAGATATAATGGTTGATAAAGTTTTGATATCAGATCAGAGTCGTTTGTTTGAAGCAGTAGAAAATGCCTTGGATTATGCCCAAGGAGTTTTGATTGCATTGTTTAACGATGGATCCAAAAAAGCTGAAGAAACATTACTTTCTTCCAACTGGACTTGCCCCAATGATAATTTTTCTTTTCCAGAAGTAGAACCTAGACTTTTTTCATTCAATAGTCCTCATGGCGCTTGCGAAACCTGTCATGGTCTTGGTTTGGTTGGCTGGGAAAAAGACGAGGAGTGTCAGGCTTGCAAAGGTCAGAGACTTAGGCCAGAAGCATTGTCTGTCAAAGTAAACAAGAAAGATATAGGAGAAATTGTCACTTGGCCAATAGATAAGCTACATGATTTTTTCCAAAATTATTTTGACAAAATGCCACAAAAGCATAGAGCCATTGCCGAGCCAGTTGTCATAGAAATAATTAGTCGTTTGGAATTTTTACTCAAGGTAGGCTTGAATTACCTTACCCTAGATAGGAGAGCCCACACTTTGTCTGGTGGTGAAGCACAAAGAATACGTTTGTCTTCTCAAATTGGTTCACATCTATCCAGGACTCTTTATGTGCTTGATGAGCCGACTATTGGACTTCATGAAAGAGATACGGCCAGACTTATTCAAACCCTAAAGTCATTGAGAGACAAGGGGAATACAGTGGTAGTAGTAGAGCACGATGAACAAACTATTATAGAATCAGACTATTTGGTAGATTTGGGACCTTTGGCTGGTGTGCATGGCGGTGAGATAGTGATTGACGGTCCAACTGACAAAATTTTGGATACCAAAAATAATGGCAAATCCCTAACAGTTGATTATTTGGTAGGAGACAAGAGAATAGCTATTCCCAAAAGACGTAGAGAAAAAACTACCGAAAAACTCAAGCTTATTGGTGCTAGAGCCAACAATCTAAAGAATCTACAAGTAGAAATACCTTTGCGTAAATTGGTGGGTATCACTGGTGTATCAGGTTCAGGCAAGTCTACTTTGCTTTATGATGTTTTGTACAAAAATCTTAGCGCCATCAAAGCGCGCCCTGGTAAGTACACATTACAAGATGTCACTAGAATAGAAGGCAATGAGTATGTGGCCAAGGTTGTAGTAATTGATCAATCACCAATTGGTCGTACTCCTAGATCCAATCCAGCTACCTACACAGGGATATTTACCCCGATAAGAGAATTTTTTGCTATGTTGCCAGAATCTCGTGAACGAGCTTATACTTTGTCTAGATTTTCTTTCAATCGTCCAGGCGGTCGTTGTGAGTCTTGTGATGGCGCTGGTTACAAGTTGATAGAAATGCACTTTTTGCCAGCTGTTTATGTAGAGTGTGATGTTTGTCATGGCAAGAGATATAATCGTGAAACTCTCCAAGTAAAACACAAAGGCAAAAATATTGCCGATGTATTGAAGCTAACTATAGATGAAGCAGTAAAATATTTTGAAGGTAATTATCGTATTACGGATAAGCTCAAGGTTTTGCAGGAAGTGGGCCTTGGTTATTTGGAACTTGGTCAATCTGCTACTACTTTGTCTGGTGGTGAAGCACAGCGTATCAAGCTAGCCAGATAACTGACTCATACTTTGGGCAAGCGTAGTTTGTATCTTCTAGACGAGCCAACGGTCGGCCTTCATTATCATGATATAGAAATGTTGCTCCAAGTACTGAACAAATTAGTTGAACGGGGCAATACTGTAGTTGTCATCGAGCACAATCTCCATATGATCAAATCTATGGACTATCTTTTGGACCTTGGTCCAGAAGGTGGAGAAGGTGGTGGTAAACTGGTTGCCAAAGGCACACCAGAAGATATAGCTGACACGGAAGCCTCTGTGACTGGACAATATTTGGCACCTCAATTGAAATAATATGGACTTGAAAGAAAAAGCCAAAAAATTTCCCAACTCACCTGGCGTCTATTATTGGTATAGCCAGAAAGGCGATGTTCTTTATGTTGGCCGAGCTACTTCACTCAAAAGACGCATTGCTCAATATTTTCAAAAAAAGTTGCTAGATCTTCGTATAGAGGAAATGGTTTCTTTGGCGCACAATATAAAATACAAAGAAACAGAAACTATCTTGGATAGTGTAGTGTTGGAGGCCAATGAAATAAAGAAGTATTGGCCCAAGTACAATGTAGTACAAAAAGATGACAAATCTTTTATATACATAGTGATTCCAAAAAGAGAATACAGCTATCCAATGTTGGTCAGGGCCAGAGAGCTCAAAAAATTTCCTACCAATAAAGCTCATGTCTTTGGGCCTTACCAATCTGCACACTTAGCCAAGACAGCTCTCAAGATTATCAGACGAATATTTCCTTGGAGTACTTGCCAAGCAAGTCAAGGAAAACCTTGTTTTGAGTATCAAATAGGTATGTGTGCTGGTATTTGTGTAGACAAGATAGGCAAAAAAGAGTATCAGGAAAACATAAAAAATATTATCTTATTTTTGTCTGGCAAGAAAAAACAGTTACTCAAAAAATTGAGCAAAGAGAGCCCTGAACAGGCTGAATCAATGAAGCATATCCAAGATGTAGCCTTGATTAGCCGTGAGGATATCAATATTGGCGCAGTTAATAGAGTGGAGGGTTATGACATATCTCATCTGACTGGTAAGGAACCTTATGGAGCTATGGTGGTTTTTTCTGGTGGTTTGCCAGATAAGGCTGAATACAGATTGTTTAAAATAAAAACAGCTCCTCGTCATGATGACTTAAGAGCATTGGAGGAAGTGATTAGTAGACGTTTGGCACACAAAGAGTGGCCCAAACCAGATATCATGATGATAGATGGCGGTAAACCACAAGTTGATTTTGTCAGTCAACTACTTAGATCAAAAAATATAAATATTCCTATTGTAGGAATCTCAAAATATAGCGGTGACAAGTTAATTTTTAGCAGAGGAGCTTCAAAAGCTTTTAAAGATCTAGCCAACAATCTCAAAGATGTCTTGCTCCAAAGTAGAGACGAGGCACATCGTTTTGGTAGAAATGCTAGTCGTCGAAAAAGAAAAATAAAATAAAAACCCCAGACCCTCCATTTGCGCGATGCAAACTTTGGGTCCGGGGTGTGTTCAACGGGTTGGCTCTCGGTGTCACTCGTCGAGCCAGTTGCCGTGGATTTTGGCCACCTCGGCGGCCAGATCCTCGGGGTAGAGGTTGTAGAGCTGAGCCTCGTCCTTGCGGCCGATGGCGTAGATCGTGTTGGTCGTGGCGTCCAGCCGGGCGTTCTCAGCGAAGAACAGACAGCGGGCGGCTCCATCGGGACCCAAGGTATGGTAGGGTCCCCAGATCGGGAACTGGCCTTCGTAGCTGAAGTAGTAGCCAGTATCTCCTAGGGGAGATGAGCCGACCGTGGTGGTCAGCCAGGCGATCTCTTGGACCAGACGATCAGTGACCTCGTCCGAGAAGCCGATCGTATTGTCGCCGGGTACTTCGAGGTGTACCCGTTCGAACTTCTGGTTGTAGACCAGCCAGATCGGCTCGTTGTCCTTGGCGGACTTGTAGCGGATCTTCAGGTCTTCGCCGTCGATGTTGACGGACTGTGTCTCGATCAGGGCCTCGAAGTCGTTGTGAGCGACTTCTTGCTCGTTGTCTCGGTTGCAGGCGGTGATGGTCACCGTCATGAGGACGATCAGGCCAAGTAGGCACATCGTCAGCTGGAGCAGGGGGTGTTTGTTGCCCATGGGGCTTCCTTCCTTTCTATGCTCCTAGCGGAGCACCTGGTTGAAGCTGAAGGCCACTCGGGCCTGCCACAGCTCGTTGCTGTCGTAGAAGACACCGATGGTGTTCTCCACGTCGCCGGAGAAGAGCATGTAGCTCACGCCGCCGATGAAGGCTCCGCGATGGTCGCCCAGGTCGTAGTGCGTGTACACGCGGATCTGGTCGCCCAGGCGGACGTGGTTCTGGATGAAGGCGCTGTTGCGCCGTTCGGGGAAGTCACGTCCCGGTCGGTCCTCGTAGTTGGTCCAACCAACAAACAGGTTGATCCAGGGGTGGAAGGTCTCCTTGAAGAAGAGACCTTGTCCTTCGTCCTGGGTCCACCAGGCGTTGATGGGTCCGTAGCCGAGGTTGGCCGTGTAGCTGTCGCCGTTGTTGAAGTTGCCCGCCTGGAGCTTGAAGTTGCCAGTCTTGGCGTAGGCCGAAAGGCCGGTACCGTAGACGGACAGGTCGCTTTGCGAGTAGCTCCAGCGAGTCATGGGCAGGGACGAGGGGCCAGGCCAGTTGTACATGCAGGGGATGAGCCACCGGCCGTACTGTGCGCCGAGCTTCCAGGAGCCCTTCTTGGTCATGAGCTCCATGTAGGAGTACTTCATCGCGTTGGACGAGACGTCGTATTCCATGCGGACCATGACGTGGTCGCCGGTGTAGGCCCGGAAGCCGAAGCGGCTCCAGTCCCACTGGTAGGCGCCGTTGTCGTCGGCGAAGGTGCTGGTGTTGCTGGCGAAGCCGTAGACCTGGATGGAGTCGGCCGGCGTCGACGCAGCCGAGGCAATCAGGGGAACGAGGATCAGGATCGAAATGATGGCGATGATCAGCTTGTTCACGGTTCTTCCTCCCGTTGAAAAAAGTGTCAGGAACACCATTTTTGGCCAATAAGCATGGCCTCAAACGGATATATAATCATAGCATATTTTGCCATTTTTGTCAATAGTTGTTAGCTTTTGTTTTTTAATTAAAAAAATCCCGCATCAAATTGATACGGGCTTAATTATTCTTCAGCTTGGTAACTTTCCCACAGAGGCAGCCAGATATCTCTGGTAACAGAGAGTATGACCTCGTCGTGGTACTCGCCATCTCGGAAATACATGTCCTTGAGTCTAGCTTCTTCTCGGTAGCCACATCTTTGGCTATAGCGGAGGCTGCGGCCATTAAAAGCCAAGACCTTGGATAGGATTTTGCGCAGAGCCAAATGATTGAAGGCATAGTTGAGCAAAGTCATTTTGGCGTCAGTGCCATAGCCCTTGCCGCGAAATTCTGCCTCTCCGATCATAGCCCCGGTAGTAGCAAAACGAGACACCCAGTCAATCTGGTGCAGTCCCATGTTGCCAATGAGCTGGCCTTCTTGCGTTTCAATGGCCAAAGCTATAGCATTTTTGCGATCAGGGTGTTGGTCAAACCAACGCTCTTCAGCTACGAGCTCGACCGGAGTATATCCAGTCATAAAGCGTTGGATAGCCGGATCATTGATCCAGCGCCAAAAAGTTTCCAGGTCAGTGGCTTTGTTGAAGGGGCGGAGAATTACTTTCTTACCCCTGAGGAAAACGACTTGCTTGGACACGATAGACTCCTTTGCTTGTAAAGAACAATAAAAAACTACCTCCGAATTGAGGCAGTTTTTTTATATTACAAGCGTAATTTATTTATTTTATATAATACAAAAACTGCCCCAATCGGTCTTTCCAGGTACCTTTATCGGTTGAACATAGGTTCATATACATTTGGACAATTTCGTGTCTATTCATATATTTTATATTATTTTTATTTATAACATTATCTTTTATTTTTGTCAAAAAAAAGAGCCCTGCCTAAAAGGCGACAGGGCATGGATGGTCCGGCATAGAGCGCCTCGCTTTCGTTGAGAGAATCTCGGTTCGGCGGTAAGCACTTGTCTGCACGGGTTGCTGTTACAACCCACTGAAACAGCAAATATATAGTATCATATTTTACTTATTTTGTCAATAGATAAAATAAATAAAAAAAGCCCGCCAGGTGCTATGTCGGGCTGGGGATGCAAAATGCACCTGGCGGGGCAACGGTCTACCGATTAGGCTCGCGCCACTCGTTTCTGGGAACGCTTCTTGCGTCGGACCTTGATACGGGTGGCCTCGGGGGCCTGGTTGGTTTCCTTCTTGGCTACGATGGCGGCAGCTGCTCGTGTCTTCTGGTTCTTGCCGGTTCGGACGGCGCCCTGGATCGTGATGATCAGGCGACTGAAGTCGTCCAGATCCTTGAGAACCTTCACCGGCTTGCAGAGTCTGCTGAGCAGGACATCAAGCACCTCATCGTCGGCGCCGTGCTGGTAGAGCCTGAGGATGCTCTGCTCCACATCGCTACCACAACTGGCGGCTCGAGTGAGGTTGGGGTACTTGTGAGGATAGTTGGGTGTGGGCTGGCGATAAAAACGCCAGCTATCGCGCAGCTCGCCGACGAGCTTGATGGCTTCTTCCTTGTTTGTCGGGACTCGTTTGGTCCCAAGAGCGCTCATCAAGAGCTTCCAGGCGGATGCAACGCGAATGTCGGTGGGGTTGGATTTCGGCACTGGTGTCCCCTTAAGAGGTTGATTGTTTTAGACTATGGTCAGCTTATGCCAACCGTTTCCTCCATGAACCGGTTTTAGGCATCACCTCCTTTACGTAGCTTAGGTTTGAAAGGGCGAGGTTTATCGGGTTAACTCGCCTAACATAGCATAAAAAGGCCTTTTAGTCAAGATTATAAAAATGTGTTATAATGTGTTTATGATAAGAAAAATACTATCAATTACTTTAATTTTTGGTTTATTTCCTACCTTGGTAGGAGCGCAAGTTCCTGACAGTGATTATGATGGTCTCTTGGATGAGGATGAAATAAATATTTATTTTACTGATCCCAATAATCCAGATACAGACGGTGATGGCTTCAAGGATAGTTTGGAAATTCAATATGGTTATTCTCCACGCCACGGCAATGGACAAAAATTGATTAAAGTTGATTCAGATAACGATTATCTCAATGATGCTTGGGAGTTAGCAATAGGTACTGACTTGATGAATCCAGATACAGACGGTGATTTGTACCTGGACGGCACAGAAGTAGCTGCTAGTTATGATCCTTTGAGCACTGAAGATGTGCAATTAGAAAAACTGATTAAGGTAGACTTGGACACACAAAACTTATCTTATTATTTTGATGGTAAGTTGATGGATTCTTTTGCTATATCCAGTGGTTTGGCCAGCATGCCCACACCAGAAGGAGAGTTTGAAATATTAGCCAAAGTTCCAGTCAAACATTATGGTGGTGCGGATTTTGATTATCCAAACACCAAGTGGAATCTTCATTTTACAACACAAAAATACCGCTACTATATTCACGGTGCTTATTGGCATGACAACTTTGGTCAACCCATGAGCCATGGTTGCGTCAATGTAGATTATGAACACATGGGCGAGCTTTATTGGTGGGCTCAATTAGGTACCAAAGTAGTTATCGATTAGTTTTTCTAGATTTTTTAAAAGGTAATTCTGCTTGCTGTCCCAGAAGTTTCTGGGCAGTTTTTTTGCCCAAAGGAGTTAGTTTTATATGCGTAATAAATAGTTTGTGTTGAGTTTTTTCGCCAAAGCCTATCACCAAACCTCTTTCTATAAGCCTTTCTATACTTTTGGTTATTATATTGGCTCTGATTTTTTTGGCAGGGGCTGTTTTTATTTTATCATAAAAAGAATAAAAATTATCACGGGATATTTTTGTTTTTTTTATTTCCCAAGTTTTTCTGAGAATAAATTTTTGTAATCCCGATAATTTCATACTATTTCATAACTATAGATGGTTTTTTGAGTTTTTGTCCATAATTTGATTTATTCCATAATCTTTCATGGACAAAATAGACAATACTTTTGAGCGCCTGGACTATTATTGATTCCAATAAACCTGTTTTCCAGTCTTGATTTATCAAAGACAGACTTACAAAAGTTATAGCAAAAGCCAATGTAAACCAAGTAGCTGATTTTAGTAGACTTCTACTGGCGTGTTCGTGAAACATAAATTATTTTTATTAATTATTTCTTATTTATATTATCTCACTATTTGTGATTTCTGGCAAAATAGTATATAATAAAAATCACACTTTACAATTTAATAATTTTATCAAGAGAGCGGGGAGAGAATTGGCTCGACAATCCGCCAGCAACCATCCTTATCCAAGGAACGGTGCTAAGTCCAACCCTAACACAGGGACAGATGATTTTAGTCTTATCATTCTGCTTCTCTGTTGAGAAGTTTTTTTAATTAGTAAAAAGAAAAATATGTTAAAAACTGCGGAAAATATTACTTTTGGTCATCCAGACAAGGTTTGTGATCAAATATCAGATGCTATATTAGACGAATGTTTGCGTCAGGATCCAAATAGCCGCGTGGCTGTAGAAGTATTAGGTGGTCATGGTCAGCTCAGTATCATGGGAGAATTGACCAGCAATGCCAAGCTTGATGTAGAAAAAATAGCTAGGCAAGTGTATAAAGAAATAGGTTATGATGATAATTTGAAAGTAAATATAAATATTACTCAACAAAGCCCAGATATTGCTCGTGGAGTTGATACTGGCGGAGCTGGCGATCAGGGTATTATGGTAGGTTATGCTAGCAATGAAACAGAGGAGCTGTTGCCCAAAGAGCATGTATTGGCCACCAAGCTAGTCAGAAATTTGGAAAAAGTACGTCAGGAAAACAAAAGCCCTCTTAGTAAATTGCTAATGCCAGACGGTAAAGCCCAGGTCACTCTTTTGGGGGACAAAGTAAAAGCAGTAGTTGTTTCTACCCAGCATAAAGATGTGGATGATTTTGAAAAATTCAAAAAAGATATTATTGAAGAAATAATCAAACCAGTTATTCCTGAATTTGAAAAAGTTTATGTCAATCCAGCTGGACCATTTATCCAAGGAGGCTTTGAGGCTGACACTGGTTTGACAGGTAGAAAAATAACAGCTGACAATTATGGTCCACAAATACCTGTTGGCGGAGGTTGTTTTTCTGGCAAAGACGCTACCAAAGTAGATCGCTCAGCTGCTTATATGGCTCGTTATCTAGCCAAGGAAATATTAAAAAAACACCAAGCTAATGAAGTTTTGGTAAAATTGGCTTATGCTATTGGAGAGCCGCAACCAGTCATGGCTACAGCTTTGGTAGATGGCAAAAATGTAGAAATAGAGGGCTATGATTTGAGCCCAGTTGGCATAATAGATTTTCTTAATTTAAAAAAACCTCAATATCGTGATAGGGCTAGACATGGCTTCTTTTTGGACTTTGATGTGGAGAACTAAATATTGACCCTATTTTATCGCTATGATAAGCTAATATTAAGTATGAATACACGCAAAACAAAATTGAGCAAGATGATTACATCATTTTACTTTATGAGTTGTCAGAAGGCGACCTAATGTTTTGATGTATTTGTACTAACTAGAGCAAAAACTTAGAAGTCGCCAAAGTGGCGACTTTTTTGTTTAGTAATCGTTCTTTTACATTATTCTAGAAAGGAGGTCTTTCAAGGCAGTTCACTCGTAATTAGGGAACAAAAAACAAGGAGGAGTGTCGTGGCACAGTTTGGACGTTTGAATCTTGCCAAGAGGCAGGAACTGGAAAGCTTTTGCTTCAACTGCGGGGACCATGCCACCAGGATCGTAACCAGGGGGCCGATTACCCAGGATTGCTGCGAAAGCAGCGAGTGTGAGCGTGAAGTTGAGCGGATGGCCAACAATCTGCTCAATGCCAATCGTATCCAGCCGGAGGCTGGTTAGCTACTATTGCTGCGGGGACGTAGCATCAAGGAGGATAGATGAAAGGCAAGCAGGGACCAACGGAGGTCATTTTTAGCAACGGAGTCAAGTGTGGCTCCAAGTGTGAGTCGTGTCAGAAGATGGCACATGTCAACGTCAATTGCGGCAACATCACTTTGCCTTGCTGTGGGCATGACGCCTGCAAAGGTCGTGTGGCCACAAAGGTCAGAGAACAACACATCGCTGATGTCACTTCCGCTTTCATGAGGACTCTTTGTTTCTAGAATACTATTTGGGTGAGCCTGGCTCGCCCTTTTTTATTTGACATATTTTTTTCTTTTTTCTATAATTTTATATAAGTAAAACAATATGTTGAAAAATTTGATTAGCATTATTAGCATTATTCTATTGCAACCGTTAGGCGGTCGTGATTTTTAGTGTTGTAAGCTAAGCAAAGAGGTATCAACTAGAAATTATAGATCGCCCTAGCGGCGATTTTTTTGTTTTCAAAGTTCATTCCAAAATAGACGATCAAAAAAGTAGGACCTTGTGTTTTTCCCAAAAGGAGGCCTTATGATGTGTCAGTGTGGAAATGAGACCACTCGCAAGCTTGGAGTCGGGGGAAAGACTTATCCTGTTTGTAGCGATGCCTGCTTGACCAGGGTTTTGATGGCTACTTAGGGTAGTCAAGCCTGGAGTGGGGTCGCTCAAAAAAGCCAAGGAGGAGGAAGTAGCGTCCGTTTCATGCCAGTTGAGGGTTTTCCCTATTTTGGTTGCTAAGCAACCAGGAGGAGTGATAATGTCGCAAAAAAGCAAGGAAAACAAGGGTGATAAGCCCAAAAACCAAAAGAAAGACAACAAGAAACCCGCGGTCACTCCTAGCGGTTTGACCGAAGACCAGCTGTTGATGCTGAACAACAATTGATCGTTTTTAGAGCTTACCCGGACTATGTTCGGGTTTTTTATTTGTCAAAAACCTTGACATCTATAGTAGTTTGTGTATAGAAAAATTGACTTGTGGATATAAAATATTTAACAAAATCCTTTATTTATGCTATATTTTTAAGTGATTTAATAAGTTAAAATAATTAATATTACGCTTATGGCAAAATTAACAAAATCACAACTCTTTAATGTTCTTGCCGAAAAGACAGGTATGAGCAAAAAAGACGTTACAAGTTTCATGGACACTTTTGCTGAACTAGCTTACAGCGAAGTAAAAGGAAGTGGCGAATTTGTCATTCCTGGTATTGGCAAATTGGTCAAAAAAGATAGAGCTGCTCGTATGGGCCGCAACCCAGCCACTGGTGAACAAATCCAGATTCCTGCCAAGACTGTTGTAAAGTTTAGAGTAGCTAAAGCTGCTAAAGACGCAGTATTATAAAGTTTAGCCGGAATAAATAAAAAAAGCCTTCCATAATATGGGGGCTTTTTTTGATTACTTTTTTTATTCTCCCTTGGTAAGGGGAAAGCAAGGGGGTTATTTATCTTTTGTAAACAAAGACTGTGTTTACACCATCATCCACCAAGATTTTTTCATCAGCTGTCTGCTCGGCTTGTTGAATGGCTGATTTGGCACTATGCCAATAATTATTTATTACCAGGTATAGATTATCAACCCCAGCCTTATCCATAGCCAAAATAGCCTCTTCTCGACTAGCATTTATTTCTATCATGTTTAGATAGTTTTGGTAGATGTTGTCTACGCCAAGAGGCATGGAATAATAAAAATTATTGTTGTAGTAATGAGCAAAGCCGTATTGGTCTATAGAGGCTGCGCCAACCATTTGGTTGGCTAGGACAATATAGTCTTCTCCATTAGCGTCTTGCTCTATTGTTTGGACGGTCTTGATATCGGTCTTGGTTACATTGAAACTTTTGCTGTTTTGGTATTTGTCATATACTGGGTAGCTAAAATAAGTACTAATACCCACAAACATACTTGTGATTATTATCAACCAAGTTCTTTGGCCAATACTTTTGTTTTTGGGTATATCTTTTATCCAAAAATATATAGAAGTCAAAAATACTGGCAAAAAAGATAAAGCAATCATGTATATTATTCTATTGAGATAGTCTGTTTTTTGATAAGAGATTTGTAAATTGAAGTTTATAAATATTTTGGCTATTAGGTAATTTATTATCAAAATAAATACAAAAGTCAGAAGACGTTTGAAGAATATAAATTTATTTTCTTTGACTATCATATAGGCACCTATAAGAGTAATCAGTAGATATATCCAAATATAGTTGGAGCCAATATTGTGTACAAGGTCTAAGGGGAAATTATAATTTTGTTGCCAGGACAAACCGGGTAAATCAATAATTGGCCACAATTTTACTGAAAATATTTCAGACCAAGCAAAACCGTTTAATCTTTGGTATAAGGCCAAGAAAGAAGGAAGTACTATAGTAGACAACAATAATGTAGAGTATTTGAGTATTTCTTTTAAGATAGACTTTGTTTCTATCCGGACACTAAAAAATATTCCAGCCAGTATCAAAAGATGTAAACCAGCCATGGGGTGGATAGTAAGAGTCATAACAGCTACCAACAAAACAAATTTTGAGCTAATTTCCTTTTTGTTTATTTCTGGAAGAATAAATATTATAAAGGCCAAAAATAAGAAAGCTAGACTCTGGGGTGTGGTCATGACAGCAAAATTGATGCCCACAAATATACTCCAAAGTACAGCTATATAACTAGTTTTGTATGACCAGTTAAGGCCATATTTTAGGCCATAATACAGACCACTAGGCCAGAGTAAGGAAAATAGTATAGGCAAGAGTAATTTGTTTGATATATCTAGGGGTATCTGACTTAGGTGATGAGCAAAAAATGTAATACCATATTGACCGATATACATAAACAATCTTGGTTCTATAGTACCAGTATTTTGTATATTATTGAGTGTTGCCTGGTGTATGAAGGAATCATAGCCAAAGCCAAGTGGGTATATTATTATGCCAATGGAAGCTATCAAAAAAAAGTGGAGGCACAACAAAAATACATTACGGATAGATTTTTTGTTTATTAGGTTAAATACCAGAGCAATGTTGCTGAGAGTAAAAATGATCCAAAATTTGTAATTGAGAACTTCCCAAGGTGAGCGAAGTACACCCATGCTAGCTTTTTTGAATAGTGCTATAAACAATATTATTTCTATAGCTATAAATACAGCTGGAGCTATTAGTTGTTTTATTTTGTTGAAATTGAAAAAGTTTAGTTCTAGTTTATTCCAAAATTGGTGGTTGTATTTGTTTTTGAAAGAAAAAATTTCAATGATAATTGGCATTGATATCAAGACAAATAGGAATATGTAGAAGTTTATTTCCCAAACATGATAAGCTATGGTATATATTATGGAGGTATAAGCTATCATTGTGATTAGG